>NZ_JAAIVC010000009.1 GCF_010975005.1 Caulobacter sp. 17J65-9 | reverse complement strand
CCGCCGCTCCGGCGCCGGCCGCACCGGCGGCGGCCGCGGCAAGCCGACGACTTAATCGACCGCCCGCGCGGGCGGCCTTGGCAAGACGCCGGGGTCCGTGTAAATCGACCGTCCTCCCGCGCGAGCGGGACCGGCGTAAGGGGCCGCCTTAGCTCAGCCGGTAGAGCGGCGCATTCGTAATGCGTAGGTCAGGTGTTCGAGTCACCTAGGCGGCACCACTCCTTCCAGCCAGGGAATCCCGGCGAAGCGCCGAGCTTCGCTACGGCCCGACCCGGACGGCCGCCGGACAGGTCCAGACCGTCCTTCGGCGCGCGACGGACGCCGGCGCCGACCGGCCGGTGAGGTGAGCGTCTCGCCCGCGTCCGGCCGGCTCGACAACACCGGTTTCCGTGATTAGCGTTCGCTTTTCGCCAACGCCGCAAGATGCCCTCGATCCCTCTCCGCACCTGGAGCTCCCCGCTCTTCACCAGCGTCTACGGGGCGATCGCCCTGGGGGTGTTTCTGGGGTTCGCGGGGCCGTTCGGCTCGTTTCGGTCGCTGGCGCACCCCGAACGCTACGCCTTCTGGTTCGGCTGTGTGGCGACGGGCTACGCGCTGGCGATCGCCACCCTGCAAATCCTTCGTCCTGCGCCGGCGTTCGCTCGCCTGCCCAAGATCGCCGCGATCGTCCTCGTGGGATTGATCTCCACTCTGCCGATGATGTTCGTCGTGGCGTGGGCGCTCGAAGCGCTGCTTCCCGAACGCTCGACGCCGCCGGGACGGCTGGTGTCGCTCTACCTTTCCGTAGCGTCGGTCCAGCTGATCATCGCCGGCGTTGCGGTATGGCCGTTTCTCGCCTCGCACAGTCCAGCGCCTCCCGCGGAAGACGCGAACGCCGATCAGTTCTTCGCGCGCGTGCCTGGCCGGCTGGGACGGGACCTGTTGGCCCTCGAAGCGCAGGACCATTATCTGCTGGTCCACACACGCCTGGGTTCGGCTCTCATCCACATGCGGCTCAGCGAAGCCGTTCGGATCATTCCGGCGCAGCTCGGCTTTCAGGCGCACAGACGTTGGTGGGTCGCGCGCAAGGCGGTCGCCGGATTGCGCCGCGACGGCCAACAGACGCTCATCGAGCTCACCGGCGGCATGACCGTACCGGTCGGGAGAACCTACCTCGCGGCGGTTCGCTCGGGCCTCGAAGCGCGGAGCTCCTGACGGCCCTGGCCGGCTCGTCGCATCGGATGCCCCCGGGCCTGTAGCATTGCCGTAAATCAGGGACGCGCGAATGGCGTTGGCGGATTGGGCCGTTGTCCAGGCCGCTCAGCCGGGCGAGAGGGCGGCGAACTCTAAGCCGTTCTACCGGAGCCCAGATGCGACACGGACTTTTCGCCTGCGCCTTGATGCTCGTCATCGCTGTCCCCGCCGCGGGCTTTGCGCAGGACACTACGGTTCTCAAGCCCACCTGCGCCCAGGATCCTTCCCCCGCGTCGGGCGCCGCCGCTGGTGAGCCGGACCTGGCCGGGCTGTGGGACTTCTATATGGACGTGGGCGGCGTCCCGAGTTTCGGCCTCCTGACTGTCGGCCGGCTCGACGGGCGTTATGGCGGAACGCTGACGCCCGTGCGGACCGCGCCTGTCGTCATTCGGAGCGCGACGGTGAGCGATCGGAAGGTTCAGATGATCGTGGCATCGCTCGAGGGCGACGTCACTCTCAACGCCACGCTTTCCGGCGCGGGCGACCGAATGTGCGGGGTCGTCACCTACCACGGCGGCCAGCTGTACCCGATGGTGGCGCAGAAACGCCTGCAGCGTCTGCCGGATCGGCGATAGTCGGTCGGGCCTGGCGACCAGCATATGGTCGCCAGGCCCGCCGCCCCCGCATGCGCCGGATCACCCGCGCCCGGCGGCGACTTCCTGGAGCAGTTTGCGGAAGCCCGCCGCGGCGGCGACGGTCGCGGGCACGTTCAGGCAGCGCTCGTCGTCCTCGGCGGTGTGGTGATAGCGGTGGATGCCGAAGACGCCCGCCGCCGGCGCGTAGCCGGCCTTGATGACCTCGACGAGCTCGCCCGCCGCCATGACCTCGCTGGACACCGGCGCCTCGTAACCGGGCTGGCCGGCGAAGAGGGTGCGGGCCAGCGGCAGAAGCGCCGGCGAAACGGAAAGGACCCGCTGGCTGTCGACGCCGGGCAGGGGGGCCGGGCGGCCGGGCGTATCGAGCCAGTCCCGCGCCGCGACGTTGGCGCCCAGGTGCAGCCAGAAGCGGGTCGCTGAAGGCGGCGGGGCGATCTCTTTCATGGCCTCGGCCGCGCCGAGGTATTCGTACTCGTGGCCGGTGTTGCAGACGAAGGCGAGGTCGTAGTCCTTCAGCGCGCCCGCCGCCCAGCGCGCCAGGTGCAGCCAGACGGCCACCCCCGGCCCGCGCTCCGCGGCGCAGCCGAACCAGCCCGACCGCGGCGTCGACACCGCCAGCCAGCGCCCTTTGCCGCGATCGATCCGGCCGACGAAGTTGAAGGCCGGCCGCTGGCCGCCCTGCCCCTCGATGGTCAGTCGCGCCTCCTGGCCCTGCATGGCGGCGGCCAGGAAGCCGCCGGCCTGCTCGGGCGCGATCAGGGCGACCGGCCCCGTGAACATCGGCGCGCGGCCGTCGGCGTTCAGCGCGATCACCTTGCCGGTGGGCCCGTTGGTGATCGCCACGACGGCCGTCGCTCCGGCCTTGAACGCCGCCTCGATCGGCCCGCGCGCGCCCGGCGCCATCATCGTCGACCAGCGCGCGTGCGCCAGGTCCACGAGCGCGATCGCCCCCTTCAGGGACCCGGCGAAACGGCCGGCGGAATCCACCCGGACCAGGGGGCCGGAGACCCCGCCGGGACCGGTCGGAACGACGATCGGCTGGGGATAGACCGGCGCGGTCGTTTGCCCGCTGACCAGGTCCGCGCGCGCCGTCTCGAAGAAGGGCGCCGAGAAGGTCTGCCGCTGGATCGCGTAGCCGGCCTTCGCGAGCTCGCCCGCCAGCCACTCGCCGCAGGCCGTGTCGCCGGCGCCGCCGGCGCGCTTCTCGCCATGGCCGACATAGCGGCGCAGGTCCGCCTCAATGGAGTCGCCGGCCGCGGGCGCAGTCGCCGCGCCGGCGCTCGTCGCGCTCAGCGAGAGCAGCGCGCCCGCGCCGAGGAAGGCTCGTCTGTTGGTGTCGATCATCGCCACTATCCGATCTGGCCTTGCGCGACGGACGCGCTCTGATCCGCGACGTCGCCGCCCCGACGGCGCCCGAGGAAGAGCACGCTGAGGAAGGAAATCGCGCACATGGAAGCCAGGTAGACCGAGATCGGCTGGCTCGACTGGTATTCGGCGAACAGGGCGGTGGCGATGATCGGCGCCAGGCCGCCGCCGACCACGGCGCCGATCTGGTAGCCCAGCGACGCACCCGAGTAGCGCACCGACTTGGGGAACAGCTCGGCGAACAGCGCCGCCTGCGGCCCGTACATCATGCTGACGAACACCAGCTGGCCGGCGATCGCCAGGAAGACGGCCGGGACCGAGCCGGACTCCAGCAGCGGAAACACCACGAAGGCCCACACGCCCGAGAGCAGGGCGCCGAGCAGGAAGATCCCGCGCCGGCCGAACCGGTCGGAGGCCGCGCCACACAGCAGCAGCACCGGGATCATCAGCGCGCTCCCGGCCATCACCGCCGACAGCACGACGTCTCGCTCGAGCCCCACGGTCGTGGTGCCGTAGGCGATGGCGTAGGTGATGGCGACGTAGAAACAGACGTTGTTGGCCACGAAGGCGCCGCCGGCGAGCAGGATGGTCCGCCAATGTCCGCGCGCCGCCTCCATCAGCGGCGAACGACGCCGCGCGCCGGCTTGCGGCCCCGGCTCAGCGGACTTTTCGGCCGCCGGTTCCGTCACGCCCAGGTGCACGGCGAGGCCGATGAAGATCAGCACCACGCTGAGGATGAAGCCGACCCGCCAGCCCCAGGCCATGAAGCTGTCTTCGGCGAGCGTCGCGCTGACGGCCAGGAACACGGCGTTGGCGAGCACGACGCCCAGCGGCACGCCGACCTGCACGAAACTGCCGTAGAAGCCGCGCCGGCCGGCGGGCGCGCTCTCGATCGCCAGCAGGGCTGCGCCGCCCCACTGGCCGCCAACGGCCAGGCCCTGGATGAAACGCAAGGCCACCAGCGCCAGCGGCGCGGCGACGCCGACGTCGGCATAGCCGGGCAAGAACCCGATCAGCACGGTCGAGAGGCCCATCAGGAACATGGCCACCACCAGGGCGCGCTTGCGCCCGTGCATGTCGCCGAAATGGCCGAACAGCATTCCCCCCAGCGGGCGGGCGATGAAGCCGACGGCGAAGGTGCTGAAGGACGCGATCTGCGCCACGAAGGGGGGAAGATCGGCCGGGAAGAACAGGTGCGGGAAGACGAGCGCCGCCGCCGTGCCGTAGATGAAGAAGTCGTACCATTCGACGGCGGCCCCGGCCGAGGCCATGATCGCGATCTTCGGGCCGGGCGCTTTGCCGGCGGTCTTCGACACGGACATCCGCTCCCCTTGGCGTTCTTGATGACGCTCTGGGGCCGAGCGTCTTTCGGCGATTGGCGGATGTCAAGCAATTGCACGACAAGAGCGCGTCACTTGTCTGACAACTAGCGACAGCCGGCGCTCCGCCCGACAAGCCCGACGCCCCCTTGTATGGCAGGCCCTTCGGCCGTTCGCCCGCGGGCTCGCTCAGAGCGCCGTTACGCCAACCGTTCGGACACCATTGATACGCAAGGCTGACCGCGGCGCCACACCGTGAAGCGTGAATTGTCGTACAATCTTGACAGGAAGGTGGGACAGGGAGAATGGTTCAGCTTAGCCGCGGCGGAGATCGACGGCACGAATAAGGGGGGAGTGAATGAGGAAGGTCCGCTTGCTTGCGTGCTCGTCCGTCGCGCTGATCGCGGCGATGAGCCCCGGGGTCGTGATGGCCCAAGCCCAGAGCGCCGGTTCGACGGCGGCCGACACGGCCGCGACGGATAAGGACAAGGCCACCGAGCTCGGCGACGTCGTCGTCACGGCGCGCCGCCGCGAAGAGGCCGTCCGCGACGTGCCCAGCACGATCACGGCGATGTCGGCCGAACAGCTCGAGGCGAAGAGCCCGATCGAGGGGGTCGGCGATCTTCTCCAGACCGTGCCCGGCGCCCGCTTCAACGGCCTGCAGAGCGAAAACCTGGCCGAAGTGTCGATCCGCGGCTCGGGCACCCAGCGCGCGACCAGCGCGGACTCGGGCGTCGGCCTGTTCGTGAACGGCGCCTATGTCGGCAGCAGCACGCTCGGCGGGCGCAACTTCAAGCGCATCGACTACTTCGACCTGGCGCGCATCGAGGTCCTGGAAGGCCCGCAGGGCGCGCTCTACGGCCGCAACTCCGAATACGGCAGCGTCAACGTCGTCCTGGCCCAGCCGCAGCAGCGCAACG
The DNA here is from genome assembly GCF_010975005.1 of Caulobacter sp. 17J65-9. GTDB lineage: Bacteria > Pseudomonadota > Alphaproteobacteria > Caulobacterales > Caulobacteraceae > 17J80-11. Next base: position 49,020 of record NZ_JAAIVC010000009.1, on the reverse strand, counting down.
GCGGACGCGTGTCGGCGACCTACACCGACGACCTCGAGCAGCTGCGGATGGAAGGCGTCGTCAACCAGCAGCTGAGCGACAAGGTGGCGGTCCGCCTCGGCGCCCAGGTCACCGGCCAAGGGGCCGGTCAATACTACAACCCCAACCAGAACAAGTACTACGACCACACCGACGGCTACATCGTGCGCGGCCAGATCCGCTACACCGATGGCCCGCTGGACGTGAACCTGCTGGTCGACTCGCAGGACATGAACCTGCCGACCTTCGCCAACCAATGGGTGGTCCCGGCGGGCCAGATCGCCACGATTCCGCTCGGCTACACCGGTCCCCGCTACGACATCCCGCAAGACACGCTGAACGACCTGCACCAGAAGGTCGACCGCGCGATGCTGACCGCCAAGTACGACCTGGGCTGGGGCGCCCTGACGTCCACGACGATGGCGCTGCGCTCGCGCTCGCAGCAGCACTTCTCCGCCGCGGTCGACCTCGCGACCGAGGCGATGTTCCAGTCGCTGAACGAGATCGGCCTCTATCCGCTGGGCGGGACGTACACCGACGCCAAGGACGAGACCTTCTACCAGGACGTCCACATCACCGGCGACGCGATCGACGGCGACCTGCAATGGCTGGCCGGCGCCGAATACCTGGCGCAGGACGACACCTACGTCCGCGACGTGACGACCAGCCCCTGCGCGCTGACCGCCTCGTCCGGCATCTGCGGCGGCACGCCGACGGCGCCGATCTGCTATCGGCTGAAGCCGACCGCTCTGACCTGTCCGACGACCTTCCCGCTGGCCTTCGGCACCCACCGCCTGGTCCCGTCGGAGTATCGCTCGGCCGCAGTCTACGGCTCGCTCAAGTACCAGATCGGCGACCTCTCGCTGGACGGCGAGCTGCGCTACTCGCGCGACGACAAGACCGCCAGCCAGAGCGACTTCCGCCTCTACACGACCACGCCGGTCGGCACGCCGACGACCTACGAGTTCGAGCAGAACAATCTGAGCTATGCGGCCTCGGCCAGCTATCGCCTGCACGGACCGGTGCCGGCGCTCATCTACGCCCGTACCGGCACGGGCTACCGCGCCGGCGGCGTGAACAACGGGACGGCCGTCGCCGTGGCGCCCAACCCGCTGCGTCCGGCCTATGAGAACGAAAACACCACCAGCTACGAGGTCGGCCTGAAGTCCGACGTCACCAAGCACGTGTTCTTCCGCCTCTCGGCCTACACCTCGGAAACCACCGACGCGATCGCCAGCGTGCTGGACGGCTGCACCGTGGCCAACGTCTGCGCGCAGGCCGGCCAGATCTTCAACATCAACGGCGGCACGGTCCGGATCAAAGGCATCGAGGCCGCCCTCGATTCCAACTTCCGGATCGGCGAAGGCCGGCTGATGCTCAGCCTCAACGGCGCGCACCAGTCCGCGAAGTGGGAAGAAGTGGCGTCGGTCCCCGGCGCGCCGATCCTGGACAGCCAGGTCGCCCAGATGCCCGACTGGACCATGTCGGCCAACGTGAACTACCGCCGCCCGCTCGTCGGCGACCTGAACGGCTTCTTCAACGTCGCCTACAACGGGCAGCGTGGCGGCGGACAGGACACCGTGACCGCGGCCGCGCCGTTCATCCCGCTCGAGGATCTCGACAACGTCGACCTGCGCACCGGCGTCGATTTCCGCCGGACGGAGGTGGCCTTCTTCGTGAAAAACGCCACCGACGAAGTCATCCCGGTCCTCAAGCTGCAGCAGGGCGCCATTCCGCTGGCCAACCGCTACAGCCGCCCGCGCACCGTCGGGGTGAGCGTCTCCTACCGCTGGTGATCCGGCCGGCCTGAACCGGCTCGCGGCGGCCCGACCGGGCCGCCGCGACAGCCGGCGAAAGCCGAAGCTCTTCTAATTGTACAACAATCAGGCCGTTAGGTCAGACAAGTTACTTGCCCGGTCATGCAGCGCGAAATAGGAATGCCCAATGCGAGACTGGCGGAGCCCCGGCTGAATGCCGCGGGCCTGCAGGGGGGCGATTCCGTGGCGCGCACACCGAAAACCGAGCAAAACGAGGCGGTTGCGAGCGTCGCGCCGACCGCCGAGGAGGTCGCGCAGACCCTGCGGACCCGGATCCAGAAGAGCGAAATCCCGCCGGGCGAATGGCTGCGCGAGGTCCGGCTGTGCGACGAGTTCGGCGTCGGACGCTCGACCGTGCGCCGCGCCCTGCGCGCCCTGGCCGACGACGGCCTGATCGAGATCGAGGAAAACCGCGGCGCGCGCGTGTCGGCGACGACGGTCGAAGAGGTCTTCGATCTCTATGAGGTCCGCGCCGCGCTTTACGGCCTGGCGGCGCGTTTCGCCTGCATGCGGGCGCCGGACAGCGCCATCCGCAACATTCTGAAGAAGATCGACCGGCTGTTGAGCGACGCGGAGAGCGGCGCCCCGTCGGACCAGATCATCGAGGTCAGCGAAGCGATCTTCAGCGACATGATGGAATACGGCAGCGCGGACGCCCAGCGCATGACCGCCTCCATCCGCCGCAAGACCCGCTTCCACTTCTCCTACGTCGCCCTGGCGGTGAACGCCAACGGCCCGGGCCCCTACGAGCATTGGCGCAGCGTCCGCGCCGGCCTGCTCGAGCGCGATCCGGACAAGGCCAGCCAGGCGGCGCGCGAGATCCTTTACTTCATGCAGGGCGAGGTGGCGCGCATCATGCTGGCGCGCGGCCCACGCGTTAAGCGGGACGTCTCCGCGACGACGCCGAGCCCGACCACCAAACGGCGCGCGGTCGCCGGACGGAGATCGAACTGATGTCACGCGCGCTCGGCCGTGGTTTCGCTTGCGCCCTCGCCGCCTTCCTCGCGGCCGCGCCAGTCGCTTGTGCGGCGCCTGCTCCGGCCGCCGTCCCCGCAGCGGCCCAGCCTGAAGATCTGAAGAACCTGCTCGACTATCTCCGCAGGAAGAACTCCACGGGGTTCATCGTCATCCAGAACGGCAAGGTGCTGATCAACCAGGCCTGGCCGGGGCCGGAGTCGGATCCGGTGTTCGCCGCCTTCACCTACGGCCCCAGCGCCGACGGCGCCCTGCTTGAGGATGTCGCCTCCCAGCAGAAGAGCTTTGTCGCGGTCCTGGTGGCGATCGCCATCGACAAGGGACTGCTCGACATCGAGGCGCCCGTCTCCACCTACCTCGGCCAGGGCTGGTCCAAAGCCTCCGCCGAGCAGGAAGCGAAGATCCGGGTCATCGACGTCCTGACGATGAGCTCGGGGCTCGACGAGAAATTCGCCTACGTCGCGCCGCCGAACACTGTCTTTTTCTACAACACGCCGGTCTATGCGATCACCAAGCGGATCATCACGGCGGCGGCCAAGCAACCGCTCGAGACGATCACCCACGACTGGCTGACCGCGCCGGCCGGCATGAAGGACACCGCCTGGCGCAAGCGTCCGGCCGCCCTGGCGTCCGTCGGCAACGACACCGGGCTGGTGACCACGCCCCGCGACGTCGCGATGTTCGGATTGATGGTCCTGAACGGCGGGGTCGCGGACAACGGCACGCGCGTCGTGTCCAAGGCGCAGCTGGACGCCCTGTTCACCCGCTCGACCACCAATCCGTCCTACGGCCGGCTGTGGTGGCTGAACGGCGGCGCCTACACCGTCCGCGCCCAGGCCGCGCGCAGCGAAGGTCAGTTGATCCCCGCGGCGCCCGCGGACCTGGTCGGCGCGCTCGGCCTGTTCGACCGTCGCCTCTACGTCGTGCCCAGCCGCAAGCTGATCGTCGTGCGGACCGGCGCGGCCACCAACGACCCCGATTTCGACCAGCAACTCTGGCTCAGGCTGATGAAGGTGATCGGCTGACCGCCGACGCGCCCCACCGACCGAAGCGTACCTCGGCTCGGCCAGGCCCTGCCCGCCCGCTCTAGTACAGGACAGCGCCATGATCGACGGCAGCATCCAATCGTTCGCCCTGACCCTCGACAAGATCCTGGACTACGCCGCGAAATGGCATCCAGAAGCGGAGGTCGTGACCGCGCGCGAGGGGCGTGAGAACGCCCGGATCGGCTATGCGGACCTGCACGGTCGCGCCCGCCGGACCTCCGGCGTGCTCGCCGGCTTCGGCGTCGAGAAGGGCCAGCGGGTCGCCACCCTGGCCTGGAACACCCAGGCCCACGTCGAAGCCTGGTTCGCCATCATGGGCATGGGCGCGGTCTGCCACACGCTCAATCCGCGCCTGACCGCCGTGCAACTGGCCTGGATGCTGGATCAGTCCGGCGCCCGCATCGCGGTGGTCAGCGCCGACCTGCTGAAGCTCGCCCTCGAGGTGGCCGATCACGCGCAGGGCCTGGAGCGCATCCTGGTCATCGACGGCCCGACGACGGCGTCCCATCCGCGGGCCCTGGTGCAGGAGCTCGACCCGCTGATCGCGACCGCCGCCGCCGACGTCGCGTGGGGCGAGTTCGACGAGACCGCGCCGTCGGGCCTGTGCTTCACCTCCGGCTCGACCGGCGCGCCCAAGGGCGTGACCTACACCCACCGCTCCAGCTACCTGCACACCCTCAAGATGCTGCAGGCCGACGTGCTGGGCGCGCGCACGGTCGACGTCGTGATGCCGATCGTACCGCTGTTCCACGCCAACGCCTGGGGCCTGCCGTTCGCCCTGCCGGCCGCCGGCAGCAAGATGGTCCTGCCCGGCCGTCACACCGACGGCGCCAGCCTGGCCCGCCTGATCGCCGCCGAGGGCGTGACCATCGCGGTCGGGGTGCCGACCGTCTTCCTGGGCCTGTGCGAGCACCTGGAGGCTGTCGGCGCGAAGCTGCCCTCGCTGCAGCGGATCATCCTGGGCGGCGCGGCGACCCCGCCGGCCCTGATGGAGCGCCTGGAGCGCGAGCTGGGCGTGGTCGTCCAGAACAGCTGGGGCATGACCGAGCTGTCGCCCGTCGGCGTGTTCGGCGTCATCGGCGAGCCGGATCGCGCGGCCGCGGTCTCGGGACGTCCGGCGCTGGGCGTGGACCTGATGCTGGCCGACGAGACCGGCGCGCCGCTGGCCGAGCAACGCGACCAGGAGGGCCGCCTGCACGTGCGTGGCGCGGCCGTGATCGAGCGCTATTTCGGCCAGAGCCACAACGCCACCAACGCGGACGGCTGGTTCGACACCGGCGATCTCGCCCGCATCGACCGCAAGGGCAACCTGACCATCACCGGCCGGGCGAAGGACCTGATCAAGTCCGGCGGCGAGTGGATCAACCCGGCCGAGATCGAATCCATCGTCTGCAGCCTGCCCGAGGTCGCCCTCGCGGCGGTGATCGGGCGCGCCGACGTCAAGTGGAGCGAGCGCCCGATCCTGCTGGTCGAGCTGCGCGACGGGCACGAGATTTCGGACAAGGCCCTGCTGGATTCCGTGCGCGGCCAGGTCGCTTCCTGGTGGGTGCCGGACGCCGTCGTGCGCCTGCCCAACATGCCGCTGGCGGCGACGGGCAAGATCGACAAGATCCAGCTCCGCGCCGCCCACGGCGGGGCCTGACAGGCGATTGAGCGGGCCGTCAGGCCCGCTCGACGATCAGCGCGATCCCCTGGCCGCCGCCGATGCACATGGTGGCCAGGCCGTAGCGCCCCTGCACCCGTTCCAGCTCGTGCACCAGCTTGGTGGCGATGACCGCGCCGGTCGCGCCCACGGGGTGACCGAGCGAGATGCCGCTGCCGTTCGGATTGGTCCTGGCCGGATCGAGGCCCAGCGCGTCCGCGACGGCGCAGGCCTGGGCGGCGAACGCCTCGTTGGACTCGATCACGTCCATGTCGGCCGCCGACAGGCCGGCCCGGGCCAGCGCCGCCTGCACGGCCGGGACCGGGCCCATGCCCATGAAGTTCGGATCGACCCCGGCGTGGCCGTAGGCGACGATCCGCGCCAGCGGACGCAGGCCCTGGCGCGTCACGGCGGCCTCCGTCGCCAGCACCAGCGCCGCGGCGCCGTCATTGACGCCCGAGGCGTTGCCGGCCGTGACCGTGCCGCCCTCGCGGAAGATCGTGCGCAGCCTGACCAGGTCGGCCAGGTTGGCGTCGCCCCGGACGTGCTCGTCCACCTCGAAGGTCCGGACGGCCTTGCCAGCCTTCACCTCGACCGGAACGATCTGGGAGGCGAAGCGCCCCTCGGCGATCGCCTGGGCGGCGCGCCGGTGGCTTTCAATCGCGTAGGCGTCCTGGCGCGCGCGATCGATCCCGTGCCGCTCGGCCACGTTCTCGGCGGTGACGCCCATCAGCCCGCCGCCGAAGGGATCGGTCAGGGCGCCGTTCAGCCCGTCGACCAGCATGGCGTCGCCCATCTTCTGGCCCCAGCGCGCCGCCGGCGCGAAGTAGGGCGCGCGGCTCATCACCTCGGCGCCGCCGGCCACCGCCACCTCGGCGTCGCCGAGCATCAGCAACTGCGCCGCCGAGACGACGGCCTGCAGTCCCGAGCCGCACAGGCGGTTGAGCGTCATGGCCGGCACGTGCTGCGGCAGCCCCGCCTCCAGGGTCGCGACGCGCGCCAGATAGGCGTCGCGCGGCGCGGTCGGGATCACCTGACCGAACACGACGTGGCCGACCTCGGTCGGCGCCACGCCGCCGGCGGCCAGCGCGTCACGCGTGACCAGGGCGGCCAGGCCGCACGGGGTCTGGTCCTTCAGCGAGCCGCCGAAGGTCCCGATGGCGGTGCGCCGGGCGGCGACGATGTAGACGGGCGCGCTCATGCGGCCTCCGTACGGGCGACCAGCTTGCCCACTTCGTGCCGGTACTGGGCCTCGCCACGGTCCGGCACGGTCTCCCGGTCCCGCCTGGCCACCTCAGGGAGGCGCTGGAGCAGGGTGTCGGCGACGGCTTCGCCCGCGCCGAGGTACACGCCCTCGGTCATTGTGACGTGGGCCTGCTCGAAGCTGCCCGCGCCCGCCAGCAGCACCGCGCGGGTCGGCGCGTCCTCGCTGGCCAGGACCACGACGGCGGGGCTGACCAGGGACGGGTCGAGGCCGGCCAGGTCTTCGGCGGTGTACAGGCCGTTGGTCATGCCGGTCGCCGCGCTGGGCGCCAGGCAGTTGACGCGGATGCCGTTGCGCTCGCCCTCCAGCGCCAGGGTCTGCATCAGTCCGACCAGGCCCATCTTGGCGGCCGAATAGTTCGACTGGCCGAAGTTGCCGTAGAGGCCAGAGGACGAGGTCGTGAAGATGATCCGCCCGTAGTTCTGGGCGCGCATGACGTCCCACACCGCCTTGGTGCAGTTGACCGAGCCCATCAGGTGCACGTCGAGCACCAGCTGGAAGTCGTCCAGGCTCATCTTGGCGAAGGTCTTGTCGCGCAGGACGCCGGCGTTGTTCACCAGGATGTCGATGCGCCCCCAGCGCGCGAGCACCGCCTCGCACATCGCCTGCACGCCGGCCCGGTCGGTGACGCTGACGCCGACGGCCATGGCCTCGCCGCCGTCGGCCTCGATCTGGGCGCACACGGCGGCGGCCGCCTCCGCGTTCACGTCCGACACGACGACCTTGGCGCCCCGCCGGCCGAGCGCCAGCGCATGCGCGGCCCCGAGCCCGGCGCCCGCGCCGGTGACGATCGCCACGCGGTTCGAGAGATCGATCCCCATAAACTCCACCTCTTCAATTGATCTTGGGGGCCTCAGGCGGCCGGGTCGTCGACCCAGTCCCGGCGCAGAGGCCGGACCGCGAGCAGGGCCAGGAGCGCCGCCAGCAGGTAGAAGCCGGCCAGCGCGACCGCCGAATACCTCAGCGCCTGCTCGCCGAACTGCGGCGTCATCACGTCGCTGAGCGCGCCCAGCAGCCACGAGCCGCCGCCGATCCCGATCAGGTTGTTGATCAGCAGGAAGCACGCCGCCGCCGTCGCCCGCATGTGGGCCGGCACCAGGTGCTGGACGGCGGTGGTCAGCGGTCCGACGAAGACCAGGGTCAGCGCGTTGGGCACCACCAGCAGCAGCCACGCCTTCCAGGGCGAGGGCGACAGGAAGCCCATCATGAACAGCGGCGCGGTGATCAGCCAGGCGATCGCCGACAGCCAGGCGTAGGCGCCGCGATCGGCCTTGCCGAGAACGTCGGCGAGCAGGCCGCCCAGCAGCACCCCGCTCACCCCGCCCACCAGCAGCAGCGAACCGAAGAAGTACGACGTCTGGGTCAGGTCGAAGCCGAAGGTCTGCATGGCGATGGACGGCGTCCAAAACGCCAGGCCGTAACCCGTCAGGCTGCTCATCGCGGCGGCGAAGCCCATGAACCAGAAGCTGGGCTTGCGCAGCAGGATCGCGAACACGGCCCCGACCGGGGCGCGTTCGGCAGGCGCGCCCACGCGCGCCGGCTCGCGGACCACCCAGCGGAAGATCGGCGCGACGATCACCCCGCAGGCTCCGATCACGACGAAGGCGGCGCGCCAGTCGACCGCCTTCGCGATCGCCGCGCCCAGCAGCACGCCGGCGGCGAGGCCGGCCGGAATGCCCATCGAATAGACGGCGAAGGCCCGCGCCCGTCGCTCGGGCGGGAAGTACTGGGAGATGAGCGCGTAGCTGGGGGCGACGCCGCCGGCCTCGCCGACGCCGACGCCCACGCGGAACAGGAACAGTTGCCAGAAGCCGGTCGCGAAGCCGCACGCCGCCGTGAACGCGCTCCAGACCGTCATCGACAGGGTGATCACCCAGGTCCGGCTGGTGCGGTCGGCGACCAGGGCCAGCGGGATGGCCAGGGTCGAATAGAGCGCCGCGAAGGCGATGCCGCCCAACGCGCCGAGCTGGGTGTTGCTCAAGCCCAGGTCCGCCTTGATGGCCGGGGCGAGGATGCCGAGGATCTGCCGGTCCAGCCAGTTGAACGTGTAGACGACCAGCAGCATGACCAGCACGAGGCGGGCGTAGCCGCGGCTATGGGCGCGCGGTTGGGCGGTCATTGCGCACCCTCGCCGCCGGCTTGCGCGGCCTTCGCCGCCAGGAAGGCGGGCCGGGCGCTCAGGCGCTCCCAGTAGGCCGCGACCTCCGGGCTGAACTTGTGCTCCAGGTTCAGCGTCCGCGCGAACAGCAGCGCGTAGCCGACGCAGAGGTCGGCCATGGTGAAGCGGCCCGCGCAGAGCCACTCGCGATCGCCCAGCGCGCGGGTGAGGTGGCGCAGGCGCGAGAGGAACCACTGCGTATAGTCGTCGGCCGCCTGCTGCAGCCGCCGCTCTTCCGGCTCCAGCCGCGTGTAGCGAAGCACGATGGTCAGCGGGAAGGTCAGGGTCGCGTCGCTGCGCGCCATCCAGTCCAGCCACAGCGCATAGTCCGGCTCGTCGGCGCCGACGGCCAGCGGCGTGGGGCCGTACCGGCTGGCCAGGTACTGCGGGATGGCGGCGGACTCGGTCATCCGCACGTCGCCGTCGACCAGCAGCGGGATGGTGCCGAGCGGATTGAGCTGGAGATAGTCCGGCTGGTGGACCCGCGGCGGGAAGGGCAGCACGTGCAGGCGATAGGGCAGCCCCATCTCCTCCAGGGCCCAGAGCGCCCGGAACGAGCGCGCGTCCACGCAGTGGTAGAGTTCGATCATGGTGAGCCAGCCCCCCGGGACGGCTGTCAGCTCTTTGGCCGACTAGCGCTCGCTCCGCTTGTCATCGACCGGCGGGGCGGGAATGTCAAAATTTTTGTACGACAATTTCGCCGCTCTGGTAATACAGCTTTGTCGCACGGCGAACCGCAAAGTCGACGCGACAAGGGATGGGATTCGGCCGCACAAAGAGCCGACCAGTGGAAAAGAACCGGGGGAAGAGCATGCACGTAAAGGCTCCCGCGAAGCACGGCTTTGACGCCGCACGGCTGCGTCGTGTCGACGGCTTCCTGAAGGAACGCTACCTCGACAGCGGCCGCCTGCCGCACGCCCAGATCCTGGTCAGCCGCGACGGCGAGATTGTTCACTTCAGCAGCCAGGGCGCCGCGCGCGAGGGCTCGTCCAGGCAGATCGACGAGAGCTCGATCTTCCGCATCGCCAGCATGACCAAGCCGATCACCTCGGTCGCATTCATGATGCTGGTCGAGGCCGGCAAGGTCGCCGTGGACACCCCGGTCGAAGACGTCCTGCCCGAGTTCAAGGACATCGGCGTCTATGACGGCGGCGGCGCCGGCGAGCCGTTCCGGACCAAGCCGACCGCCGGGCCCATGCGCATGCTCGACCTGCTGCGCCACACCTCGGGCCTGACCTACGGCTTCCAGAACCGCACCCCGGTCGACGCCGCCTACCGCGCCGGCAAGCTGGCCGAGGACTGGCACGAGGGGCTCGACCTGGACGGGTTCGTCCGCGAACTCGGCCAGATCCCGCTGGAGTTCACGCCGGGCGAGGCCTGGAACTACTCGGTGTCCACCGACGTGCTGGGCGCGGTGATCGAGCGGGTGTCGGGCATGCCGCTGGACCGCTACTTCGCCGAGCGGATCTTCGCGCCGCTGAAGATGAACGACACCGGCTTCGTGGTGCCGGCCAAGAAGGCCGACCGGCTGACCGACTGCTACGCGTGGGCGGGCCCGGAGAAGGGCCGGGTGATGTTCGACCGCGGGGCCGAGAGCTTCTGGCTGCGCCAGCCCAGGTTCCTGTCCGGCGGCGGCGGCCTGGTCTCGACCGCGCTCGACTATCACCGCTTCTGCCTGATGCTCGCCAACGGCGGCGAGCTGGACGGCGCGCGCCTGCTCGGGCGCAAGACGCTCGACCTGATGACGCTGAACCACCTGCCCGGCCGGTCCGACCTGGCCAGCATGTCGAAGTCGCTGTTCAGCGAGACCCAGAACGGCGGCATCGGCTTCGGCCTGGGCTTCGCGGTGACCCAGGACGTCGCCAGGGTGATGATCCCGGGCTCCGTCGGCGAGCACTACTGGGGCGGCATGTTCACGACGTCGTTCTTCGTCGACCCGGTCGAGAAGCTGCATGTCGTCTTCATGACCCAGTGCAGCCCGTCGTGGATCTACCCCCTGCGCCGCGAGCTGAAGACGCTGATCTATTCGTCGCTGGTCTGACGGAGCCGCCCGAGCTCGGCCGGGACAGCGGCGCGTCGGTGACGCGCCGGCCGCGTGCTCGAATCACGTGGCCGCGCGCCACTTCCTCCCGTTGAATTTGCAAACAGTTATCCCGCGCAATGCGGGCCGTCGGGCCTCGGCACAGACGTGCGCGGCGCCGTCGCCCGACTGTTTTCGACGAGAAAATCCGCCCCTCCACCGGGCGTCGGCCGGCGTCCACGGGGCACACGCGGCTCCACCCTGGTCGCACAAGCTGACGTAAGGGAAGGCTTGCGAAATCGCAGGTGAACGACGGTTTCAGACCGGCTGTGCGTCAGCTACTCGCGAGCATTCCGGGGCACATGCAAAAAGCCGCCGGGGCGCCGTCGGACAAACACGGCGTCGTGACGGCAACTTGGGCGCGTACCGCGAACGCCGATATCTGTGATTAACTTGCGGCGCGGTCTCGGCGGCTCTCGCCGCCACTGGAGACCGAGGCAGAGAGTCGTAATGGCGGCGCTCAACTTTGGCGGGGGCCAACACAGCGGAAGCCTACCGAACTGGCGCGAGTTCGCGCGTTCCGTACGCGGGCGCTTCACCCTGCTCACGGCGGCGCTGGTCCTCACCGCCGGCCTGACCGCCGCCTTCGTCGCCCTCGACAACTACGGCTCGCAGCGGCGGGAGACCGAGCGACAGCTCACCGAAACGGCCACGGCCCTGTCGCTCGCCGTCGACGGCCGCATGCGCGAGGCGAACGCCACGCTACGCAGCCTCGCCACCTCGCCCTACCTGCAGACCCGGGACTTCGCCGCGTTCGACCGCCAGGCGCGCCAGCTCGTCAATCGGCCGGACGTCTGGATCGGCGTGATCGACCGGCGGGGCCAGCAGGTGGTCAACACGCGCTTCGCGTCAGGGACTCCGCTGCCGAACGTCAGGAACGAGCCGGAGTTCCAGAAAGCGTGGGAGAAGGCCTCGTCCCTGTACATCAGCGACCTGGGGCAATCCGGCTCCATGCCGCGCCGTTACACCCTCGAACTGGCCACGGTCGTGAAGATCGACGGCCGCCCGGACTACCTGCTGGCCATGGCCCTGCCGCCGGCCGTGCTGAACGAGCTCATCGCCGAACAGCATCTGCCCGACAGCTAAACCGGCGTCCTCCTCGACCAGAACCGGCGGGTGATGGCCCGCAACCGCGACGTAGCCAGATGGCTCGGCCGGCGCGCGTCGCCGCAGGCCTTGGCGAAGCTGTCTCTGGATCACGGCGTGGCGGTCGACCACAACCTCGAAGGCGAGCAGAGCCTGGCGGCCTACAGGCATTCGCCGTTCACGGGCTGGACCTTCCTGGTCGCCGTGCCGATGCGCGAGGTGACCGGCACCTTCGCCCGCAGCCTGCTGATCGCCGGCACGGTGACCCTGGGGCTCCTGGCCGTCGGCGTCGCGCTCGCCGTGCACATGGCCAGGGGCATGACGAACGCCGTCGAGGCGCTGGCCCACTCGGCCTCGGCCCTGGGCCACGGCGGGCCGGTCATGCCGGTCGTGACGGGCATGCGCGAGACCGACGCCGTCGCGGAGGCCCTGCACGCCAGTTCGGTGAAGCTGGCGACGCGGGAGGAAGAGCTACGCCGGCTCAACGAGACGCTGGAGGAGCGCGTGGCCCAACGCTCGCACGAGCTGAGCGAGGCCGCCGCCAGCCTGGTGCACGCCCGGAAGGCCGAGGCCATCGGGCGGCTCACCGGCGGGACGGCGCACGACTTCAACAACCTGCTGATGGCGGTGACCGGCAATCTCGACCTGCTGAACAAGCGGCTCGGCGACGACGACCTGCGCAAGTACGTCGACCGCGCCCGCCAGGCCGCCGAGCGCGGATCCAAACTGACGGCGCAGCTCCTGGCCTTCGCGCGGCGCCAGCGCCTCACGGTCGAGCCGATGGACATGTCCGCCATGATCGACGGCATGCAGGCCCTGCTCGACCGTTCGCTGGGCGGCGCTTTCCGCGTCGAGATACGCCACCCCGCCCATCCCGCCTGGGCCCTGGGCGACCACAGCCAGCTCGAGCTGGTGGTCCTGAACCTGGCCCTCAACGCCCGGGACGCCATGCCCCAGGGCGGCACGATCGAGATCGAGATCGGCGGGGCGCGCGTCGAGACGGCCCCCGAAACCCCCGAAGCGCCGCCCGCGGGCGACTACGTGACCCTGTCGGTCGCCGACGCCGGCACGGGCATGGCCCCCGACGTGCTGGCCCAGATGTGGGAGCCGTTCTTCACCACCAAGGGGCCGAGCGCGGGGTCGGGCCTGGGCCTATCGCAGGTGCTGGGCGTGATCAAGCAGCTGGGCGGCGGCGCCCGCGTGGAGACCGCCCCCGGGAACGGCACGCGCGTGACCATCTACGTGCCGGTCGCCGCGCCGGCCGAGGCGGAGGCGCCCGAGCCGGCGGCGGACCTGCGCCCGGCCGACCTGCGCGGCGTCCGCGTCCTGCTGGTGGACGACGATGCGGAGGTGCGGCGCACCACCGCCGCCCTGCTGACCGACCTCGGCTGCACGCCCGAACCGGTGGACAGCGGCCCCGCCGCCCTGGCCCGCCTCGCCGAGGGCGACCTGCCCCAGCTGGTCGTGATGGACTACGCCATGCCCGGCATGACCGGCAGCGAGGCGGCGCGGCGGATCGCCGAGCGGTGGCCGAGCCTGCCGATCCTGCTGGTCACCGGCTACATGGAGGGCGAGGCGCTCGAGCACGCCTGGCACGGCCCGGTCCTGGGCAAGCCGTTCACCGAAGCGCAGCTGGCGAAGCAGGTCGCCGAACTCCTGAGGTCCCGGGCCTGACGCCCGGGTTCGACTGAAGGTGGCGAGCGTCCCCACATTCCTCCCACGCGAGCGGGACCGGCGTAAGAGGCTGCCTTAGCTCAGCCGGTAGAGCGGCGCATTCGTAATGCGTAGGTTGCCGCCATTGGGACAAGTCGGCGTTCGGGCGGGTCGAGCCCTTCGGATTGCGCAGGTACTCGGCCTGGGTCGCTCCGTTCGGTAGCTGCAGCCGGACCTAATTGGCCTGTCCCACTTTGGGGGACTCAACCATTTGGGGCATTGCACTACCAAAACTTGTATCACCTCGAGATCGGTGCTTTGTGCGAGGTGCTGAGGGGGCGGTACCCCGCATCATCGAGGAGAAATCGTAATGCGTTCGAGCCGTTTGGCCGCCGTTGCGGCGCTTTCTCTTTCTGTTTTCCTATCCATCTTTGTGCCTTCACAGGCACAAACTAGCTCTCCCAAACCATCTCCGATCGAGGCGCGCGTAGAAAAGCTTGAGCAGCTAGTCGCAGCACTCAAGGCGGGCAACGGAGTACCTGCGGGCACGATCGCATATTTCGACGTGAGCTCGTGCCCCAATGGTTGGTCAGAGGCCACTAGCATCCGCGGCCGGTATATCGTCGGATTGGTTCCTGGAGGGCAGCTTGGCGCAACAGTCGGAGTTGCGCTCTCCGATAAGGAAAATCGGCCCACCGGAGCGCACACTCACCGTCTGATGGAGGGAACCGCCATCGGCCGACAAGGCGACGGAGCTGGAGTGAGTGGCGGATTCCATATCCCGCCTATTCCGAATACAACCACGACCCCGCCGATCGAAGACCGCGCACAGGTGCAGGGGACCAACGCCCCATACGTGCAGCTTCTTGCGTGTCGTAAAAACGCTTAACAAGAAGATGGAGGGTGGCCGACCCATCTGAGCCAGACGGGTCGGCCAAACTCGAACCCTCTAAGGACGAGCCCAGCCAGCCGCCCCGCCCTACTTCGACAAATCCCCCACCACCGACAGGTAGTAGGTGATCGCCGGCTGGATGTTGGCGATGGGCGTGCGCTCGTTCAGGCCGTGGCTGAAGTCGTCCGAGCCCTTCAGGAAGGTCGGGCTGGCGCCGTAGGCCGGCACGTCGTGATAGCGGAACCACATGTTGTCGCTGGCCCCCGAGGCCATGCTCGGGAACACCGGCACGCCCGGATAGACCTTGCCCAGCGCCTTCTTCACCGCCGCCTCGAAGTCGGCGCGCATGGGCGAGGCGTCGTTGGGGACCGAGCCTTCGGTCACGTCGGTGAAGGCGACGGCCGGGTCGGCCGCGGCGGCCGAAAGCTCGGCCATGATGTCGGCCGGCTTGTGGCCCGGGAAGATGCGGCAGTTGATGTTGGCCTCGGCCCGCTGCGGCAGGGCGTTCAGCGCGTGGCCGCCGTTGATCATGGTCACCACGCAGGTGGTGCCGATCTTGCCCACCGTGGCCGGATCGGCCCGCAGGGTGGCGATCGCCGCCTGGTCGGACGGGTCGGCGGCGAAGGCCTTCATCGCCGCGCCGGTCTCCGGCTGCTCGTACTTCGCCGCCGCCTCGAAATAGGCCCTGGTCAGCGGGCTGAGCTCGGGCGTGAACGGCTTGGCCTGGATGCGCAGCAGGGCCGCCGACAGCCGGTCGATGGCGTTGTCGGCGCGCGGCGCCGAGGAGTGGCCGCCCGGGTTGGTGACGGTCAGCTTGAAGTCGGCGTAGGTCTTCTCCGCGCCCTGCCAGGTGAAGTACAGCGGCGCGCCGGTCTTCTCGTCGAGCGAGCCGCCGCCGCCGTCGACGTTCAGCACCAGCTCGGCGTCCTTGAGCTTCTCGGCGATGATGGCGCTGGTCTTCATCGTGGTCTCCTCGTCGCCGGAGAACTCGATGATGATGGTGCGGCGCGGCTTGTAGCCCTGGCGCTTCAGCTCGATCAGCGAAGCGACGGCGATCGCCCCGTCCAGCTTCATGTCGGTGGCGCCGCGGCCGTACAGGTAGCCGTTCTCGACCACCGGGGTGAACGGATCGCGGGTCCAGTCGGCGGCCTTGGCCTCGACCACGTCGATGTGGCCGGAAATGACCAGCGGCTTCAGCTTGGGATCGCTGCCGGGCCACCGCGCGATCAGATAGGCGGTGTCGTCCACCGGGGCGACGGTGACGTCCTCGGCGGCGAAGCCGCCGGCGACCAGGGCCTTCGCGAACAGGGCGGCGACCTCGGGGGTCTGGTTGCCGGGGCCGGCGACCGAGCGCAGCGCGATGGCCTGCTTGGCCAGCTCCAGCGCCTGGGCCTCGGCTTGCGGATGCGCCGCCGGCTTCGGGGCCGCCTGGGCGCTCGTCGCCATGGTCAGCGCCGCGACGCCCGCCAACAGAATCGAAGTCCGCATAATCCGTCTCCCCCAACTGGAACCGCGGCAATAGAGCGCCTCGCGAGCCGGTCGGGAAGACTGGAGTCCAAAAAGAAAGGGCCGCCCCGCGGGTGCGGGGCGGCCCCATCGCGCCGGGGCGCGAATGCTCAGCCCGGCTTCTTGGCGGCTTCCTTGGTGTCGCTGTCGAACACCGACACCTGCGCCGAGCCTTCGTAGGAGAAGGTGCGCGACTGGGCGTTGTCGTTGCCGACGGTCCAGCTGGCCGAGCCATAGCCGGTGTAGGCGCTGGTGGTCGTCGTGCCGATCGCGATCGAGTCGTACGCCTTGCCCACCAGCTCCGGCGCGGCGGTGACCAGCACGTAAGCGTCGCCCGGCCTGGCCCTGAACTGCACCGAATAGACCCCGCCACGATAGAGGAACTGGTCGCGCGCGAAGGTCCGCGTCGGGGCGCCCTGTGCGTCGAGCACGGTCACCTCCGGCGCGAAGATGCGCTGGCTTTCCAGGCTGGCGCCCACGTCGAAGGTCTTGTCCTCGACGTCGGCCGGCAGGGCGTAGACCACGTAGGGCGTCGCCTTTCCGGCCCAGGTCAGGCAGCCGGTGCCGGCCCGCACCGGGGTGGTGACGGTGTGGGCCGCCTTTTCCTTCTCCGGCGTCAGCGAGAGCGCCGCGCCCAGATCGGGCTGGGTCGGGCACCCCTGGTGGTCGTAGTGGATGGTGGCCATAGGCAGCGGCGTGGATGCGGACGTGCCCGCGCAGGCGCCGAGCAGGCCGGCCGCCGCGGCCACGACCGAAAGGTTGAGGGTGAAGCGCACGGCGTCCCCCCTAGCGCAGCAGGCTGACCGCGGTGTCGGCCACCTGGTTCAGGGCGTCCTCGATGCCGCCGGCCAGACGCGCCGGGTCGGCCAGCATGTCCTCGCGGTCCATGAAGGCGAACTGCGGGTTGGCCGACAGGGTGATGACGCCCTTCTGCGGATACATGCCGTTGTAGACGATCTGGTTCTCCATCAGCACCTTGGAGCTGTCGGAGGCGCTGACCAGACGCACGGTGGCCGCCACCGTCGGGCGCCACGGCTGGCCGACGCCGGCGGACAGGTAGCCGTAGTTGGTGACCACGATGTCGAGATAGGCGTCCGGCTTGTCGCCGGCGCTCTTGTAGCTGGTCAGGTAGACGCGCTTCTGGCGGGCCGCGTTCTGTTCAACCTTGGCGCGATAGCCCTGCGAGTCCAGCGACGTGATCACGCGCTGCTCAAGGCGGCCCTCGGCGTCGAAGCCGGCGCCGGCCAGGGCGTCGTTGATGGCCTTTTCGCGGCTCTGCTGGATGGCGGCGTTGGCCAGGGCGCCGACCAGGCCGAAGTTGGAGCCGACCGAGGCGACTTCCCAGGCGGTCGCCTTCTCCGGCAGCGCGTCGTCGGCGATGCCGATGGACTGAACATTGGCCGCGGCGCGGTCATAGGGCTTGCCGACGTAAGTCGAGGCGCACGCGGACAGAGACACGGCCAGACCGGCCGCGACGAGAACTTTATGCATTTGAGACGATCCCCCAGCGTAACACTGCGACAAATGCGCGCCGGGGCCTCGTACTGTCAAGCAATACAACCGAAGATTGCCGTTACGCGAATCCCGCTCAGCGCGCCTCCAGTTCGCGCACGCCCTGGACCAGTCGTTCGATCAATTCGTCGACGTGCTGGGCATGGGTGCGGAAGCACAGGATGGCGCAGCGCAGGTAGACGTCGCCGTCGATACGGGTGCCGCTGACGAACACCCGGCCGTCCTGCTGCAGCCAGGCCTGCAGGGCGTGGTTGAAGACGTTCGGGTCG
This sequence comes from Caulobacter sp. 17J65-9, assembly GCF_010975005.1. Lineage (GTDB taxonomy): Bacteria > Pseudomonadota > Alphaproteobacteria > Caulobacterales > Caulobacteraceae > 17J80-11. The sequence goes on along the minus strand of NZ_JAAIVC010000009.1, from coordinate 31,102 downwards.
TGCCGCTTGGGCAGGTAGCGGAAGGCGACCACCGACAGGTCAGGCGACGGGCCCGCGTCGAAGCCCTCGATCCGCGACAGCCGCTCGTGGAAGCGCCGGGCCAGGGCCAGCTTCTCGGACAGGGCGGCGCGGAAGGCGGCGGCCCCGGCCAGCTGCAGCGGCAGCCACAAGCGCAGCGCCCGGAAGTGGCGGGTCAGCTCGGGGCCCAGATCCGAGGGCGAAGGGCCGACATGGGTCTCGCTGAGCGGCTCCAGATAGGCGGCGGTGGCGGCGAAGGCGTCGTGCAGCAGCTGGCCGTCGCGCACCAGGGCCGCGCCGGTGCCGTAGGGCAGGAACAGCGCCTTGTGCGGATCCAGCACCAGGCTGTCGGCCCGCTCGACGCCCTTCAGGATCGCCTGCCCCTCCGGGCACAGGTGGAACAGGCCGCCATAGGCGCCGTCCACGTGCAGCCACACGCCGTGGCGGGCGCAGACCTCGGCGACGGCGTCCAGCGGATCGACCGAGCCGGTGTCGACCGTGCCGGCCGAGGCGACCACCAGCCAGGGACGCAGGCCCGCGGCCTTGTCCTTCGTGATCGCGGCTTCGAGCGCCTCGGGCGACATGCGCCGATGCTCGTCGGTCTCGACCAGGCGCAGGGGCGCGCGGCCGCGGCCAGCGATGTGCAGGGCCTTGTGCACGCAGTGATGGGTGAAGCGGGTCTGGTAGACCGCCCCGCCGCCGTCCGGATCGCGGGCGTCGCGTGCGGCGACGATCGCCGTCAGCGTCGCCAGGCTGCCGCCCGAGGTGAGCACGCCCGCGGACGACTCCGGAAAGCCGACCGCCTTCGCCAGCCAGGCCACCGTGGTGTTCTCGAGCAGGGTCGCACCGGGCCCCGCCGAGGCGAAGCCGGAATACTTGTTGGAGACGGCCGCCAGCAGGTCGCCCAGGGCCGAATGGAACAGGCCGCCGCCGGGGATGTAGCCCATGAACCGCGGCGAGGCCGCCGTCAGGCCCGGCGCGTCCACGCAGTCGCGCACATAGGCCAGCACCTCTTCCGCCGCGCGGCCCTCTTCCGGGATCAACGCCTGGTCGCGCCGCGCCAGCGCCTCCTCGCGCGAGCGATAGGCCGGCGCTTCAGGCAGGCAGTCGTAGAAGGCCCCGACGTGCTCGCTCACGAGTTCCAGCAAGCGGGCCCGCTCGGCCGCGTCCGGTTCGAGCGGCGCTGCCGCGCGCGCCAGGGCCTCGACGTCGGTCATGGGATCAGACTCCGGTACGCGCTTCAGAACGCCCGCAGGCCGTAAGCGGCGTGCCCGCCGGTTGGCAAGCGTGGTCGCGTCAGCCGTGCAGCACCAGGCAGGGCAGCTTGCGAGACTTCAGCGCCTCGCAGGCGGCCCCGGCGGCGTCTTCCGACAGGCCCGTAAAGCGCGCCCGGTGCCAGCCGCCGGCGCTGCTGACGGTCTCCGCCGCACCCTCGACCTGGGCCTTGAAGCGCTTGCGCACGTCCTTGAGCGCCGCGTTGGCGTCGGCGCGCTTCTTGAAGGCGCCGACCTGGATCTGCCAGTCGCCAGTCTCGACCTTAGTCTCGACCTTAGTCTCGGCCTTGGCCTTCGCCTTCGTCTCGCGCACGGCGGCGGGCGTGACCGCCGGGGTCGGCGCCGGCGTCTCGACGCCCACGTCTTCTTCGCCCTCCTCGCCCGCGTCGGTCTCGTCGTCGTCGCCCATGGCCGTGGCGGTTTCGTCGGAGACCGGCGTCGCCTCGCCCCCGTGGCCGGCCAGATAGCCGGCGATGGTCAGGGGCTTGTCGGTCTTGCGGGCGCGCAGCACCGCGAAGCCGGCGTCCAGCAGTTGGGACACGTGGTCGTTGCGGCTGCGGGGCGAGCGGCCGCCCAGCACGACGACGATCAGGCGGCGGCCGTCGCGCACCCCGGAGGCGGCGAGGTTGAAGCCCGAGGCGCGGGTGTAGCCGGTCTTGATCCCGTCGACGCCCGGCGCCTGGCCCAGCAGGCCGTTGTGATTGCGGATCCGGTGGCCTCGGAAGGTGAAGCTCTGGGCGCCGAAATAGGCGTAGTACTTGGGGAAGTCGCGCTGCACCGCGCGCGACAGGATCGCCAGGTCGTGGGCGGTGGAGACGTGGCGCGGGTCGGGCAGGCCGTGCGGGTTCACGAAGCGGGTCTTGGTCATGCCCAGCTTGCGGGCGCGCTCGTTCATGCGCTTCTCGAACTTGGCCTCGCTGCCGGCGACCCGTTCGGCCAGGGCCACGGCCACGTCGTTCGCCGACTTGGTGCACAGCGCGAAGATCGCCTGTTCGACGGTGATCTTGTCGCCAGCCCGCAGGCCCAGCTTGGACGGGGGCTGGCGAGCGGCGCGCGGCGAGATGGTCACCTTGTCGGTCAGCTTCAGCGAGCCGTCCGACAGGGCCGCGAAGGTCACGTACAGGGTCATGATCTTGGTGACCGAGGCCGGGTAGCGCAGGTCGTCGGCGTTGCGCTCGTAGAGGATCTCGCCGGTGCCTGCGTCCATGACCACGGAGGCGTAGCGCTCGGCGGCGCTGGCCGTCAGAGGCGGCAGCAGGCAGGCGAGAAGGGCGAGCACGCCGGCGAACACGGCGTAAACGCTCCCGCTCCGGCGAGCGGCTTTCGTCATGAGCATCCCCCCTGCGGTTCGGCGCGGTCCGTCCCACGCCGACGCGACGGCACAGCACACCGGCATCGCCGGCGGAGCAACCTTCACGTTTGGCGCCAACAGTCTTCCCGGATCAATTTCGCGTGCAAGTGACGCGTGGCCGCGGGCGACGGCTCTCGACATTGACACCGGTGTCAAGCTGACGTCCATTCGACGCAGACGGGACGCGAGAACGCCCGCGGGGGAGGTTTCCATGCTCGACCGACGTCGCCTTCTGGCCGGTGCGTCCGCCCTGGCCGCAACCGCCGCATTCCCGGCGCGCGCCGCCGCCGCGCCCTCGCGGGCCGAGGTGCTGGCGACGATGAAGCGGGCCACCGCCTTCATGGTCGACAAGGTCGCCTACCAGGGCGGCTACGTCTGGTCCTACCTGCCCGACTTCTCGCGCCGCTGGGGCGAGCTGGAAGCGAAACCGACCATGATCTGGGTGCAGCCGCCCGGCACGGCGACCGTCGGGCACCTGTTCCTCGACGCCTTCAACGCCACCGGCGACGCCGGCTACCTGCGGGCGGCCGAGCAGGCCGGCGGCGCGCTGATCCGCGGCCAGCACCCCAGCGGCGGCTGGAACTACGTGATCGACCTGGCCGGCGAGGAGTCGCTGCGCGACTGGTACGCCACGGTCGGCAAGAACGCCTGGCGACTGGAGGAATTCCAGCACTACTACGGCAACGCCACCTTCGACGACGCCGGGACGTCGGAGTCGATGCAGCTGCTGCTGCGCCTCTACGCCCAGACCGGCGACAAGCGCGTCAAGGCGGCGCTCGACCGGGCGATCGGCTTCGTGCTGGACAGCCAGCTGCCGGTCGGCGGCTGGCCGCAGCGCTGGCCGCGCGCGGGCGAGTTCTCCAAGCAGGGCCGGCCCGACTACACCGGCTTCCTGACCTTCAACGACGACGTCGCCGGCGAGAACATCAAGTTCCTGATCATGGCCTGGCAGGTGCTGGGCGAGCCGCGCCTGCTGGACGCCGTGCATCGCGCCATGGACAGCTTCGTGACGACCCAGCAGCCGGCGCCCCAGGCCGGCTGGGGCCTCCAGCACGGCCCCGACCTGAAGCCGATCGGCGCGCGCACCTACGAGCCGACCTCGATCGTCACCCACACCACCGCCAACAACGTCGCCCAGCTGATGACCTTCTACGAGCTGACCGGCGACGCCCGCTATCTGGCGCGCGTGCCCGAGGCGCTCGACTGGCTGGACCAGGTGGCCCTGCCGGCCGCCCTGCGCGTCGACGGCCGCACCCACCCGACCTTCGTCGAGCCGGGGACCAACCTGCCGCTGTTCCTCCACAGGCGCGGGTCGAACGTCACCAACGGCGTCTACTGGGCGGACCACGATCCCGTCGGCACCGTCGGTCACTATTCCTCCCAGCGGAAGCTGGACGTGGCGGGCCTGCGCCGACGCTACGAGGCGCTCAAGGCCACCCCGCCCGAGGTCGCCAGCCGCGGCTCGCCGTTGAAGGCCGGGCGGTCGCCGCTGCCGCGCTTCTTCGCCACGCGGCCGGTGGAGGTGTCCGACCTCAACAGCAACCGCGGCGCGGCTCCGGCCGCGGCCAGCGAGGCCGCGCGCGTGGCCGAGCTGGTGGCCGGCCTGAACGCGGAGGGCTGGTGGCCGACCATGCTGAAATCGACCAGCCACCCCTATCGAGGCGACAGCCCGGCCGAGGTCGCGCCGGGCGACTTCTCGCGCACCCTGGTCGGCGACGCGACCGACACCTCGCCCTACGTCACCGATACGCCGGTGGTCGGGATCTCGACCGGGATCTACGTCCAGAACATGGGCGTGCTGATCGAGCATCTGGCCGCCGACTAGGGCTTGCGGGCTGGACGGGACCGGCGCCGCCGCGCCACTCTCCCGCCAGGCGGAGCGCGTGAGGTCGGGTATGCTGCGGCGATCGGTGCTGAAGGCCCTGCCTGTCGGTCTGGCGGCGACGGCGGCGACGGCCGCGGAGCGTCCGGGAGAGGCCAAGCCCATGACTGAAGCGACCCGGGTCCGCGCGCGCGACATCGGCCTCAAGCCCGGCGTGCTGAAGCCCGGCGCGCTCAACGCCATCACCGACGTGACGGGCGTGCGGGTCGGCCAGGTCACCGTCGTAGAGGGCGACCGGGTGCGCACCGGCGTCACCGCCGTCCTGCCGCACGGCGGCAACCTGTTCCAGGACAAGGTCCCGGCCGGGCTGGAGGTGGCCAACGGTTTCGGCAAGCTGGCCGGCGCGACCCAGCTCGTCGAGCTGGGCGAGATCGAGACCCCGATCGTGCTGACCAACACGCTGGCCGTCGCGCGCGGCGTCGAGGCGGTGATCGACTGGACCCTGGCCCAGCCGGGCAACGGCGACGTCCGCTCGGTCAACGCCGTGGTCGGCGAGACCAACGACGGCCGGCTGAACGACATCCGCTCTCGCGGCGTCACCGTCGCCCACGCGCGCGCCGCCATCGAAGCCGCGCGCCCGGGCCCGGTCGAGGAGGGCTGCGTCGGGGCCGGCGCCGGCACGGTGGCGTTCGGCTGGAAGGGCGGCGTCGGGACCAGCTCGCGGGTGCTGCCCAAGAAGCTGGGCGGCTGGACCGTGGGGGTGCTGGTCCAGACCAACTACGGCGGCGTGCTGTCCATGGGCGGGGCCCCGGTCGGCCGGGCGCTGGGCCGCTACCACCTGAAGGAATACGTCGAGGACTCCAGCGCCGACGGCTCGATCATGATCGTGGTCGCCACCGACGCGCCGCTGAGCGACCGCAACCTGACCCGGCTAGCGCGCCGCGCCATCGCCGGCCTGGCGCGCACCGGCTCGACCTTCTCGAACGGCTCTGGCGACTACGCGATCGCGTTTTCCACCGCCGAGGCCGTGCGCCGCACGCCCGAGCGCCGGCGCGACGTGGCGAGCGTGGTCGACCTGCCCAACGACCAGACCTCGCCCCTGTTCGCCGCGGCGATCGAGGCGACCGAGGAGGCGATCTACAACTCGCTCCTGATGGCCGTGACGACCCGCAGCGTGGACCCCGCCACCGGCCAGCCGGTGGTGGTCGAGGCGCTGGACGTCGCCGCCGTCCGGCGCGTGCTGGACGAGCACCGGAACACCGCACGCTGAGCGGCTGAGCGGCCGCCCTTCTCCAACCTTTCCAAAAAGACATTTGCACCCAGCTTGGCCGTAAGCTTGGGTCGGCCGCGTTCCCGCGCGACGGAATTCGCAAGCGGGGCCGTGTAACCAACCGCGCCTGTCGGGGGCGTGACGAATGAAGGCGGCGAAGTCCGCCAGGGGGCGATCTCTTGCGTTTGAAAGTCATCCTGCTCGCGACGGCGGCCGTCGCGGCCCCGGCGATCGCTTTCGCCCAGACCCCGCCGGCCCCGAAGCCGCAGCCGGCCGCCGACGCGCCGGCCCGCAAGCCACCCGCCGACGCCACCAGCGTGCAGGACGTCACCGTCACCGGCCAGCGTAACGGCTTCCGCAGCTCGATCGACCGGCGCAGCTACAGCGTGGCCGACGACCTCGGCGCGACCAACGGCTCGATCGGCGACGCCCTGCGCAACGTGCCCTCGGTCGAGGTGGACGTGCAGGGCAACATCAGCCTGCGCGGCGACGCCAACGTCACCATCCTGGTCGACGGGCGCCCGTCGGGCATGTTCAAGGGCGACGGCAAGGCCGACGCCCTGCAGCAGATGCCGGCCGACCAGATCGACCGCGTCGAGGTGATGACCAACCCCTCGGCCGCCTTCAGCCCCGAGGGCACCGCCGGCGTGATCAACCTGGTCACCAAGAAGGGCAAGAAGTCCGGCCGCTCCGGCTCGGTACGCGCCAACGTCGGCACCGACGGCCGCTACAACGGCGGGGTCAGCGGCTCGGTCATGTCCGGCAAGCTCGGCCTGTCCGGCGACGCCGGCGTGCGCCATGACGTGATGGACGGCGAGACCTCGACCGACCGCTCGCGCTTCGACGTCGGCAGCGGCCAGTTCATCGACAGCCGCCAGCGCGCCAAGTCCGACGGTACCGGCGACGGGCGCAACCTGCGCGGCAACCTCGACTACGACCTCGACGCCGCCACCCGGGTCAGCGCCGAGATCCGCCACCGCGGCATGAAGTTCTCCAACGACAGCCTCGAGAGCTACGAGGGCGAGGATTCGACCGGCGCGGTGGTCACCACCTACGACCGCGCGGCGTCCTCCTCCATGGAGAGGTCCAACACCGAGGCCAGCGCCAGCTGGCGGCGCAAGTTCAAGGGCGACGAGCACGAGCTGGTCGCCGACCTCAGCTTCGAGCGCACCGAGGGCGACCGCCGGATGCGGGCGCTGCAGACCGGGACCCTGCCCGGCGGCGCGAACCCCTACGAGGCGACCCACAACGAGATCGTCCAGGACGAGACCCAGTTCAAACTCGACTACACCCGCCCGGTGGGCGACCAGGCCAAGCTGAAGACCGGCCTGCAGATCGAGCGCTCGGAAAACGACTACGACAACCAGGGCCTCCGCGGTCTGGACGCCGGTTCGGCCACGGTCGACACCTCGCGGACCAACCGCTTCCTCTACGACCAGACGGTCCAGGCCGCCTACGCCACCTATGAGCGGCCGCTGGGCCCGGTGACCGCGCTGGTCGGCCTGCGGCTGGAGCAGGTCGACATCGACATGAACCAGGTGACCACGGGCGTCACCGCCACGAACGACTACAGCGGGGTGTATCCCAGCCTGCACCTGGCCTACGACCTGACCGACAGCCAGCAGCTGACGGCCAGCTACTCCAAGCGCGTCCAGCGTCCGCAGGCCCAGGACCTGAACCCGTACGTGGTCTATGTCGACCCGTTCAACCTGCGCAGCGGCAACCCGAACCTGAAGCCGCAGGAGACCGACTCCTACGAGCTGGGCTGGCAGTACCGCTCCGGCCAGACCTTCTACCTGGCCACCGCCTATTACCGGCAAAGCACCGACGGCGTGACCGAGGTGGTGCGCGCCTGCACCACGGTCCCGACCCTGTGCGATCCGTCAGGGACCCTCGACCTGGACGGCGTCTTCCTGACCACCCGCGAGAACCTGGCCGAGAGCCGCAGCGGCGGGCTGGAGCTGGTCGCCAACGGCCGGCTGACCAAGTCCCTGACCTACAACCTAAGCTCCAACGCCTACTGGCAGGAGATCGAGGGCTCGACGGTGACGGCGACGGACGGCCGCTCGGGCTGGTCGGTCGGCGGCCGCGGCGCGCTGAACTGGCAGGCCACGCCCAAGGACTTCATCCAGATCAACGCCTTCGTCATGGGCAAGCGACTGCAGGCGCAGGGCTGGCGCGAGCCGACCGGCATGCTGAACCTGGGTTATCGGCACAAGGTCGACGAGAAGCTGTCGGTGGTCCTGACCGCCCAGGACGTGCTGGGCACCATGCGCGACCGGCTGGTGATCGACACCCCGACCATCCACGACCGCACCGAGCGGCAGATGAACGCGCGCGGCGTGTTCCTGGGCCTGACCTACACCTTCGGCGACGGCGGCAAGCGCCAGCGCGACCCGGGCTTCGACTTCGGCGCCGGGGCCGACACGGGCGGCGGGGGCTGATCCCCGCCTAGCGGGCGAACAGCCAACGGTAGGCGGCGGGGAACTCCCGCCGCCAGAACCACTCTGAGTGCTGGCCGTCGGCCGGCACGCTGGCGTTCAGGGACGCCGGCGCGAAACCGGCCCTGGCCAGGGCCGCGACCGTCGCCGCCTGGTCCTCGCCGACGCTGAAGGGCGAGCTGGTGTTGGTCTCGGCCCCGCCGCTGACGAACCAGATGCGCTGGTCGTAGCGCTTCGCGCGGGGCGTGGCCGCCAGCGCCAATACGTGATCGCGCACCAGCCAGGTGGCCGAGGAAAACACCCCGGCCCGGCCGAACACGTCCGGCCGCTCCAACGCGGCGTAGAGCGAGATCAGCCCGCCCATGCTGGAGCCCATCACCGCCGTGTGGGCCGGGTCGCGGCGGGTGCGGTAGTGCGCGTCGACGTAGGGCTTCAGGGTGTCGACCAGGAAGGCGACATAGGCCCCGCCCTCGCCGCCGCCGTACTTGGGATCGACCGCGTTCGGCCACGGGTCGTACTCGTCCAGCCGGTGCTCGCCGCCGTGGTCGACGGCGACCACGATGGCGCCCGGGTCGCCCTTGGCGAACAGGCCGTCCAGGGTCTCGTCGACGCCCCACTCGCCGAAGCCCGAGGTGGCGTCGTCGAAGACGTTCTGGCCGTCGTGCATGTAGATCACCGGATAGCGCTTGCGGCTCGTGGCGTAGTCCGGCGGCAGGTAGATCCACACCCGGCGCGTGCGCCCCAGCTGCGGCATGGCGAAAGCCTCGGCCAGCACCGAGACCTGGGCGCTGGCGGTGTGCGGTTTCGCGGCGGCGACGCCCGAGCCCCAGCGCGCCACCTCGCCGGTCCAGGTGAAGGCGCCGCCCGCCGGCAGGGTCGCCGTCCGGTTGGGCGCCCCCGCCCCGTCGGCGGTCTGCTCGCCGGTCTCCCAGCCGCCCAGGGTGAACTTGAACTCGACCGACCCGCGCACGTCCTCGGGCAGGGTCAGGGCGTAGATCCCGTCGTCACGCCGCTTCAGCGCCCAGCCCGCGGCGGCCGGATCCCAGCCGTTGAACGAACCGGCGACATAGACCGTGCTGGCGGCCGGCGTGTCGGCCGGGACGCGCAGCTCCAGGGTCGTCTGGGCGAAGGCCGGCGCCGCCAGCGCCGCCGCGAAAATCCCCGCGGTCCACAGACCGCGCACACCGATCAACGCCATCACACTCCCCCCGGCACGACGGGAGAGTGCCTCAGACTTCGACGTGCGGCGAGCCGTCCGTCGCATCGTCCTCGCGGCGGTGGAATTCGACGTAGAAGCGCACCCGCCCCAGCGGCTCGACCTCGTGCAGGACGGTGGGTTCGACCACGCCCGGCTCGCCCTCCGGCGTCAGCACGCATTCCTCGGCGGGACGGCCCGGGTCGGAGATCCGATAGGCCAGCCGCCCCTCCAGCACGTGGATCAGACCCCAGGCGCCGGCCTTGGTGGCGTGGGCGCGCAGCAGGCCGACCGGCACGGTCGTCTCGGTGAAGTCGGGCGTGCGCTTGTAGGGAACGACGTCGTCGGGCAGGCGCATCGGTCAGCTCCGGGTCAGGAATTTCGGGCGGGCGTCCGCTTCACCTCCAGGCGCGGGCGCGGCGTCGGCGCTTCGAACCCGAACAGGCCGCGCATGCGCGCCCGGCCCGTCAGCAGGCCGGCCAGGGTGTAGCGGTCGAACACCGCCAGGAAGGCGGCGGTGGCCTCGTTCATCACCCGCGGCAGGCCGCAGGCCGGGGTGATCAGGCAGTCGCCGCAATCGACCAGGCGAAAGCTGTCCTCGGTCGTGCGCAGCACCTCGCCCAGGCCGATCTGGTCGGCCGGCCGGGCCAGCCGCACGCCGCCGCCCCGCCCCCGCACGGTCTCCACGAAGCCCGCCCGCCCCAGATCCTGCACCACCTTCATCAGGTGGTTGCGCGAGATGTCGTAGGCCTCGGCGATGTCGGCGATCGAGGACAGGCCGTCGTCGTGGGCGCCCAGGTACAGCAGCACCCGCATCGCATAGTCGGTGTACAGCGTCAGACGCATGCGCGGCCTCATACGCCCGGCGGACGGCGGGCGGCACTACGTATAAACCCGTATTTGTCGGGCATGTTTTAGCGACGCATAGATGCACTCAAGATGCATCTTTAGGAGCGGGACATGGAGCCTCGCGACGGCGTCGAGATCGAAGCGCGCCTGCCGGCGCTGATGGACGTGTTCTACGCGCGCGTCCGCCGCGATCCGGATCTGGGCCCGGTGTTCGAGGCCGCGATCGACGACTGGCCCCGCCACCTCGATCTGCTGGCCGACTTCTGGTCGTCGGTGGCCCTCACCACCGGCCGCTACAAGGGCCATCCGATGCAGGCCCACCTGAAGCACCAGGAAGCCATCACGCCGGAGATGTTCGACCGCTGGCTGGCGCTGTGGCGCGAGACCACCGACGAAATGCTGTCCCCGCCCGCCGCCGCCCTGCTGCAGGCGAAGGCGGAGCGGATCGCCCGCAGCCTGAACCTGGCCCTCACCTTCCGCCTGCCGCCCTCGCCCGGGCGGCCCGCGGCCGCCGCCTGACCTTCCGGGGCGACGACCGCCCCGACCTCGAACCCAGTAAAAGGATTACCGAATGCCGGCTTCCCTGAGCGCGGACACGATCGCGCGCGTCAAGGCCACCGCCCCCGCCCTCGCCGCCCACGGCGAGGCGGTCACCCGGGCCATGTACGCGCGCCTGTTCCAGGACGCCCACATCCGCGACCTGTTCAACCAGGCCAACCAGCAGTCGGGCGCCCAGGTGCGCGCCCTGGCCGGCGCGGTGCTGGCCTACGCCCGGAACATCGACAACCTCGGCGCGCTGGGCGGCGCGGTCGAGCGGATGGCCCAGAAACACGTCGGCTACCACATCCTGCCCGAGCACTATCCGTATGTGGCCAACGCCCTGATCGGCGCGATCGTCGAGGTGCTGAACCCGCCGCAGGACATCCTGGACGCGTGGGGCGAGGCCTACTGGTTCCTAGCCGACATCCTGAAGGGCCGCGAAGCCGGCATCCGCGAAGAGATCGAAGCGACCGAAGGCGGCTGGCACGGCTGGCGCGAATTCGTGGTCGAGCGGCGCGTCCCCGAGAGCGAGGTGATCACCTCCTTCATCCTGCGCCCGAAGGACGGCGGCGCGGTCGCCCCGCACCGGCCCGGCCAGTATCTGACCCTGCGCTTCGACACGCCCGGCGAGCCGAACCTGAAGCGCAACTACAGCATCTCGGCCGCGCCCAACGGCGAGACCTACCGGATCTCGGTGAAGCGCGAGCCGGAGGGCCGCGGCTCCAACCACCTGCACGACAACGTCCGCGACGGCGACGTGCTGGAGATCACCCCGCCGGCCGGCGACTTTTTCCTGCCGGAACAGCCCAGCCGCCCGGTCGTGCTGCTGTCGGGCGGGGTCGGCCTGACCCCGATGGTCAGCATGATGGAGACCATCGCCGCGCGGCACCCGGGGCTTGAGGCCCACTACGTCCACGGCGCCGCCAACAGCGCCGTCCACGCCATGGACCGCCACGTGCGCGACCTGGCCAGCCGCCACGGCCGCACGACGGTGACCGCCTTCTACGCCGAGCCCCTGCCGGGCGACGCGCGCGGCCAGACCCACGACGAGGACGGGCTGATCTCGGTCGACTGGCTGAAGCGGAACACCCCGCTCGACCAGGCCGACGTCTACCTCTGCGGCCCGAAGCCGTTCCTGCGCGCGCTTGTGGGCGGCCTGGCCCAGGCCGGGGTGCCCGTCGACCGGCTGCACTACGAGTTCTTCGGCCCGGCCGAGGAGGATCCGCTCGCCGCCTGATCCGATCCCGGACCGCGGCGTCGTCGGGGCGCCGCGGTCGCCCCAAGGAGACGCCCGATGGAAGGCTCTTCGACCCTCGACCCGCCCGTCGCCGGATTGTCCGGCCTGAAGATCCCGTTCGCCGGGTCCGCGCCTCAGGCGCAGGCCCGACGATGGGCCGGCGAAGGCGCCTGCCACGACCTGCCGGCCGAGGTCGGCTGGATGGTGGCGGTGACCTACGCCGCCATCCTCGCCGCCTTCGCCCTGGTGTTCCTGGACTCGGCTGAGGCGCTGTTCGTGCTCGGCGTCTGCGCCGCCTACCTCGCCGCCTATGTCGGCGCGCCCTACGTCATGCTGCGCATCGAGGCCGCGCACCGCGACCTGCCGCGCACCACGCTCACCGACTTCTGGGCGCGCGGCCTGAGCACCCTCACCGGCCATGTGTCGGCCGGCGGGGCGCTGGCGCAGATGCTGACCGTGCCGCTCAGCCTGCTCCTGGCGGCCGGCGGGATCGGGGTGATCTACCGGCTGACGGCCGACGGCTGGGACCTGGCGAGCCTCATCACTTCAGCCGGTTGATCTTGGTCCCTTCCAGGCTGACGCCGCCCATCAGGCCCTTCTGGCCGAACACGAAAGCGTAGACGCCGTCGCGCACGGTTGTGGTGGTGATCCGCTTGGCGGCGCCCTCGTCGACGACCACCACGCTGGGATCGGCCCCCAGCTCCCAGCCCGAGGACGACTTCATCCGCTCGAGCGCCGAATTGGTGGTGAAGAACAGGGCGTAGGAGAAGGTCTTCACCCCCGCCTGCAGGCCCCACGAGCCGGCCACGGTCTCGTAGTAGCCGTCGACCTTCTTGCCGACCTTCAGCACGCCCTTGCCGTACTGACCGCCGAACACCAGGCCGCCCTTGGTGACCTTCGGGAAAACCAGCACGCCCTTGGCCTTGCTGGAGACGATCCGGGCCGCCTCGTTGGAGGCCAGCAGCTGCTTCAGCGCGGCCTGCGCGTCCGCCTCCAGGCCCGCGTCCGGCGCGGCGGCCAGGGCCTCGGAGCCGACGCCGGCCAGGGCCGCGACCGAGCCCGCCAGAAACACGCGCCGTGAACTGGAACTCGTCTTGGTGACCATGACGTCCTCCCCGTCGGTGTGGACCTCAGTTCACCACACCACGGCGAAGCTCGCTATAACGTCGTTACGCGAAGGCGCGACAGCCGAAAGCGGACGCCGGTTTCGGCTGTCGCGCTCTAACTCAGGCGCGTCAGCCGTGCAGGATCCAGCCGAGCACGAAGGTCGCCACAGCCATGGCCACGGCGGCGAAGGCCAGGGCCACCCGGGCCGGCGGCGCGGGCCAGCGGCGCACGTCGACCTGCACCGGCGGCATCACCGGGCCGTGGGCCAGGCGGGTCAGCGCGCGGACGGCCAGGTTCAGGTCGTGGAACAGGGTCTTGGCCTGACTGATCGGCGACAGCTCGCGCGTGATCCAGCGCTCCACCACCGGTCGGGCGGCGGCCCACAGGTCGTGGTCCGGATCGACGCGGCGGGCCACGCCCTCGACCGTGACCATGGTCTTCTGCAGCAGCACCAGCTCGGGGCGCAGGCGCATGTCGAACTGGGCGGTGATCTCGAACAGCTGCGACAACAGCCGGCCCATCGACACCTCGCGGGCCGAGCGGCCGAACACCGGCTCGCCGACCGCGCGCAGCGCCTGGGCGAACACCTCGACCGAATGGTGCGCGGGCACGTAGCCGGCCTCGAAGTGCACTTCGGCGACCCGCTTGTAGTCGCGCTGCAGGAAGCCCCAGAGGATGCCGGCCAGGTAGCGGCGCTCAGGCGGGCCGATGCGCCCGACGATGCCGAAGTCGACCGCGATCACCTGGGCCGGGGCGGCGCAGAACAGGTTGCCCTCGTGCAGGTCGGCGTGGAACGCGCCGTGGTCCAGCGCCTGGGCCAGGAAGCCGCGCATGATGTTGTCGGCCAGGGTCTTGCGGTCGAGGCCCGGCTGCTCCAGCGCGGCCGGGTCGCTCATCGGCATGCCCTGGGCCCACTCCAGGGTCATCACCCGGCGGCCGACGCCCTCCCAGTGCACCGCGGGGGCGCGCATGTAGCCGTCGCGGGCCATGATCTCGCCGAGCTCGGAGGCGGCCGCCGCCTCCAGGCGCAGGTCCATCTCCAGCCCCAGGGCGTGGGCCACGGTCTCGACCACCGCGCGGGGCTCGAGCCGCCGCGCCGGACGGGCCAGGAACTCCACGACGCCGGCCGCCATGCGCATGGCGTCGACGTCCTTGGCGACCTGGCGCTCGATGCCGGGGCGCAGGACCTTCACCGCCACCTGGTGGCCGTCGCGGGTCCTCGCGCGGTGGGCCTGGGCGATGGAGGCGGCGGCGACCGGCTCGCCGAACTCGGCGAAGACGGACTCCACAGGCCGCTCCAGCGAGGTCTCGATCTGGGCGTGGGCGACCTTGGTCGGGAACGGCGGCAGCCGGTCCTTCAGCCGCGCCAGGTCGTCGGCGAAGCGCGCGCCGAACATGTCCGCGCGGGTGGACAACAGTTGACCAAGCTTGATCGCCACCGGGCCCAGCCGCTCGAAGGCGTGGGCCAGGCGCTCGCCGGGGCGGCCCTGCTTGGCCTGCGGACCGGCGAACAGGCGCAGGAAGCGCGCGGCGAAGCGCGCGTGGGCCGGCAGCAGCGGATCCAGCTCGCGCGGCACCAGGGCGTCGTAGCGGACCAGCAGCCAGCCCGTCGCGATCAGACGCAGACTCGATCGGACCGGGTTGCCCAAGTCAGAGCGCCCAGCCGTGGTGCAGCGCCGCGACGCCGCCGGTGAAGTTGGTCCAGGTCGGCTTGGCGAAGCCGGCCTCGGCCATCATGGCCGCGAACCGGCGCTGGTCGGGGAAGCGGCGGATGCTCTCGACCAGGTACTGGTAGGAGTCGCGGTCCTTGGTGACCATCTGGCCGACGGCCGGGATCACCTTGAACGAGTAGGCGTCGTAGGCCTTCTGCAGCGGCTCGGTGACCGGTTTGGAGAACTCCAGGCACAGGAACCGCCCGCCGGGCTTCAGCACCCGGCGCGCCTCGCGCAGCGCCTGGGGCACGTCGGCCACGTTGCGGATGCCGAAGGAGATCACATAGGCGTCGGCGCAGGCGTCGGGCAGCGGCAGGCGCATGGCGTCGCCCACGCCCCAGGCGATCTCCGGCTCGGTGCCGCGGGCCCGGCCCTCGGAGACCATCTGCTGGTTGTAGTCGAGCACCAGCACCTTGGCGTCGGGGCCGCCGCGGCGGCGCTGGGCGCGGTGGGCCAGCTTGGCGATGCGGCGGGCCATGTCGCCGGTGCCGCCGGCGCAGTCGACGATCACCTCGCCCGGCTGCGGGTTCAGCTTGGCGGCGGCGGCGTCCTTCCACAGGCGGTGGACCCCGGCCGACATCAGGTCGTTCATCAGGTCGTAGCGGAACGCCACCCGCTCGAACACGCCGCGGACGAGCGCGACCTTCTCCACGGGGTCGACGTCGCGGAATCCGAATGGCGAGCTTGGCTGTTCCGTCATGCCCGGGCTTCTAGACCGAAATCGGCCGGAAGGTAACGCCCTCGCAGTGCCGAGCGTTCAGTTGAAAGAAAAAGGCCCGGCCGCTTTCGCGACCGGGCCTCCGAACTCAGCAAGACTGGAGGCTAGGCTCAGCCCCAGGCGTGGTACGGGTCTTCGAACGGCAGGTTCAGCGCCTCGGCCACGGCCGGGTGGGTGAGCTTGCCGCCCAGCACGTTCAGGCCGCGGGCCAGGTGCTTGTTCTCTTCCAGAGCCTTCAGGCCCTTGTTGGCCAGCGCCAGGCCGAACGGCAGGGTGGCGTTGTTGAGGGCCTGCGACGAGGTCTTCGGCACCGCGCCCGGCATGTTGGCCACGCAGTAGTGCACGATCCCGTCGATGACGTAGGTCGGCTCGGCGTGGGTGGTCGGACGCGAGGTCTCGAAGCAGCCGCCCTGGTCGATCGACACGTCGACCAGCACCGCGCCCGGCTTCATGCGCGACAGGTGGGACTTCTTGACCAGCTTCGGCGCGGCGGCGCCGGCGGTCAGGACCGCGCCGATCACCACGTCGGCCTTCAGGATCTCTTCCTCGACCGCGTCGACGGTGGAGAAGCGGGTCTGGACCCGGCCGTTGAACTGGTCGTCCAGCTCGCGCATGCGGGACAGCGAGCGCTCCAGCACCACGACGTCGGCGTTCAGGCCCATGCACATGCGCGCGGCGTTGGCGCCGACCACGCCGCCGCCCAGCACGACCACGCGGGCCGACTCGACGCCCGGGACGCCCGACAGCAGCAGGCCCATGCCGCCGTTGTGCTTCAGCAGGGTGTCGGCGGCCGAGACGGCGGCCAGGCGGCCGGCGACTTCCGACATCGGGGCCAGCAGCGGCAGGCCGCCCTTGTCGTCGGTGACGGTCTCGTAGGCGATGGCGGCGCAGCCCGAGGCGATCAGGCCCTTGGTCTGCTCCGGATCCGGCGCCAGGTGCAGGTAGGTGTAGAGGATATGGTGCGGCTTCAGCTTGGCCCACTCGACCGGCTGCGGCTCCTTCACCTTCACGATCATTTCGGCCTGCTCGAACACCGCGTCGGCGTTCGGGACGATCTTGGCGCCGGCGGCCACGAAGGCCTCGTCGGTGAAGCCCGCGCCGATCCCGGCGTTGGTTTCGATCAGCACCTCGTGGCCGTGGTGGACGTACTCACGCGCCGCGGCGGGGGTCAGGCCCACCCGGTGCTCGTTCGGCTTGATCTCCTTGGGGACGCCCACGCGCATTTTGTCTTCTCCCTATTCGGCCGCGCTTTGTAGCGCCGGGCGCGAGACGGATTTTTGTTGTTCTTTGCGGCGCAGGGCCGCAAAAACGGAGGATCCTTGCTGCAAAGGTGCGTTTGGTGACGGATTCTGCGACTCTGGACGCGACCGACCGCAAGCTGCTGCGACTGCTCCAGCGCGACGGGCGAGCCACCAACGTGCAACTGGCCAAGGCGGCCAACCTTTCCGAGTCGGCGTGCCTGAGGCGGGTGCGGGGGCTTGAGGAAAGGGGCGTGATCAGCCGCTACGCCGCGGTGATCGACGAGCGCGCCGTGGGCCTGCCTTTGTCGGTGTTCGTCACCGTCACCCTGGCCTCGCTGGCCGCCCCGGCGCTGGCGGCGTTCGAGAAGGCGATCCGCGCCGTGCCCGAGGTGGCCGAGTGCTACCTGATGACCGGCGGCTCGGACTACCTGCTGCGCCTGGTGGTGCGCGACGTCGAGGACCTGGAGCGGGTGCACTCGCACGCCCTGACCCGCATCGAAGGCGTGACCCGGATCAGCTCGTCGGTGGCCATGCGCACGGTGGTGAAGCGGGCGGAGCTGCCGCTGTAGGCACACTGCCGCCGCACGCCCTATGGTGAAGTTGCGCCGACAAGCCAACGCTCACAGCGAGACCACAAAGTGAACGAGACCCCTGAAGGTGCCCCAACGCGTAAGGATGCTGCTACGGCCAGGGTCGAAGGCATTGCTGCTCTCGGAGCGTTCGTCAGTGCGAGACAATGTCTCGAAGCATTGGACCACCTTTTTGCAGCGCCCAATGATTACGCGCGATCAGCTTTATTTTCCGGGATTGTCGTGAGCTACGCTCGCGCATTCGAGGCCGCTACCGATGCGGATCGTGGAATTAACAGGCATTTTTCGCCGCGAGGGATTGCAGGCTTTGACCGCACTATTCACGATTCACTTCTTAGACTGCGGGACAATTACATCGCCCATGCGGGCCACACCGCAAACGATTACGATGTTTTGTTTGTCTCTCTAACGGCCCGGAGGAACGGAGGGGAGCAGCCGAATCAGCCAGCAGAAGTCCTCGCCTTACTCGGCACCCGCGCCCAAGCATCGTTACCTGTCGGCCCCGATGATGCCGCGAGCTGCGCCCAGCTGCGTGCTCATTTGTCCGCCCTACAGCTTGCCGCAGCTGAGCGCCTGGTAGCCAGCATCCAAGCCCACCAGTCGGCAATGCTGAAGCGCTATGAAGAGACCGGTCAGATCGGAGATGGCCGGCCAACGAGGCAACTGGGAGAATTGACCGTTACCGGAGAGCAAATGCGAGATGGATTTCAGATCCCGAAGTCCGAGATATTCCAATCGTTTCCCGTAGAAGTACCCAATTTTCCTCTCGCATTTCTTTCAGCACATTATCGGCTCGTCCTGGGCGAAGGCGGAGTGATTCTCGAGGAGACACTCCAACGCAAGGGGGGCGAGTGGCTAGGCGCAGTAATCCTGCCCTTAATCAAAGCTAGCGCCGGGGGTGAAAGCGGCGATCTCCCGCATTTCTAACGTCACCTCAACGCCAGCGTCACCGACTTCACGCTGAGGTATTCGTCGATGCCGTAGATCGAGCCCTCGCGGCCGAAGCCCGACTGCTTCACCCCGCCGAACGGGACGACCGGGTTGGAGATCAGGCCGGCGTTGACGCCGACGATGCCGTCCTCCAGCCCCCGCGCGAAGCGGAACGCCCGGTCGAGGTCGCGGGTGAAGACGAAGGCGGCCAGGCCGAAGTCGCTGTGGTTGGCCCGCGCCAGGGCCTCGGCCTCGTCGTCGAAGGGAAACACCGGCACGACCGGCCCGAAGGTCTCCTCGCGGCGGAACAGCTCGTCGTCGCCGCCGGCGAGCACGGTCGGCTGGAAGAAGCGGCCGCCGCGGGCGTGGCGGTCGCCGCCGACCACCGCCTCGGCGCCCGACGCGCGGGCCAGGCGCACGTGGTCCTCGACCTTGGCCACGCCCTTCATGTCGATCAGCGGGCCGACCTTCACGCCGGGCTCGAACGGCGAGCCTACGGCCAGGTTGGCGACCGCGTCGGCCAGCTGCTCGACAAAGGCGGCGAACAGCTCGCGATGGACGTAGACGCGGTTGGGGCAGACGCAGGTCTGGCCGGCGTTGCGGAACTTGCCCTTGAGGGTCTCGGCCACCGCGACGTCGAGGTCGGCGTCCTCAAACACCACCAGAGGCGCGGCGCCGCCCAGCTCCATCGACAGCCGCTTCAGGGTCGGGGCGCACTGCTCCATCAGCCTGCGCCCCACCGGGGTCGATCCGGTGAAGGAGAGCTTGCGGATCAGGGGCGAGGCGGTCAGCAGCCGGCCGATCCGCCCGGACTCGCCGGTGACCACGCTGAAGGCGCCCTCCGGCACGCCGGCCTCCAGCGCCAGTTCGCACAGCGCGATCGCCGTGAACGGGGTCTGCGAAGCGGGCTTCACCACCGCCGTGCAGCCGGCCGCGAAGGCGGCGGCCAGCTTGCGGGTGATCATGGCCGCCGGGAAGTTCCAGGGGGTGATGACGGCGACGGGCCCGACCGCCTCGCGGAGGGTCAGGATGGTGTGGCCGGGCAGCGGGCTTTCCGCCACCTCGCCGCGCAGTTCCTCGGCGACGCCCGCGAACCACTTGATGAAGCCGTTGGCGTAGCGGATCTCGCCGCGCGCCTCCTCGAACGGCTTGCCGTTCTCCAGGGACAGAAGGGCGGCCAGGCCCGCCTCGTTGTCGTCGACCAGGGCGGCCCAGCGGCGCAGGCAGGCGGCGCGCTGGGCCTGGGGCGTGCGCGACCACGCGGGGAAGGCTTCGGCCGCCGAGCGGATCGCGCTCTCGACCTCCTCGGCCGGCAGGTCGGGCACGACGCCCAGCACGGTCTCCTCGGCCGGGTCGTCGACCTCGACGCGGGCGTCGTCGGCCGCAGCCACGCGCCGGCCGGCGACGAAGGCGCACTCCTGGATCAGGGCGCGCCCTTGAGCCTTCAGCGCCTGCGCGCCCGCGGCGTCCGCGTCGTCCATGGCCGGGCTCTCCCTGTGCGGGAAGCTCAACGCGGCAGACAGCCGTACGGGTCCGGAGCGAAATAGGCGCCGCGTTCCGCAGGCGGCCGAGTTCTTAGGCCGCCTTCTTCTTTTTCTTGTCCGGCTTGGGCGCCTTGACCGGTTTCTCGGCCTTCGGCTTGCGGCGCTTTTCGGTCTCGCCGGAGTCCTTGACCTGGTCCTTGGCCGACTTCTTCGCCGCCTTCTTGGCTTTCTTCGGCTTCTTGCCAGGCTCGACCTCGGGGTCGTTGGCCGGCACGATCTCGGCCGCCGCCTCGCCGGCCCTGGCCATGAGCGAGAGCACGTTCAGGAAGGCGTCGCGCTTGCCGCGCGGCAGCAGGGCCAGGATCCGGGCGTCAGCGGTCTCGACCTTGGGGCGGGCCGCTTCCAGCGCCTCACGGCCGGCGTCGGTCAGGCGCACGACGTTGGCGCGGGCGTCGGCGTTGGAGCGCTCGCGGGCCAGCAAACCCTTGCCGATCATGCGGGCGACCAGGTCGGCCAGGGTCGAGCGGTCGATGCCGGTGGCCTTGACCAGGTCGGTCTGGGTCAGGCCCTCGTCGGCCGACACCGCTGTCAGCACCGCGAACTGGCGCTGGGTCACGCCGTCGGGACCGGCCTCCTCGCCGTAGACGTCCAGGGCGATCTGCAGCACGCGGTGCAGCAGGTGGCTCGGCGAACCGTCGAGCGGCCCCTCGCTCCCCTTGGCGGACTTCTTCTTCGCCTTGGCCATGGTCGTCCCCAGTGTTTGCAGAGGGCCCTGTCTCGGAGATTTTCAAGTTAACATGGTTCTGCGACGGTTCGGCGACATCCGTCCGTGCACGGAAGCCGTGAGGCGACGATGACCGAGCCGCTGCAGCCCGCCTTCTCCATAAGGATTCCGCCCGACGAGGACCGCGAGCGGCGGGTCTGCGACCACTGCGGTTTCATCGACTATGTGAACCCGAAGATCGTGGTCGGCGCGGTCGCGGTCTGGAGCGAGACCGGCGCGCCGTTCGGGCCCGACGCCGTGCCGCTGGAGGAGATCCGCGTGCTGCTGTGCCGGCGCGCGATCTTTCCGCGCCGCGGCTACTGGACCCTGCCGGCCGGCTACATGGAGGAGAACGAGACGGTCGCTCACGCCGTGAAGCGCGAGGCGCGCGAGGAGGCCTGCTGCGAGATCGAGCTGGACGGAGTGCTGGCGCTCTACGACGTGCCGCACCGCAGCCAGGTGCAGATCTTCCACCGCGCCCGGCTGGTCACGCCGGAGGTCGCGGCGGGGCCGGAAAGCCTGGACGCCGTGCTGTTCTGGTGGGCGCACATTCCGTGGAAGGCGCTGGCCTTCCACTCCGTCGGCTGGTCGCTGAAGGCGTTCGAGGAGAGCCGGCTCGAGGCGCGGTTTGCGCCGTATGGGAATCCGGCGGAGGCCGAGACCTCAAAATATCCGTCATCCCGGCCGTAGCGCAGCGGAGAGCCGGGACCCAGCAAGCGCGGCGCTTGTTGCAGCCGCTGTTCGCAGCGTTCAGGTCGCGCTTGCTGGGTCCCGGATAAGCGCTGCGCGCTTTCCGGGATGACGCCCTTTGAAAGTGTTCGGCAAGGCCGAGCTCAGAACCCCGGGTCCGGCGGTTCCGGGGTGGCGTTCTCGTCGCCGTCCTTCTGCATGTGCTTCATCATGAAGGGCACCTGCGTCAGGGAGAACACGATCGCCAGCGGCAGCAGGATCATGCGGAAGGTCACCCAGGTGGAGTCCGTCTGGGTGCGCCAGACCGCCTCGTTCACCACCGCGACGGTGAGGAAGTAGAGGCCGTAGCGCAGCATCAGCACCCGCCAGGCGTCCTCGGCCAGGCGCAGGCTCTCGCCGAACAGCACCTTCATCGGGTTCTTCCTCAGGACCAGGCCGCCCAGCATCACCGCCGCCAGCGCGGCGTTGATCACGGTCAGCTTGATCTTCACGAAGCTCTCGTTGTGGAAGATCAACGCCGCGGCCCCGAACACGATGGCGATGACGCCGGCGAACAACGGCAGCAGCGCGACCCGCTTCTCGACCAGGAAGCCGACCGCCAGGGCCAGGACCGACGCGACCACCAGGACCTCGGTGGCCAGCATGAAGTCCTTGGTCGGATAGAAGGTCAGGGCGAAGGCGATCGGCGCGCCGTAATCGACGGCGGCTCTGACCCACTGGGCTTTCTTGGCGTCCACGCTTCTACTCCTCAGCCCGCGTCGAGACCGACCAGCGAGCGCGAGAAGGCGCGCGCGTCGAACGGCTGCAGGTCGTCGATCCCTTCACCGACCCCGATCAGCTTGATCGGGGCGTCGGACGCCTGGGCCACGGGGACCAGCACGCCGCCCCGGGCAGTGCCGTCCAATTTTGTCATCACGATGCCGGAGACGTAGGCCGTCCGGCCGAAAATCTGTTCCTGGGCGAGCGCGTTGCGGCCCACGGTGGCGTCCAGCACCAGCAGGGTCTCGTGCGGAGCGTCCGCATCGACCTTCTTCAGCACACGCACGACCTTGAGCAGCTCGTCCATCAGGGCCTGCTTGTTCTGCAGCCGCCCGGCGGTGTCGATCAGCACCACGTCGTAGCCCTCGGCCTTGGCCTTCTCCAGCGCGTCGAAGGCCAGCCCGGCCGCGTCGGCCCCGGTCCCGCGCGCCTCGAAGCCGGCCCCGGCCCGCTCGGCCCAGATTTTCAGCTGCTCGACCGCGGCGGCGCGGAAGGTGTCGCCGGCCACCACCATGACCTTGGCGCCCTTGCGGGTCAGGTCGGCGGCGATCTTGCCCAGCGTCGTGGTCTTGCCCGAACCGTTCACGCCGACGAACAGCACGACGTAGGGCTTGGGCCCCGACAGCGGGTCGAAGCTCGCCTGGCGCGGCAGCAGTTCGGCGGCGACCGCCTCGGCCAGCGCCTCCTTCACCTCTTGCTCGTCCGACACCTTGCCGAAGCGCAGCGCCTTGAACCGCTCGGTGATACGCGCGGCGGCGTCCGGCCCGAGGTCGGACTCGATCAGGTGCTCCTCCAGCTGGTCCAGGGCCTCCTGGTCCAGCGGCTTCTTCACGAAGGTGGAGACGACCTGCTCGGTCATCTGCTTGGAGGAGCGCGAGAGCCCCTCGGTCAGGCGCTGGAACCAGCCCTTTTTCGGCGCGGCGGCGTCGGTCATGCGGCTCGTGTAGCGGTTTGCGAGAGCAGCGTCATCAGAGGCTTGCGAGGGCCCGCTTGCCGTCGTGCCCGCTCACCCGCAGGGGGACGATCGATCCGGCCTCGGCGTGGCCTTCGAAGGCCACCTCGGTGAAGTCGGCGGCGCGGGCCAGGCCCTCGCGCTCGACCAGGGCGGACAGGGTGCGGCCGACCTGGCGGTCCAGGTGGCGGACCAGGGCCTCGGCCCCCTTGGCGCGCAGGCGCTCGGCCCGGGCCTTGATCAGCGGACGGTCCAGCTGGGGCATGCGCGCCGCCGGCGTGCCCGGGCGCGGGCTGAACGGGAAGACGTGCAGGAACGCCAGGTCGCAGTCGTCGACCAGGGCCAGGGTGTTGTCGAAGGCCGCGTCGCTCTCGGTCGGGAAGCCGGCGATCAGGTCGGCCCCGAAAGCGACGTCGGGGCGCACGGCGCGAACCTGCTCGCACAGGCGGATGGCGTCGGCGCGCAGGTGGCGGCGCTTCATGCGCTTGAGGATCAGGTCGTCGCCGTGCTGCAGCGACAGGTGGAGATACGGCGCCAGCCGCTCTTCCTCGGCCAGGCAGCGCATCAGGTCGGCGTCAATCTCGGCCGCGTCGATCGACGACAGGCGCAGACGCGGCAGCTCGGGCACCAGCTTCAGGATGCGGGCGACCAGCTGGCCGAGCGTCGGCGTGCCCGGCAGGTCGGCGCCCCAGGAGGTCAGGTCGACCCCGGTCAGCACCACCTCGTTGACGCCGGAAGCCGCCAGACGGCGGATCTGCTCGACCACCTCGCCGGCCGCGCCCGAGCGCGAATTGCCGCGGCCGTAGGGGATCACGCAGAAGGTGCAGCGGTGGTCGCAGCCGTTCTGGATCTCGACATAGGCGCGCGCCCGGTCCTTCAGCCCGTCGATCAGATGACCGGCGGTCTCGCGCACGCTCATCACGTCGTTGACCACCACGCGCGGGCCGTCGGCGGCGAGCGCGTAGGCCCCGGCCTTGGTCTTGTCGCCGTTGCCCAGGACGAGATCGACCTCGGGCATGGCGGCGAAGGCGGCCGGGTCGATCTGGGCGGCGCAGCCGGTGACGATCAGCCGGGCGTCCGGGCGCTCGCGGCGCGCCTTGCGGATGGCCTGGCGGGCCTGGCGCACCGCTTCGCCGGTGACGGCGCAGGTGTTGAACACCACCGCGTTGGTCAGGCCGTCCTCGGCCGCGCGCGCCCGCATCACCTCGCTCTCGTAGGCGTTCAGGCGACAGCCGAAGGTGACGACGGCGACGTCGTCGGCTTCGGTTTCGGCGGCGGGTTCAGGGACGGCGGTCATGCTCACGCGAACGAAAAGGGGCGGCCGTCCGGGCCGCCCTCTCCGCGTCATATAGCAGCCCGAAGGCCAAATCGCGACCTGTCCACAGAGTCTCAGCCCGTCACTGGGCGGCGGACTTGCCCTCCGCCTTCGCGCGATAGCGGTCGAACCAGGCCAGGATGGCGCTGGCCTTGGCGGCCGACTGCGACGGGCGGGACGCGATGGCGCCATGGCCGACGCCGGGCACCTTGACCAGGGCGGTGGGCACGCCGCGCAGCTGCAGGGCCTGGTAGTACTGCTCGGACTCGCTGACCGGGGTGCGGTAGTCCTCGCCCCCGACCACGACCAGGGTCGGCGTCTTCACGTTGCCGACCAGGGACAGCGGCGAGCGGGCCCAGTAGCCCTGCGGGTCCTCCCAGGGCAGCTTCCCGAACCAGTACTTGGCGAAATAGGTGTAGCTGTCGGCGGTCAGGGTCATGCTGGACCAGTTGATCACCGGCTTCTGGGTGGCCGCGGCCGTAAAGCGGTCGGTCTTGCCGACGATCCAGGCGGTCAGCACGCCGCCGCCCGAGCCGCCGGTGACGAACAGCTCGTCCGGGTTCACAGAGCCCGTCGCGATGGCCGCGTCGACCGCGCTCATCAGGTCGTCGTAGTCGTGACCCGGATAGGCGTGGTGGATCAGGTTGGCGAACTCCTCGCCGTACGAGGTCGAGCCGCGCGGGTTGGTGTAGAGCACCACGTAGCCGGCCGCCGCGTAGAGCTGCATGTCGGTGGCGAAGGACGGCCCGTAGCTGGAGAACGGCCCGCCGTGGATCTCCAGGATCAGCGGGTACTTCTTGGCCGGGTCGAAGTTCGGCGGCAGCACCAGCCACGAGTCGACCGGCTTGCCGTCGAAGGACGAGGCGACCTTCAGCGGCCGCACTTCGCCCAGCGTCTTGCCGGCGAACAGGTTCTCGTTGAGCTGGGTCAGACGGCGGGCCTTGCCGGCCTTCATCACCGAGATGTCGGACGGGCGGTAGGCGGAGCCGCTGGTGAAGGCGATGGCGCCGTCGTTGGCGACGCTGAACTCGCCACCGCTGTAGGGGCGGTCCAGGCCGCCGCCGGCCAGGCCTTCGGCCACCGTCTGGATGCGGCCGTCCAGCGACACGCGCGCCACCTTGGTCGCGCCGTGGTCGGCGTACTGGACGTAGATGCTCTTGCCGTCGGCCGCCCACTGCGGGTCGCCGACCGAGCGGTCCAGCGAGCCGGTCAGGACGCGCGGGTTCTTGCCGTCGCGGTCCATCACGTAGAGGCGGGTGTTCTGGTAGCCCAGGTACTGGTCGTCGAAGCCGAGGTAGGCGACCTGGCGGCCGTCCGGCGAGACGGCCGGCTGGTTGTCCGGGCCGGCGCGGCTGGTCAGGGCGGTCACCGAACCGTCGGCCACCGCCACCTGGTAGACCTCGGTGTTGACCGGCTCGCGTTCCCAGCCCGCCGCGCGGTTGCCGCTGAGCAGCAGGTACTTGCCGTCCGGGGTCCAGGACACCTGGGCGCCGTCGTCATAGGCGCCGAAGGTCAGCTGGCGCGCCGCGCCGCCGTCGGCCGAGATCAGGTAGACGTGCGTGTAGCCCGGCTTCAGATAGCCGGCCCCGTCGGCGCGGTAGCTGACCTGGTCGATCACCTGCAGCGGGTCGGCCCACTTGGCGCCTTCCGGCTTGGCCGGGGCCGAGCCCAGCTTCGCGCCTTCGGACGGTTCGAACAGGGTGTAGGCGATGGTCTTGCCGTCCGGCGACCAGGTGATCTGGCCCGGGCTGTCCGGCAGGCCGGTCAGGCGCGCGGTCGAGCCGTCGGCCATCCAGCGCACGAACAGCTGCGGCGCGCCGCCCTCGGCCGACGAGACGTAGGCCAGGCGCTTGCCGTCCGGCGACCAGCGCGGCGAGGCGTGCGAGCCGGCCCCGGCCACCAGCGGGGTCTGCGCGCCGGTGTCGGCGTCGACCAGCCAGATCGACCGGCGGGCGCGGTCGGTCATCACGTCGTTGGCGTTGCGCACGTAGGCCACCAGGCGGCCGTTCGGGCTGATCTGCGGGTCGGACGCCCACTCCAGCGAGAACAGGTCGCGGCCCTCGAACTTGCGCGACGGACCTTCCGCCGGCGCCGCGGACGCCGCACCGGCCAGCGCCAGCAGGCTGGCGGCGATCATCAGAGAACGCATCGAATTCCCCCTTCGAGCAGGGACGTCATTCGGTGCGCCCCCAACATTCGTCGAGGACCCTAGATCAAGCCGGGCCGTTAAGGAAAGCGCCTGTTCAGGCCAGCGTTCCCGTCCCTTCGAGCGCCACCGGACCGGTCATGATCACCCGGTTGTCGGCCTCGCGCCATTCGACCTCGAGCTCGCCGCCGTCCAGCTCCATCACCGCCTTGCGGTCGACCAGGCCGCGCCGGTGCGAGGCGACCAGCGCCGCGCAGGCGCCGGTGCCGCAGGCCTGGGTGAGGCCCGCGCCCCGCTCCCACACCTTCAGGCGGATGCGGTCGCGGCCCTTGGCCTGGGCGAAGCCGACATTGACGCCTTCGGGGAACAGCGGGTGGTGCTCGATCAGCGAGCCGGCCTCGCGCACCGGCGCGGTCTCGGCGTCGGCGACGAAGAACACCACGTGCGGGTTGCCCATGCTGACGGCGCCGGGCGTATGCAGGTGCGGATTGTCGATCGGCCCGACCTGCAGCTCGATGTTGCGGGTGTCCATCTCCTCGGCCAGCGGCACCTGTTCCCAGTGCAACCGCGGCTCGCCCATGTCGACGGCGACGCGCTTGTCGCCGGCGCGGGTGGCGCGGGTCAGGCCGCCCAGGGTGTCGATCGAGGCCTCGTCCCGGCCCGACGCCTCCATCAGCAGCCAGCCCACGCAGCGCAGGGCGTTGCCGCAGGTCTCGACCAGCGAGCCGTCGGCGTTCCAGACCCGCATGAAGGCGTCGGCGCGGTCGGACTTCTCGATGGCGATCAGCTGGTCGAAGCCGGGGCCGCCGCGCGCGCGGTCGGCCCAGGCCCGCACCTGGTCGGGCGTCGGTTGGAAGGCGGCGTCACGGGCTTCGACCACCACGAAGGCGTTGCCGAGCCCGTTCATCTTCAGGAATGGACGGCTCATCTGGCGCACATATAGGACAGGACAGACCCTTTGATGAGCCGCCGCGCTTGCGCGCGCGTTAATTCGACATGACCTCGACGACGCGGGATCCACGCGAGCGAACCTTTTTCCGGCGCCTGCAGCTGACCCTGCGGGCGCTCTACCACGGCTCGTCGCCGACCTCGGTCCGGTTCCGGTACGCGGTGCTGGTCGTCGACCTGGCGTTGATCGCCTTCTTCATCGCCGCGCCGGTGCTGCGCAGTCAGCCGGTCTATCTGACCCTGGACTACGTGCTGGCCGCGGTGCTGGGCGTGGACATCGTCGCCCGCGCGATCGCCTGGAGCGATTTCAGAAGCTGGATCCGCCGGCCGATCGTGTGGGTCGACCTGTTCGTGCTGGCCACCCTGCTGTTTCCCGAGACCCTGTTCAACTTCGGGTTCCTGCGGGTCCTGCGGCTGTGGACCCTGATCAACAGCGATTTCTTCTGGCGCACAGTCGGCCGGCGCTACGACGACACCCGGGTGGAGGACGCCACGCGCGCCATCGCCGCCCTGGTCACCTTCGTGTTCGTGATGACCGGTTTCGTCTACACCGGCTTCGCGCTCAAGCACGAAGGCATCTCCGGCTATATCGACGCGCTCTATTTCACCGTCACCTCCCTGACCACCACGGGCTACGGCGACGTCACCCTGCCCGGCGTGTGGGGGCGGATCCTGTCGATCATCACCATGCTGGTCGGCGTGACCCTGTTCATCCGCCTGGCCCAGGCCCTTTTCCGGCCGACCAAGGTGCGCTTCCGCTGCCCGACCTGCGGGCTGTCGCGGCACGATCCGGACGCGGTCTTCTGCAAGGCCTGCGGCACCCTGCTGAACATCACGAACGAGGAGTGACGACGAGCGTGCGACCGGGCGGATTTGCGGAACGCGGGTCGCCCCCTATGCTGCGTCCCCAACAGACTGAACCACAGTCGGGGGAAACGACTTTATGCGCCGCATTCTCTGCGCCCTCGCGCTCGCCGTGAGCACGCCCATGACCGTCCAGGCCCAAACCGCCCAGACCGCCGGCCAGACCACCGCCCAGGCCGACGATCCCTACCTCTGGCTCGAGGACATCGAGGGGACGAAGTCGCTCGCCTGGGTGAAGGAGCACAACGACCGCTCGCTGGGCGTGCTGCAGGCCGACCCGCGCTACGCCGAGCTGCACGACAAGGCCCTGGCCGTCGTCAACGCCACCGACCGGATCCCGACGCCGGGCTTCAACCGCGACGGCACGGTCGACAACTTCTGGCAGGACAAGACCAACGTGCGCGGCCTGTGGCGGCGCACCACGCTGGCCAGCTACCGCACGCCCGCGCCGCAGTGGGAGACGGTGCTGGACTTCGACGCCCTGGCCAAGGCCGAGAACGCCAACTGGGTCTACAAGGGCTCGACCTGCCTGTCGCCGCAAGAGCGCTACTGCCTGGTGTCGCTGTCGAACGGCGGCAAGGACGCGGTGACCATCCGCGAGTTCGACTCGGTCGAGAAGCGCTTCGTCGACGGCGGCTTCGTCCTGCCGGAGTCCAAGGGCGGGGTGACCTGGATCGACCGCGACACCCTGCTGGTCGCCCGCGACTTCGGTCCGGGCACCATGACCAAGTCGGGCTATCCGTTCGTGCTGAAGCGGCTGAAGCGGGGCCAGAGCCTCGACCAGGCCCAGGAGATCTTCCGCGGCACGGCCGACGACGTCTCGGTCAACAGCTACACCCTGCGCGACGCCGACGGCGCGCTGCAGGCGACCATCGTGGTGCGCGGCAAGACCTTCTGGGAGGCCGAGAGCTTCCTGCTGACCGACAAGGGCCTGGTGAAGCTGCCGCTGCCTGACAAGTCGTCGGTGCGCGCCCTGGTCGACGGCCAGCTGGTGTTCACCACCGAGCAGGACTGGAACGGCTTCAAGGTCGGCGATCTGCTGGCCTACGACCTTGCCGCGCTGAAGGCCGATCCGGCCAAGGCGAAGGCGGAGCTGATCCTGCGTCCGGGCGCCCGCGAGGCGATCGAGGGCGTGTCCCAGACCCGCAACAAGCTGATCGTCGCCCTCTATGAGAACGTGAAGGGCGGGGCCTACGCCTACGGCCACGGGGCGAAGGGCTGGACCCGCACCAAGCTGGACCTGCCGGCCAACTCGACCGTCTCCATCGGCTCGGCCGCCGAGACCAGCGACCAGGTGTTCTTCACCGTCTCCAACTATCTGAGCCCGCAGACCCTGTGGCTGGCCGACGCCGCCACCGGCAAGCTGGACAAGCTGAAGGCCGTGCCCGACCGCTTCGACGGCACCGGCCACGTGGTCGAGCAGTTCGAGGCGACCTCGGCCGACGGCACCAAGATCCCCTACTTCGTCGTGCACCCGAAGGACGCCAAGCTGGACGGCTCCAACCCGACCGTCCTGTACGGCTACGGCGGCTACCAGAGCTCGCTGCTGCCGTCCTACTCGGGCACCCTGGGCAAGCTGTGGCTGGAGCGCGGCGGCACCTACGTCGTGGCCAACACCCGCGGCGGCGGCGAGTTCGGTCCGGCCTGGCACGAGGCGGCCCTGCAGCAGAACCGCCACAAGGCCCACGAGGACTTCATCGCGGTGGCCGAAGATCTGATCGCCCGCAAGATCACCTCGCCGCGCCGCCTGGGCATCATGGGCGGCTCGCAGGGCGGCCTGTTCATGGGCGTGGCCATGACCAAGCATCCGGAGCTGTTCAACGCCGCGGTCATCCAGGTGCCGCTGTTCGACATGATGCGCTTCCACAAGCTGCTGGCCGGCGCGTCGTGGATGGCGGAGTACGGCAACCCGGACATTCCGGAGCAGCGCGCCTGGATCCTGGAGTACTCGCCCTACCAGGCGCTCAAGGCCGGCCAGAAGTACCCCGAGCCGTTCATCGAGACCTCGACCAAGGACGACCGCGTCCACCCCGGCCACGCCCGCAAGGCCGTCGCCAAGCTCGAGGCGCTGGGCTACCCGGTGCTCTACTACGAGAACACCGACGGCGGTCACGCGGCCGGCGCCAACCTGCTGGAGACCGCCCGGCGGGTGGCGCTGGAGTACACCTACCTGACCCGCAAGCTGATGGACTGATCGCGTCCATTCGCTCAAACGGCGAGGGGCGGCGGGGCAATCCGCCGCCCTTTCGCGTTTCAGGCGAATGAGAAAAACAAACGGCGGGCTGGAGAACCAGCCCGCCGAAGTCGCATCATCGAGAATAAGGCGCGGAGACGGCAGACCGGCAGGGCGCCGGTCTCAAGTCGGGGGGGGCGTCGCCGCCTCCGCAGCCAAAGAACGTGGACCCCCCCGTCGAAGTTCCGGCCACCTTTGTTTTTTGTGAGGCCTCAGAGCGGCTCAGCGCTGGCGGAACGGCCAATCCCTTGAAGCGTTGAGAGAAAGCTCGGCGCCAGCGCGCCGGAAAAGATCAGTTTCAGGAGCGCGTACTCATGGCTGACCTCGATCCCCATTCGCGGGCGGCGCAGGCGGTCCACGACCATCGGCCGGTGGAGGCGCAGTACGTGCGCCAGGGCCGGCGCGGCACGCGGATCGTGTGGGTTCTGGCCATTTCGCTGGCGCTGGCGGCGCTGGTCACCTTCGGGTTCTGGGCGGCCCGCTCGCCGGACCTGACGGCCACCGAGCAGACCCCGGCGCAGGAACGCGGCGTGGCCCGCGCCTGGGCCCAGCCGGCCCCGGCGGCCCGCCAGGCGCCTGAGCCGGGCGAGAGCCGGGCCCCGGACGGTCAGCCGGCCAGCGCCCGCTAGATCGGCGCCCGCTAGACCGGGGGC
>NZ_JAAIVC010000099.1 GCF_010975005.1 Caulobacter sp. 17J65-9 | reverse complement strand
CGGCCGCGCCCGGCCGGTGGCGGAGACCAAGCTGAGCCCCGACCAGGCGGCGGCCCGCGCGATCGAGAGCGCCCAGGCGGGCCGGGCCGACGCGCGGGTCACGCGCCTGGGCTGGCCGACCGAGAAGAGCTCGGACTGGACCGTGCGCCTGACGGGCGCCAAGGCCGAAGTGAAGGTCGCCGACGCCGACGGCGCGGTCTCGGTCGACACGCCCAAGGGCGGGACCGACGGCGTCGCGCGCGTCATGCGCCAGATCCACTACGGCACGGACACCGGCCCGATCTGGCAGACGATCATCTTCCTGGGCGGGATCGCGCCGCTGCTGCTGGGCGTCACCGGCGTGATCATGTGGTTGAAAAACCGGGGCGGCCGCCGGGCCGTGGAGGCGGCGCGGCGCGGCCGGTGAAGCTTTACAAAGCAAGGGCTTAAGCGTTCCACCGTAGGGAACGGCCCCCCCGCGCGCGAGTTCTCCCTCGACCTGACAGGCCGAGGTGAGACCGTCCATGCGCATCGCCCAGATCGCCCCGCTCGCGGAGGCCGTGCCGCCGAAGATGTACGGCGGGACCGAGCGGGTCGCGTCCTGGCTCACGGAAGAACTGGTGGCCCAGGGTCACGAGGTGACCCTGTACGCCAGCGGCGACTCGATCACCTCGGCGGAACTGGTGCCGTGCACGCCGACCGGCCTGCGGCTGGCCGGCATCCGCGACCACGTCGCCTCCACCCTGGTCATGCTGGACCGGCTGCGCCGCGAGGCGGACCGCTACGACGTCCTGCACTTCCACGTCGACCTGCTGCAGTTCGCCCTGTTCAAGGACATGGCGCACAAGTCGGTCACCACGCTGCACGGCCGGCTCGACATCGCCGACTACCAGCCGGTGTTCCACGCCTTTCCGCACATGCCGCTGGTGTCGATCTCCGACGCCCAGCGCCGGCCCATGCCGCCGGTCAACTGGATGGCCACCGTCCACCACGGCCTGCCGCCCGACCTCATAGCCTTCTCGCCCCGGCACGAAGGCTATCTCGCCTTCCTGGGCCGCATCTCGCCGGAGAAGCGGCCCGACCGGGCCATCGAGATCGCGCGCCGGGTCGGCCTGCCGCTGCGCATCGCGGCGAAGGTCGACAAGGCCGACCAGGACTATTTCGAACAACGCATCCGCCCGCTGCTCGACGACCCGCTGGTGGAGTTCATCGGCGAGATCGGCGACGCCGAGAAGCCGGCCTTCCTGGGCGGCGCCGCGGCCCTGCTGTTCCCCATCGACTGGCCCGAGCCGTTCGGCCTGGTGATGATCGAGGCCATGGCCGCCGGCACCCCGGTAGTCGCCTGGGGCGACGGCTCGGTGCCGGAGGTGATCGACGACGGCGTCTCGGGCTTCGTGGTCGACAGCCTGGACGCGGCGGTCGAGGCCGTGCGCCAGGCCGCCGCCTTCGACCGCAACGCCGTGCGCGCGCGCTTCGAGAGCCGCTTCACCGCCGCGCGCATGGCCCGCGACTACGTCGCCGTCTACGAGTCCCTGCAGGCCGTCGAGGCCGCCAAGGTCGCCGTGGCGGATTCCCTGGCCGGCCGCCGCGCCGCAGTTCTGGCGTCGACATGAACAAGATGAATCCGCCGCCGAACGGCGGCGAGCCGCTGCCCGAACACTACATCGAGGCCGAACGCTCGCTGGTCGACCGGGCGCTGCGCACGCTCAAGCACCAGGACGCCTTCGCCGTGTTCGACGCCTACGGCGACGTCGGCACGGTCGAGGACGGGCCGGAGGGGCTGTACTTCCAGGACACCCGCTTCCTGTCGCACTACGAGTTCCTGCTGGAGAAGAAGCGGCCGCTGCTGCTGAGCTCGGTGGTGCTGGACGACAACGCCGCCCTGGCGGTGGACTGCGCCAACCCGGACATTCGCGGCGAGGACGGCAACCTGCGGCTGCCGAAGGACTCGATCTTCGCGGCCCGCAAGAAATTCCTGCGCGACGCGGTGTGCTTCGAGCGCTTCTCGATGCGCAACTTCGCCGCCTGCAAGGAGCGGTTCAGCGCCGACCTGATCTTCGGGGCCGACTTCCACGACCTGTTCGAGGTGCGCGGCGAGCGCCGGCCGGCGCGGGGGACCACCACGGTCAGCCGCATCTCCGACCGCGAGATCCGTTACGTCTACATGGGCCTGGACGGGCTGGAGCGGACCACCACCCTGTGCTTCTCGCCGACCCCGGCCAAGCTGGACACGGGCCGGGCCAGCTGGAACTTCGAGCTGGAGCCCAACGGTCGCGCCCACATCGTGGTCACCGTCACCTGCCGCATGTCGAAGTCGGCGGGCGAGGACCCCTCGCGCTACGCCGACGCCTACCGCCACACCCGCCGGGCGATGCGGGCGCGGGTGCGCCGGCTGCTGAACGTCTCCAGCTCCAACGCCCTGTTCAACGCGGTCATGTCGCGGTCGATCTTCGACCTGAACATGCTCTTCACCGAGACCAAGTACGGGCCCTATCCGTACGCCGGCGTGCCCTGGTTCTCGACCGTGTTCGGCCGCGACGGGATCATCACCGCCATGGAGGTGCTGTGGTGCGAGCCCGAGGTGGCGCGCGGCGTGCTGCGCGTCCTGGCCAAGACCCAGGCCACCAAGTCCGACCCGGCCGCCGACTCCCAGCCTGGCAAGATCCTGCACGAGCTGCGCGGCGGCGAGATGGCCCGGCTCG
Source organism: Caulobacter sp. 17J65-9 (assembly GCF_010975005.1). Taxonomy (GTDB): domain Bacteria; phylum Pseudomonadota; class Alphaproteobacteria; order Caulobacterales; family Caulobacteraceae; genus 17J80-11. The sequence continues at coordinate 11,112 of NZ_JAAIVC010000099.1, read as the reverse complement.
GCGAGGTGCCGTTCCGCGAGTACTACGGCACGGTCGACGCCACGCCGCTGTTCGTCATGCTGGCGGGCATGTACTTCGAGCGCACCGGCGATCTGGAGACGGTGCGGGAGATCTGGCCGAACATCCTGGCCGCCATCCGCTGGATCGACGAGTTCGGCGACCTCGACGGGGACGGCTTCGTCGAATACGCGCGGGAGACCGAACAGGGCCTGGCCAACCAGGGCTGGAAGGACTCCAACGACTCCGTGTTCCACGCCGACGGCCGGCTGGCCCGCGCGCCCATCGCGCTGGTCGAGGTGCAGGCCTACGTGCACGCCGCCAAACGCCACGCCGGGGTGCTGGCCCGCGCGCTGGGCGAGGACGCGCTGGCCGCCGAGTTCGACGCGGCGGCCGAGACCCTGCGCGCGGCGTTCGAGAAGGCGTTCTGGGACGAGGAGCTGGGCACCTACGCCGAAGCGCTGGACGGCGAGAAGCAGCCCTGCCGGATCCGCACCTCCAACGCCGGCCACGCCCTGTTCACCGGCACGGCCGCGCCCGACCGGGCCGGGCGGGTGACCGAGAACCTGATGAGCGAGGCCACCTTCACCGGCTGGGGCATCCGCACCGTCTCGGCCAGCGAGGCGCGCTACAATCCGATGAGCTACCACAACGGCTCGATCTGGCCGCACGACAACGCCCTGTGCGCCATGGGCATGGCCCGCTACGGCCACAAACGCCAGGCCGCCAAGGTGCTGGAGGGCCTGTTCGAGACCGCCGCCTACCAGGACTTCAACCGGCTGCCGGAACTGTTCTGCGGCTTCGCGCGCAAGACCCGGCGCGGGCCGACCGCCTATCCGGTGGCCTGCTCGCCGCAGGCCTGGGCCGCGGCCGCGCCCTTCGCCCTGCTCGCCGCCTGTATGGGCATCGAGGTCGACCACGCGGCCGACTGCGTGCGCTTCTCCGACCCGATCCTGCCGTCCTTCCTGGACTTCGTGATCCTGCGCGATTTCGAGGTGCGCGATTCCAGGCTGACCCTGCGGCTGTACCGCTACGGCGACGACGTGATGGTCAACGTGATGAAGCGGTCCGGGCCGGCGCGCGTGATCCTCATGAAGTGAGCCGGGCGCGCTCGCGCTCTAACTCTAAGAATTCGGGCCCTTCTTGTCCGCCTCGGATGATTCCATCCGAAGCGGGAAGGCTCCAGGGGGAACGCCGCGCGTTGACGCGTGTTGCTGTCCTTCGATGCAGGCCCCTTCGTACGAGCGCGGGTCGCCGCCGCCGCCCGAGCCGCTGGGGCGGGGGCGCGACAGTCTTTTCCTCGACCTCGACGGCACCCTGGTCGGCATCCGCGCGCGGCCCGAAGACGTGGTCGCCGAGGCGGAGCTGCTGGAGCTGCTGCCGCGGCTCGCCGACTGGCTGGAGGGCCGGGTGGCGGTGGTCAGCGGCCGCTCGGTCGCCGACGTCGACCGCATCCTTCAGGGCCGGGTGCGCTGCGTGGCCGGCGTGCACGGGCTGGAATGGCGCTCCGAGTTCGGCGGGCCGGTGGTCCTGGCGGCCGAACGCCTGGCCCCCGTCGTCGCCGGCGAGCTGAAGGCCTTCGCCGAGAACCGCCCCGGCCTGCTGGTCGAGGACAAGGGGCTGGGCGTAGCGCTGCACTACCGCGGCGCGCCGGAGCGCGAGGCCGAGGCGGTCGCCTTCGCCGAGCGGCTGGCCGCCGAGCACGGCCTGACCGCCCAGCACGGCGCCAAGGTCGTCGAGGTGCGCTCGCCCGCCGCCGACAAGGGCGAGGCCATCGCCCGGTTCCTGACCGCCCCGCCCTTCGCGGGCACGCGTCCGGTGTTCGTGGGCGACGACGTCACCGACGAGGACGGCTTCCGCCGGGCCGCCGAGCTGGGCGGCCTGGGCGTGCTGGTCGGGCCGGAACGGCCGACCGCCGCGAGATGTCGTCTGCCCGACGAGGGCGCCGTGCGGGTTTGGCTTCAAAGGTCGTTGGGGAGTGAGGCGTAATGGCTGACGTCAATCTGGACCTGGCGCCGATCGGCAACTGCACGGTCAGCGCCCTGGTCGACCGGCTGGGCCGCTACATCTGGGCCTGCGTGCCGCGGGTGGACGGCGATCCGGTGTTCTGCGGCCTGCTGGGCGGGCGCGACCCGTCCGCGCCCGACGCCACCGGCGTCTGGTCGATCGAGCTGGAGGACCTGGCCTCGGCCGAGCAGACCTATCTGCGCAACACCCCGGTGCTCAGCACGAGGCTGACCGACCGTCAGGGCGCGGTGCTGGAGATCCTCGACTTCTGCCCGCGGTTCAAGCGGCTGGGACGCACCTATAGGCCGATCGCCTTCGCCCGGCTGGTGCGTCCGGTTTCGGGCGCGCCGCGGATCCGCATGAAGCTGCGCCCCATGGTCGACTGGGGTCGGCGCCCGGCCGAGCGGACCTGGGGCTCGAACCACGTCCGCTATGTCGGCGACCGCGGCGCCCTGCGCCTGACCACCAACGCGCCGGTCAGCCACGTGATCGACGAGCGGGTGTTCCGGGTCGAGGGCGAGCTGGCCTTCTTCCTGGGGCCGGACGAGTCGTTCTCCGAGGACGTCGGCCAGCGCACCCGCCAGATGGTCGACGAGACGGTCGGCTACTGGCGCGACTGGGTGCGCACCCTGTCGGTGCCGCTGGAATGGCAGCAGGTGGTGATCCGCGCCGCCATCACGCTGAAGCTCTGCGCCTTCGAGGAGACGGGGGCCATCGTCGCGGCCCTGACCACCTCGGTGCCGGAAGCCCCGCACAGCGGGCGCAACTGGGACTACCGGTTCTGCTGGATCCGCGACGCCTACTACGTGGTGGTGGCCCTGAACCGGCTGGGCGTCGCCGACATGCTGGAGAACTATCTCGGCTACCTGCGCAACCTGGTCGACAACGCCCGCGGCGGGCACATCCAGCCGCTGTACGGCGTCGGCCTGGAGCCGGTGCTCAGCGAGCGGATCATCGAGAACCTGCCGGGCTATCGCGGCATGGGCCCGATCCGCGCCGGCAACCAGGCCCACGAGCACCTGCAGCACGACGTCTACGGCCAGATCGTGCTGTCCAACGTGCAGGCCTTCTTCGACCAGCGGCTGCTGCGCATGGCCGACGTGGAGGACTTCAAAGCGCTGGAGAAGGTGGGCGAGCGCGCCTGGCAGTTGCACGCCTCGCCCGACGCCGGCCTGTGGGAGTTCCGCACCCGCGCGGCCGTGCACACCTATTCGTCGGCCATGTGCTGGGCCGCCTGCGACCGGCTGTGCAACGCCGCCGGCGCGCTGGGCCTGTCCGAGCGCCAGGCCTTCTGGCGCGACCGGGCCGACCAGATCCGCGCCCGCATCGAGCGCGAGGCGTTCAACCCGCAGCTGGGCCGCTACGCCGCCACCTTCGGCGGCGTGGACGACATCGACGCCAGCCTGTTGCAGCTGGCCGAGCTGCGCTTCGTTCAAGCGGACGATCCGCGCTTCAAGGCCACGCTGGACGCGGTCGAACACGGCCTGCGGCGCGGCTCGCACATGCTGCGCTACGCCGTGCCCGACGACTTCGGCATGCCGGAGACGGCGTTCAACTTCTGCACCTTCTGGCTGATCGAGGCGCTGCAGCGGGTCGGCCGCACTCAGGAGGCGCGCGACCTGTTCAACGAGACGCTCAAGACCCTGACCCACTCCGGCCTGCTGTCGGAGGACACCGACCTGAAGACCGGCGAGCTGTGGGGGAACTTCCCGCAGACCTATTCGCTGGTGGGGCTGATCAACTGCGCCGTCCTGCTGTCGCAGCCCTGGAGTTCCGTGCGTTGAGCAGGCTGATCGCCGTCTCCAACCGGGTGACGCCGCCCTCGACCAAGGGGGCGGGCAGCCAGGGCGGCCTGGCCCTGGCGCTGGGCGCTGCGCTGCGCCAGTACCGCGGCATCTGGCTGGGCTGGAGCGGCCACACCACCCCGGAGTTCAGCGGCCAGCTGACCATCCAGCGGACCGCCGGGGTCACCCTGGCGACCGTCGACCTCGAGGAGCAGGACGTCCAGGAGTACTACAACGGCTACGCCAACATGACGCTGTGGCCGCTGTTCCACCACCGCATCGACCTGACCGCCTACGACCGCTCGTTCGGGTCCGGCTACGAGCGGGTGAACCGCCGCTTCGCCGAGGTCCTGGCCCCGCTGGTCGAGCCCGACGACCTGATCTGGGTGCACGACTACCACCTGATCCCGCTGGCCAAGGAGCTGCGCAAGCGCGGGGTGAAGAACCCGATCGGCTTCTTCCTGCACATCCCCTGGCCGGCCAGGCAGCTGCTGGTCACCCTGCCGCGCCATCAGCGGCTGGTGCAGTCGCTGTTCGAGTACGACCTGGTCGGCTTTCACACCGACGAGTGGCTGGACGCCTTCCACGGCTACGTCACCAAGGAGGCGGGCGGCCAGGTGCTGGCCGACGGGCGGGTGCGCGCCTTCGGGCGGACCATTCGGGCCCGCGCGTTCCCGATCGGCATCGACGCCGAGGACTTCGCCGCCATCGCCGGCTCCACGACCGCCAAGCGCAGCTGGGAGCGGATGATCAAGAGCGCCCAGGGCCGGGCCATGATCGTCGGCGTCGACCGGCTGGATTACTCCAAGGGCCTGGAGGAGCGCTTCCACGGCTACGAGCGCTTCCTGGCCGACAATCCGGACCTGCAGAAGCACGTCTTCCTGCTGCAGATCGCGCCCCCCACCCGTGAGGACGTTGAGGAATACCAGGAGATCCGCCTACGGCTGGAGGCGCTGACCGGACGCATCAACGGCGCCTATTCCGACGTCGACTGGTCCCCGATCCGCTACGTCAACCAGGGCTTCCGGCGCGACGAGCTGGCCGGGGTCTATCGCGCGGCGCGGGTCGGCCTGGTCACGCCCTTGCGCGACGGAATGAACCTGGTGGCCAAGGAGTACGTCGCCGCCCAGGATCCGGAGGACCCCGGCGTGCTGGTCCTGTCGCGCTTCGCGGGCGCGGCGCGGCAGATGCGCGAGGCGCTGATCGTCAATCCGTACAGCCAGGAAGACCTGTCCGACGCGCTGAAGCAGGGCCTGGCCATGCCGCTGGAAGAGCGCGTCGCGCGCTGGAAGGCGCTGATGGGCGGCGTGATGCGCGACGACGTGGTGGCCTGGCGCAACTCCTTCGTCGACGCCCTGACCGCCGTGCGCGAGGCGCCGCTGGAGGAGCTGGAAGGCCTGGCCGCGCCGGTGGAGCCGCGTAGCTTCGCCCCCGACCCGGCCAGCGCGGCCTTGGGTTTGCCGTCTTAGCGTCAACAGTTGATCGCGTTGATCAGCCCGCCCGCGCCGTCGCCAGCACGCCGTTGACCGCCGCCTTCCAGCCGCGGCGCAGACGGGCGCGTTCGCTCTCGCCCATGCGCGGGGCCCAGCGGACCGGCGCGTCGGCGGCCGGGACGTTCAGGCTGTCGATCAGGCCGGCGCCCAGGGCGGCCAGGCGCGCGGCGCCCAGCGCGGTCATCTCCTGAAAGGCCGGCCGTTCGACCGGCACGGCGCAGACGTCGGCCAGGAACTGCATGGCCCAGGCGTTGGCGGTGACCCCGCCGTCGACCTTCAGCACCGAGGGCCGCGGCGCGCCGTCGGCGCCCAGCGCGTCCAGCAGGTCGGCGGTCTGGTAGGCCAGCGACTCCAGGGCCGCGCGCACCAGATGGGCGCGGGTCGTGTCGCGGGTCAGCCCCATCACCGCGCCGCGCGCCTCGGCCTCCCACCAGGGCGCGCCCAGGCCGGTGAAACCGGGCACCAGATAGACCCCGCCGTTGTCGGCCAGGCTCTGGGCCACGGCCTCGGACTGACGCGAATGCTCGATGACGCCGAGGCCCTCCTGCAGCCACTGCACCGCCGAGCCGGCCGAGAAGATCGCGCCTTCCAGCGCGTAGGCCGCCTCGCCGTCGATGGCATAGCCGAGCGTCGACAGCATCCGGTGCTTGGACGCGCGCGGCGCCGCGCCGACGTTCATGACCAGGAAGGCGCCGGTGCCGTAGGTCACCTTGGTCTCGCCGGGCTCAAGCGCGCCGTGGCCGACCAGGGCGGCGTGCTGGTCCCCGGCCATGCCGCAGATCGGGATGGCCCGGCCGAACAGGGCCGGATCGGTCTCGCCGAACCGGCCGGCGCAGGGGCGGATTTCCGGCAGCACCGCGCGCGGCACGCCGAAGCGGGCCAGCAGGCCGTCGTCCCAGCGGCGCTCGGCCAGGTCGAACAGCAGGGTGCGCGCGGCGTTGGTGGCGTCGGTGGCGTGCACGCGCCCGCCGGTCAGGCGCGAGAGCAGGAAGCAGTCGATGGTGCCGACCGCCAGCTCGCCGCGCCCGGCCCGGTCGCGCGCGCCTTCGACCCGGTCGAGCAGCCAGGCGATCTTGGTGGCCGAGAAGTAGGGATCCAGCACCAGGCCGGTCTTCGCCTGGATTTCCGGCTCCTGGCCGTCGGCGCGCAGGCGTTCGCAGACGCCCGCCGTGCGCCGGTCCTGCCAGACCAGGGCCTTGTGCAGGGCCGCGCCCGTGGCCCGGTCCCACAGCACGGTGGTCTCGCGCTGGTTGGTGACGCCGATGGCGGCGATGGCGCTGGGCCCGCCCACGTCGCTGATCGCCTCGCGGCAGACCTGCAGGGTCGCGGCCCAGATCTCCTCGGCGTCGTGCTCGACCCAGCCTGGCTGAGGGTAGTGCTGCTGGAGCGGGATCTGACGCAGGGCGCGCGGGCGCCAGTCGGCGTCGAACACGATGGCGCGGGTCGAGGTGGTGCCCTGGTCGATCGCCAGGATCATGGTCGGCGCGGACATCAGGCCTCCTTCGCGCGGCGGAGCGGTTCGGTTATGAGCGTAGCCGCCGCAGACCGCTTTGGGAGCCCCGCCATGAACGCCCCGATCAACGCGCCCGTCACCGTGCCCGCCTTCGCCGACGTCGAGGACGCCGCGTCCCGTCTGGCCGGACGCGCGGTGGTCACGCCGGTGCTGGAGAACGCGACCCTGAACGAGCGGGTCGGCCGGCGCGTGCTGCTGAAAGCCGAGTGCCTGCAGGTCAGCGGCAGCTTCAAGTTCCGCGGGGCCTACAACCGCATCAGCCGCCTGAGCGAGGACGAGCGCCGTCGCGGCGTGGTGGCCTATTCGTCCGGCAACCACGCCCAGGGCGTCGCCGCGGCGGCCAGGCTGGTCGGCGCGCCGGCCCTGATCGTGATGCCGTCGGACGCGCCGGCGGTGAAGGTCGAGGGCGTGCGCGCCTTCGGCGGCGAGGTGCGCCTGTACGACCGCTGGACCGAGAGCCGCGAGGCGATCGGCGCCGAGATCGCCGCCCAGCGCGGCTCGGTGCTGGTGCCGCCGTTCGACGACTTCTTCGTGATCGCCGGGCAGGGCACGACCGGCCTGGAGTTCGCCCGCCAGGCCCAGGCGGCCGGCGCCGAGCTGGAGGCCGTGCTGGTGCCGGCCAGCGGCGGCGGCCTGCTCGCCGGCGTCAACCTGGCCATGCTGGCCCTGAGCCCGGCGACCAAGGTGTTCAGCGTGGAGCCGCACGAGTTCAACGACTACCAGCTGTCGCTGGCGGCCGGCGAACGGGTGACCCACGGCCCCGGCCAGCCGTCCATGTGCGACGCCCTGATGTCGCCCATGCCGGGCGAGATCACCTTCGCGGTCAATCGCGACACCCTGGCCGGCGGCCTGACCGCCACCGAGGCCGAGGTGGCCGAGGCGGTGCGCTTCGCCTTCCGCCACCTGAAGCTGGTGGTCGAGCCTGGCGGCGCCGCGGGCCTGGCCGCCCTGCTGGCCGGGCGCGTCCCGGCCGGCGCCGGCGCGGTCGGCGTGGTGCTGTCCGGGGGCAATGTCGACCCGGCCCTCTACGCGCGCCTGATCCAGGGCTGAGCGAGGCCGGACCGCTTCTCAGCAAAGCCTCACATTTCGCTCATGTCGTCAGGCCGCCGTCCGTCCCAGGGATGAGGCCTCACTGAGAGCGCGAGGCGACGGCGATGACGAGCAAGGCGGAGACGGGGGCGGGACGGCGTGGTCTGGGCTGGCGGATCGCCGGCTGGGCGGTCGGGACGGGGCTGCTGCTGCTGGTCCCGCTGGTCGCCATGCGGTTCACCCATGAGGTGGTCTGGACCACCTCCGACTTCGTGTTCGCGGGCGTGCTCGTGTTCGGCTCGGCGCTGACCTACGAGCTGATCGCCAGCGCGCGCGGCGGGCTGGTCTACCGGGGCGCGGTCGCCGCCGCGATCGGGACGGCGTTCCTGCTGATCTGGGCGAACGGCGCGGTCGGGCTGATCGGCAGCGAGCGCGAGAACGCCAACCTGCTGTATGGCGTCGTGCTGGCCGTGGCCGTGATCGGCGCCCTGATCGCGCGCTTCCGCCCGGCCGGCATGGCCCGGGCCCTGTTCGCGACGGCCTTCGCCCAGGCCGTGGTCCCGCTGGCCGCGTTGGGCCTCGGCCTCGGCTCCATGGCCCTGATCTGGACGCAGGAGACCCTGGTGGTGAGCGGCGGCTTCGTGGCGCTGTGGCTGCTGGCGGCGGGCCTGTTCCTGGCGGCGGCGCGGACCCCGACCCCGGCGGGTTGACCCAGCGGCGCCCTTTACGGGCCGGCGGACGCGTGCGACCGGTCGGAGCTCGCTGCTTCGGTTGTCCGCATGCCCGCCGCCCCGGTCCTGATCGCGCCCCTGCCGCAACACCGCCTCGACGAGCCCAGGCTGTTCGCCTGGCTGGCCGAGCACCTGCCGGGGTTCGAGGGACCGGCCGAGCTGCGCCAGTTCCAGGGCGGGCAGTCCAACCCGACCTACCTGATCACGACGCCTGAGCGCCGCTACGTCCTGCGCAAGAAGCCGCCGGGCAAGCTCCTGCCCTCCGCCCACCAGGTCGAGCGCGAGTACCGCGTGTTGCGCGCCCTGGACGGCACCGCCGTGCCGGTCCCGCCGGCCCGGGTCCTGTGTGAGGACGAGGGCGTGATCGGCACGGCCTTCTACGTGATGGATTTCGTCGACGGGCGGGTGCTGACCGACACCACGCTCGCGGCCCTGCCCAAGGACGAGCGGCGGCCGATCTACGACGCGATGGCCCAGACGCTCGCAGCCCTGCACCGGGTGGACTATCGCGCTGCGGGCCTTGGCGATTTCGGCAAGCCGGAGAACTTCGTCGGCCGGCAGATCAACCTCTGGACCAAGCAGTACCTGGCGGCCAAGACCGAAGAGCTGCCGGCCATGGACGCCCTGATGCGCTGGCTGCCGGAGAACGCGCCGGCCACGGAGGAAGTGACCGTCGTGCACGGCGACTTCCGGTTGGGCAACCTGCTCTACGCCCATGACGGTCCGCAGGTGCTGGCCGTGCTGGACTGGGAACTGGCCACCTTGGGCCATCCGCTGTCGGACCTGGCCTATGTGGCCCTGCCGTATCATCTGCCGCCGGGCGGGCCGCTGCCGGGTCTGCGCGAGCTGGACGTCGCGGCCTGGGGCCTCCCGTCGGAGGCGGAGTTCCTGCAGGCCTACGCGCGCGCGGTCGGCCGCGCGGACATCCCCGACTGGCCGTTCTTCCTGGCGCTGTCGCTGTTCCGCCTGGCCGGCATCACGCAGGGCGTCTACGCGCGCGCCCTGCAGGGGAACGCCGCCGACGGCGGGGCGATGGCCATGGCCGCGGTCGCGCGCAGCGCCGCCGAGATCGGCTGGGAGATCGCCAGCGGCGCGCGCAAGGTGGCCTAGATCGAAACCGCCGAGTCCGGGGTCCGCTCGCTGAAGCCGGCCCCGACCGTGCGGGTGTCCTCGCGGCGGCCCTCTTCGCGTTCGCGCTCCTCTTCGAACCAGGCGACGGTCCGGCGCAGGCCCTCGTCGACCGGGGTCTTGGCGGACCAGCCCAGCACCTCGCGGGCGCGGGTGACGTCGGGGCGGCGGCGCGTCGGATCGTCGACCGGCAGCGGCTTGCGGGTCACCGGCGAACCGGAGTCGGTAATGCGCAGCACCCGCTCGACCAGTTCGTTGATGGTCAGCTCGGTCGGGTTGCCGAGGTTCACGGGTCCCGGCGGCGGGCCTTCGTAGGTCATCAGCCGCATCAGCCCGTCGACCAGGTCGTCGACATAGCAGAACGAGCGGGTCTGGCGGCCGTCGCCGTAGATGGTCACCGGGTCGCCGGCCAGGGCCTGGGTGATGACGTTCGACACCACCCGGCCGTCGAAGGCGTCCAGGCGCGGGCCGTAGGTGTTGAAGATGCGCGCCACGCGCACCTCGGCGCGGCCGCCGCGCTCGAAGTCGAAGCAGAGCGTCTCGGCCGCCCGCTTGCCTTCGTCGTAGCAGGCGCGCGGGCCGGTGGTGTTTACGCAGCCGCGGTAGCTCTCCACCTGCGGGTGGACTTCCGGGTCGCCGTAGATCTCGCTGGTGGAGGCCATCAGCAGGCGCGCGCCGGTGTCTTCGCACAGGTGCAGCAGGTTGCGGGTGCCCAGCACGCTGGTCAGCAGGGTGTGCTCGGGGTCGGCCTGGTAGAGGGGCGGGGAGGCCGGGCAGGCGAGGTTGTAGACGTAGTCGAACCGGCGCTTCAGGCGCGGGGGCAGGGGCTCGACCACGTCCGCCTCGACCAGGTCGAAGCGGCTGTCGCGGTAGAGGTGGCGGATGTTGCGCCGCCGGCCGGTCAGGAAGCTGTCGAGACAGACGACGTGATGCCCCTCGGCCAGCAACGCGTCACAAAGGTGGGACCCCACGAAGCCTGCGCCTCCGGCCACGAGAACCTGGCGCGCCTTGCCGTTTTTCATCCCTCGTCCCCTCGGCGAGAATTGACGCTCCTCAACTTGGTCGGATCGATCTTTGTTCGACCCGGCCCCGCACAAAACGCGCGGCTCGGCGGCGGCCGCCCGGACCGTCACCCGAGAGCCACAGACAGGTCTCTCGGACCGGCGGTTCGACGCTCCGGACGGCGGTCCGGACCGGCGGCGACGCTGCGATAGACCCCCAGCATTCCGCGGGTCATGGCGTCGGCGGAATAGCGACCAGCGCGGGCGCGGGCGGCGGCCCCGCGCTCCGTGCGCAGGTTCGGATCGGCCAGCAGCCGGTTGACCGCCGAGGCGCAGCCCTCGGCGTCGCCCGGCGCGAAGAACAGGGCCGCGCCCGCCCACAGCTCGCGGTGGGCCGGCACGTCCGACAGCACCAGCGCGCAGCCGGCC
>NZ_JAAIVC010000098.1 GCF_010975005.1 Caulobacter sp. 17J65-9 | reverse complement strand
CTCTCAGGCTGGATCACCACCGCCGGCGGCGCCACGCGCGCCCTGTCGGTGCAGGCGGGCCTGGCCGCCCTCCCCGCCCCGGCCGAGGCGGTGCTGGTCCATGACGCGGCGCGCCCCTTCGTGACGCGCGCCCACGTCGAAGCCCTGCTGGCCGCGCTGGCCGACGCCGACGGCGCGGTCCCGGCCCTGCCAGTCGCCGACACCCTCAAGCGCGGGGCCGACAGCGTTGTCACCGACACCGTCTCGCGCGACGGACTGTGGCGCGCCCAGACCCCGCAGGCCTTCCGCCACGGGCGCCTCGTCGCCGCCTACGACATGTGGCCCGGCGACGCCGAGCCGACCGACGACGCGGCCGTGGTGGAGCGCTCGGGCGGGACCGTACGCCTGGTCCCGGGCGACCCGCGCCTGATGAAGCTGACCTATCCGGAGGATTTCGCCATGGCCGAAGCGCTCGCCGGCACCGCCCGTCAGGTTCGCGTGGGCCAGGGCTTCGACGCCCATCGCTGGGGCCCGGGCGAGAGCGTGTGGCTGTGCGGGGTCGAGATCGCCCACGACCAGACCCTGATCGGCCACTCCGACGCCGACGCCGGCCTGCACGCCGTCACCGACGCGGTGCTGGGCGCGATCGGGGCCGGCGACATCGGCGACCATTTCCCGCCGACCGACCCGCAGTGGAAGGGCGCGCCCTCGGACCTGTTCCTGAAGCACGCGGTCGGCCTGGTGACCGCCCGCGGCGGCCGGCTGCTGAACGTCGACGTCACCCTGGTCTGCGAGCGGCCCAAGGTGAAGCCGCACCGCGAGGCCATGCGCACCCGCCTGGCCGAGATCCTGGCCCTGCCGCTGGACGCGGTCAGCGTGAAGGCCACCACCACCGAGGGCATGGGCTTCACCGGCCGCCAGGAGGGCCTGGCCGCCCAGGCTATCGCGACTGTAGAGCTGCCCGCTTCCTAGCGTCCTCCGCGTCGGCCTTCATGTCGCGCCACATGGCGCCGATCAGGTTGGTGTAGTCGTCGGTCCAGGCCCGGGTTTCGGTCGCCGGCGGAACCCACCAGCGGCTGTCGCCCTGGAAGGCGCGCAGCCCTTCCTCCGAGCGCGCCACGATCAGGGCCTCGGTCGAGGCCTCGATCATCGGCGAGCGCTTGTCCTTGGCCTTGAAGGCCGACAGCATCGCCGGCGCGCCGACCGCCCGCGCCGCCGCGATGGCCGGCGTGGTGATCTCCAGGTTGCGGTTGGACAGGTGCAGCAGCACCACGCCGTCCGGCTTCAGCACCCGCAGATAGCCGCGCAGGGCCTCCTCGGTCAGCAGGTGAACCGGCACCGAGTCCGACGAGAAGGCGTCGATCACCAGCAGGTCGAACTTGTCGGCCGGTTCGTGCGCCAGGCTCAAGCGGGCGTCGCCCAGCACCACCCCGACCGGCCCCTCGGCGCAGCGGCTGATGAAGCCGAAGCGGTTCGGATCGCGGGCGAAGCGCTCCACCAGCGGGTCGATCTCGTAATAGGTCAGGCTGTCGGCGGCGCGCTTGTAGGTCGCCAGCGTGCCGGTCCCCAGGCCGACCACGCCCACCACCGCGGCCGGCTTGTGGTTCTGCACCTTCAGCATCGCCTGACCGATCGGCGTGGTGGTGGCGTAGTAGAGCATGGGCACGCAGCGGTTCTTCGGGTCGACGATCTCCGCGCCGTGCATGGTCGAGCCGTGCATCAGCACGTGCACCGGTCCGTAGCGGACGTCGTCGTAGCGGGCGATGCGCAGCACGCCGAAGAAGCTGCGCTTGCTCTCGATCCAGTTGAACTGACCGGCCAGGCCCTGGGCGGACATCGACATGACCGCCAGCACCACGGTGAACAGCACCGGCCGTCCGCGCACCAGGATCGCGCACACAGCGGCGACGAGCAGCAGCGCGTGGCCGAGCATCACCCCGGTTTTCCACTCGTAGAACCGCGCCAGCGCCGGGTGGGCCTTGAGCAGGGCCAGCATGGCCGGCGCGATCGAGCAGACGGCCACCGCCGCGGCCAGCAGAATCCAGTCACGGCGGCCGAGCGGGCCGGCGGCGCGCGAGCGCGCCAGGGCGGCCAGCACCAGCACCAGCGGGTACTCGCGCACGACGTCGAAGACCACCGGCGCGACCAGGGCCGTAAAGGCCCCGCCGACCACGCCGCCCAGCGACAGCCACAGGTAGAATTCGGTCAGCCGGTCGGCCGGCGGCCGCCGCGCGGCCAGGGCCTGGTGGCACACCAGGGCGGTGGCGAAGAAGGCCGAAAGGTGCACGACGAACTGCAGGAGCGTCGGCAAGGTGGTGTTGAACGGCAGCCAGCTCACGCACACCGGCACGATCAGGGCGTGCGCCAGCAGCGCGATCCCCGGCGAAATCAGCGGCTTGGCCTGGAAGGCTATGACGAAGGTCAAAAGATACAGGGCCAGCGGCACGACCCACAGGAAGGGCGCCGAGGCCACGTCGGTGGACAGGTAGCTGGTCACGCCCAGCATCAGGCTGGACGGGGCGGCCGCCATCAGCAGCCAGACCAGCCGGCGCTTCCAGGCGATCGGTTCGGAGCGGGTCAGCGGCTCGTCCGCCACGGCGGCGTCACGGCTGCGCCACGCCAGGGCGGCGAGGCCCAGCATCATGACGACGAACACCAGATAGCCGCCGGTCCAGACCGCGGTCTGGCTCTGGAGCCTCAGCAGCGGCTCCAGCAGGACGGGATAGGCCAGCAGGGCCAGGAAGCTGCCGAGATTGCTGGCGGCGTAGAGGACGTACGGATTGGCCGCGTCAGGCTCGCCGGCCCGAACGCGCGCGTACCAGGCCTGCAGCAGGGGCGCGGTGGCCGACAGCACCGCGAACGGCGCCCCCACCGACAGGGCCAGCACGCCGAGCAGCCACACGATCGGCGCGTCCGGCGGCGGATCGCCCAGCACGCCGCTGACCCGCAGCGGCAGGAACAGCGCGGCCAACGCGAGGGCCGCCAGGTGCACGCCTACCTGGGCGCGCAGCGACCGCACCCGCTGCAGGGCGTGGGCGTAGGCGTAACCGGCCAGCAGCGCCGCCTGGAAGAACACCATGGAGGTGTTCCAGACCGCGGCCGACCCGCCGAGCTTGGGGAGAATCAGCTTCGCGACCATGGGCTGGACCACGAACACCAGGCTGGCGCTGGTGAACACGGCCAGGGCGAACAGCACCGGGGCCGTGCGCGCGACAGGGCGGTCCAGGACGACTTCGGTCATTGCGGGGCCTGCGACGTGGGTTCAGAACGAAGCCTGCCGCCAAGTCGTTAACGACCGACACCGCCGGGGTCCCGACCTTTCCATGTTTCCAGACGATATTGTAGCGCTCGCAAACGAGGTGCTCGAAGCCGCCAAAACCGCCGGCGTGAAGATCGCCACCGCCGAGAGCTGCACCGGCGGACTAGTGGCCGGGGCGCTCACCGCCATCTCCGGCTCGGCCGACGTGGTGGAGCGCGGCTTCGTCACCTATTCCAACGAGGCCAAGACCGAGCTGCTGGGCGTCGAGGCGCAGCTGATCGGCGACGTGGGCGCGGTGTCGGAACAGGTGGCGCGCGCCATGGCCAAGGGCGCGCTGGCCAACTCGCGCGCCGACCTGACGGTGTCGATCACGGGCATAGCCGGCCCGACCGGCGGCACGCCGTTCAAGCCGGTCGGCCTGGTGCACTTCGCCACCAGCCTTCGGGGCGGGTCGACCCGCCATCGCATGGAAGTGTTCGGCGCGCTGGGCCGGGAGCGCGTGCGTCAGGCCGCGGTCAAGCTGGCGCTGAACCTGCTGCTGGCTCGCCTGACGGAAATGCAGACGTCTCGGAGGCCGGAGCGGCCGCCGGTCGAGCGGCCGTGAGCGGCGGATAGAGCGCCATCGCCCGGCTCTCGAAGCAGGCGATCAGCTTCGCGACCGCCCGGTCGAAATTGGCCTGCAGCATCATGTCGAGCATCTTCGAGCGAAACTCGAAGTCGATGTCGAACTTGAGCAGGGTGCCGACCGGGTGCGGCGCGAAGGTCCAGCGGTTGGACAGCCGCCGGAACGGGCCGGCCAGCAGCGACACCTCGACCTTTTCCACGTCGCCGGAGCTGTCGCGGCGCACGCGGGTGGCGAACTTCTCACGCAGGAACGAAAAGCCGACCGTGGCCTCCGCGTCGAGGGTGCTGACGCCCTCCCGTTCGACGTGCTCGTTCCACACCCGCATCGAGGTGATCCACGGTACGAACTCGGGATAGCGCCGCACGTCGCCGACCAGCGTGTAGAGCTGCATCGGCGTGTACGGCAGCACGCGTTCGACGTGGTGCTGGGCCATCAGCGGCCCGCGAGTTTGGCGTCGCGCGCGGCGCGCAGCTTGGCGAAGTCTTCGCCGGCGTGGTGCGAGGAGCGGGTCAGCGGGCTGGACGACACCATCAGGAACCCCTTGGCGCGGGCGATCGCCTCGTACGCCTTGAACTCCTCAGGGGTCACGAACCGATCGATGGCGGCGTGCTTGCGGGTCGGCTGCAGGTACTGGCCGATGGTGATGAAGTCGACGCCGGCCGAACGCATGTCGTCCATCACCTGCATCACCTCCTCCTTGGTCTCGCCGAGGCCGACCATGATGCCGGACTTGGTGAACTGGGAGGGATCACGCTCTTTCACGCGTTCGAGCAGGCGCAGCGAGTGGTAGTAGCGCGCGCCCGGGCGGATCTTCAGATACAGCCGCGGGACGGTCTCGAGGTTGTGGTTGAACACGTCGGGCTTGGCGTCGATCACGACCTCGGCCGCGCCGTCCTTGCGCAGGAAGTCCGGGGTCAGGATCTCGATGGTCGTGCCCGGCGCCTGCAGGCGGATCTGACGCACCACCTCGGCGAAGTGCGCCGCGCCGCCGTCGGCCAGGTCGTCGCGGTCCACCGAGGTGATCACGACGTGGTTCAGGCCCATCTCGGCCACGGCCCGGCCGACCTTGACCGGCTCTTCCTGGTCCAGCGCCTGCGGCAGGCCGGTCTTGACGTTGCAGAAGGCGCACGCGCGGGTGCAGGTGTCGCCCATGATCATCAGGGTGGCGTGCTTCTGGCTCCAGCACTCCCCGATGTTCGGGCAGGCGGCCTCCTCGCACACGGTGTGCAGGCCCTTTTCGCGCACGATGTTGCGCGTCTCGTTGTACTGGCCGGAGCCGGGCGCGCGCACGCGCAGCCAGTCGGGCTTGCGCAGGACGGGGCTGTCGGGGCGGTTCTGCTTCTCGGGGTGGCGCAGCTCGCGCGCGACCGTGTCGATAACCGTGACCATGAGAGCTTCGCCCGACGCTTCTTACCGGAGCCGCCTATGTCGTCCTTTCGTCATGGGAGCGCAAGCATAGCTATGCCGTGACGACGCGCCGCGGTTCGCGTTAACCTACGCCCGATGCGCCGGCTCCTCGCCCTTTCGACGATCGCGCTCACGCTCGCAGGCTGCGGCCGCGACGGGCGCGAGCCGTTCTTCGAGACCCGCACCCCGCCGCAGGTCGGCCCGCGCGCCTGGCCGCCGGACGGCTGGGCCTGGGGCGCGATCCAGGTCGAGGGCGCGCCTCAGGTCCGCTACGGCGTGACCGCCTCGGCCGGCGTGCGCCGGGCCCACGTGGTGATCCTGCCCGGCTACGGCGAGAGCGCCGAGGTCTATTTCGAAACCGTCCGCGACCTGACCCGCCGCGGCTACACCGTCTGGGTGCTGGAGGCCGCCGGCCAGGGCGGCTCGGGCCGGTTCGGGCCGGGCCGCGACGTCGGCCGCTCGAAGGGCTTCGACAAGGACGCCGCCGCCCTGAAGGCCCTGATCGCCGACGTGATCCGCCCGGCGGGCACGGTCACCGTCGTGGTCGCCGCCTACGGCTCGGGCGCCCTGCCCGCCCTGCTGGCGGCCGAAGAAGGTCTCGGGCGAGTCGACGGCCTGATCGTCTGGTCGCCCGACGTGACGTCAAAACCCGCCGACCGTAACGCCGCGCGATTCGGAACAGGCGGCCTCAGGGTCGCCGGCGGCAAGGGCTGGACCCGCCCGGACCGCGACCTGAGCGCACGCTCGGCCCTGCCCGACGCCTGGCAACTGGCCAATCCGGACCTGCGCATGGGGGCGCCGTCGCGGGGCTGGATCTCCGCCCGGGAAAGCGCGGTGGAAGGCGTGCAGGCCGGCGCGGCGCAGGTCGCCCTGCCCGTCCTGACCTTGGCCCCGCAAGGGAATTCCGCCGCTGTCGAGCTCTGCCGCAAAGCCCCCGCCTGCCGCTCGGAATCCCTGCCCGCCGGGCCGGCGGCCGCCCATCTGGGCCCCGATTCCGCAAGAACGGTTTGGCTCCAACAAATGACAAGCTTCATCGAAGAACGTATCGCCGCGTCTCATCACGCGATGTGACAGACCTTTTCAACGGCAACGGGCAAGGTTAGCTTCGCGTTCATAAGAGTAGAAGAACGAGAGTCTTCGAGGAGGCAGCGCTCCATGCCGCGTGCTTTTGATGCGCGGGAAGGGGAACGACCGGTTTTCGACGCGTTGCTCGACGCACGCGCCCGGTTCGGCGGACACAAAGAAATCCTGGAAGACCAGGACCGCAAACCTCTGACCTACACCGGCCTTGTCCGCGCCGCCTTCGTGCTGGGTCGCAAGATCGCCGACATGACGACGCCGCAGGAGCACGTGGGCGTGCTGCTGCCGTCCAGCATGGGCGTGGTGGTCACCTATTTCGGCCTGCACGCCTTCGGGCGCGTGCCGGTCATGCTCAACTTCACGGCCGGGTCGCGCAACCTGAAGGCCGCGCTGGCGGCCGCCGGCGTGACGCGCATCCTGACCGCCAAGCGCTTCGTGGAGAACGCCAAGCTCGACGACCTGATCGCCGACCTGAAGTCGGTGGCCGAGATCGTCTGGCTGGACGACATCCGCGGCTCGATCACGCTGAAGGACAAGCTGTTCGGCCTCGCCGCCGGCTTCTTCCCGAAGCTGTTCCGCACGCCGACCTCGGCCAAGGATCCGGGCGTCATCCTGTTCACCTCGGGCAGCTTCGGCATGCCCAAGGGCGTGGTGCTGTCGCAGGCCAACCTGGTCTCGAACGTGCGCCAGATCGAGGCGCACATCGACCTCGACCCCAACTGGGTGATGTTCAACCCGCTGCCGACCTTCCACTGTCTGGGCCTGACCGGCGGCGTGCTGCTGCCGCTGCTGACCGGCATGAAGGCGTTCGAGTACCCCTCGCCGCTGCACACCAAGCAGATCCCGCCGCTGATGCGCGAGGCCAAGGCCTCGATCCTGCTGGCCACCGACACCTTCGTGAACCAGTACGCCCGCGCCGGCACGCCGGAGGACTTCGCCAGCCTGCAGTTCGTCGTCTGCGGGGCCGAGAAGGTGCGCGACGAGACCCACGAACTGTTCGCCCGCGACTTCAACGGCCTGCCCGTCCTGGAAGGCTACGGCGCGACCGAGGCCTCGCCGGTGATCGCGGTCAACCAGCCGAACGACAACCGTCGCGGCACGGTCGGCAAGCTGCTGCCGGGCATCGAGACCCGGGTCGAGCCGGTCGAGGGCATTCCGCACGGCGGCGTGCTGCACGTGCGCGGCGCCAACGTGATGGCCGGCTACCTGCACTGCGACGGCTCCAAGGGCATCGATGAGCCGGCCGACGGCTGGTATGACACCGGTGACGTCGTCGAGGTCGACCGTGAAGGCGTCGTGCGCATCCTGGGTCGGGTGAAGCGCTTCGCCAAGATCGGCGGCGAGATGGTCTCCCTGACCGCGGTCGAGGGCATCGCCGAGGCCGTCTGGCCGGACGGCCGCCACGCGGTCGTCTCCATCCCCGACAAGAAAAAGGGCGAGCGGCTGGTGCTGGTCACCGACCGGACCGACGCCGAGGTCGCCTCGCTCACGGCCTGGGCCCGCCGCCACGGCGCGCCCGAGCTGGCGGTGCCGAAGAAGATCCTGAAGGTGTCCGAAGTGCCGGTGCTGGGCACCGGCAAGACCGACTACGTGGCCATCCAGCAGATGGTCGAGCTCGAGGCGGAGGCGGCGTAAGCGCCCCCCGCCGCAGCGCGGGAGTGGAACATGCGTGATCTCGAGGTGTGGGCGCCGCGCGCCCTGGCCGTCCTGCGGATCGTCGCCGCCCTCCTCTTCGTCGAGCACGGCGCGCAGAAGCTGTTCAACTTCCCGCCCGGCGAGCACTTCGTCGGCTTCAACCTGACGGTCCTGCCCGGCTGGGCGGGCCTGCTGGAGTTCTTCGGCGGCCTGCTTCTTCTGCTCGGCCTCTTCACCCGGCCGGTCGCCTTCCTCCTGTCGGGCCAGATGGCGGTGGCCTACTGGATGGTCCACGCCCAGCAGGGGCCATTCCCCGCCAACAACGGCGGCGACGCGGCCATCCTGTTCTGCTTCGTGTTCCTCTACATCGTCGTCGCCGGCCCGGGCGCCTGGAACCTCGACGCCCGGATGACGCGCCGGCGGCGCTGATCGCGCTTCAGCCGACCTTCACGCCGGTCATGCTGATCGAGCCGCCCTCGATCACGTCGTTGAAGAAGCTCACCGCCTCCCCTTCGTCCTGCTGAGCGGCGACGTAGAGCAGCGGCAGGAAGTGCTCGGGCGTGGGCACCGAGGCCTGGGCGTCCTCGCCCAGCCGGATCCAGTTCACCAGGGTGTCGTGGTCGCCGTTCACGAGCGCCGCCTTGACCGCCTCGTTGAAACGCGTGGCCCAGTCGTAGGCGGCCGCGCCCGGCTCGCGCCGCCAGGTGCGCAGGTTGTGCACGAAGTCGCCGCTGCCGGCGATCAGCACGCCCTCGTCACGCAGCGGCCGCAGCTTGCGCGCCAGGGCGTAGTGGCCGGCCGCGTCCAGCCGGCGGTCCAGCGACAGCTGCACGACCGGGATGTCGGCCTTCGGGAAGGCGTGGACCAGCACCGACCAGGCCCCGTGGTCCAGCCCCCAGTCGCTCGCCCAGCGCACGCCGGGCCCGACCAGCTCGCCCACCCGACCGACCAGGGCGGCCGATCCGGGCGCGGGGTAGCGCACGTCGAACAGCGCCTGAGGGAAGCCGTAGAAGTCGTGGATCGTGCGCGGGTTTTCGTCGGCGGTGACCGCCGTCCCGTCGGTCTCCCAGTGGGCGGAGACCATCAGCACGGCCTTGGGCTTCGGCAGGTCGGCGCCGAGCTTGCGCCAGCCGTCGGCGTGCGGTCCGCCCAGCGCGTTCATGGGGCTGCCGTGACCGAAGAAGACGGCCGGCATGGGGGTCGAGGGAGTGCTCATGCCCCCTATGTAGGCACGAACTGTAGCTGTAACAGGCGCCGAATGTCAGCCGAACAGCTTGATCGCGATCTCGGCCACGTGCTTGCCCTGGAAACGAGCGCCGTCCAGTTCGTTGGCGCTCGGCTGGCGCGAGCCGTCGGACTTCGACAGCGTGGTCGCGCCGTAGGGCGATCCGCCGGTGATCTCGTCGTGCCGGCTCTGCCCCGCCCAGCTGTACGGCAGGCCGACGATGACGAAACCGAGGTGCAGCAGGGTGACGTAGCAGGACATCAACGTCGTCTCCTGCCCGCCGTGCTGGGTGGCGGTGCCGGTGAAGGCGCTGCCGACCTTGCCGATGGTCGACCCGTTCGCCCACAGCGGCCCGGTCTGGTCGATGAAGTTGCGCATCTGGGCGCACATGACGCCGTAGCGGGTGGGGGCGCCGAAGATCACAGCGTCGTAGTTCGCCAGCTCCAGCGGATCGGCGATCGGGGCTTCCTGGTCGAGCTTGTAGCCGGCCTTCTGCGCCACCTCGAGCGGGACCAGCTCCGGCACGCGCTTGACCGTGACCTGGGCGCCGGCCTCTCGGGCGCCCTGCTCCACCGCCCGCGCCATCTGCTCCAGATGGCCCCAGCTCGAATAGTAGAGCACCAGCACCTTGGCCATACGCGTCTCCTGCACGCCACGAACGAGACGCAACGGCAGGCGCGCGGGGGCGGTTCCGCAAAAGCAAAACGCCGCCCGGCGGGGCCGGGCGGCGTCGAAGCTCAGCTTGTGGCCGGGGTCAGATGTGCAGCACCTTGCCGTAGGCGTCGAGCACGGCCTCGTGCATGGCCTCCGACATGGTCGGGTGCGGGAAGACGGTGTTCATCAGGTCTTCCTCGGTGGTCTCCAGCGTCATCGCCACGGCGAAGCCCTGGATCATCTCGGTGACCTCGGCGCCGATCATGTGGGCCCCGATCAGGGCCCCGGTCTTGGCGTCGAACACGGTCTTCACGAAGCCCTCGGTCTCGCCCGAGGCGATGGCCTTGCCGTTCACGCGGAACGGGAAGCGGCCGACCTTCACCTCGCGCCCTTCCGCCTTGGCGGCGGCTTCGGTCAGACCGACCGAGGCGACCTGCGGCTGCGAGTAGGTGCAGCCCGGGATCGGGGCGTTGACGCCGGCGTCCTTCTGACCGGCGATGTGCTCGACCACGTGGACGCCCTCGTGGCTGGCCTTGTGCGCCAGCCAGGGCGGTCCGGCGCAGTCGCCGATGGCGTAGAGGCCGGGGACGTTGGTCTGGCCGTGCTTACCGGTCTTCACGTGGCCGCGGTCGAGGTCCAGGCCCAGCGCCTCGACGCCGATGTTCTCGAGGTTGGCGGTGATGCCGACCGCGACGATGGCGGCCTCGGCCTGCAGCTGCTCGGCCTTGCCGCCGGCTTCCAGGCTCAGCGTCACGCCCGTCTTGGACTTGTCCAGCTTGGTGACCTTGGCCGCCACGCGGAACTTCAGGCCGCGCTTCTCGAACGCCTTCTGGGCGGCGGCGGACACCTCGGCGTCCTCCACCGGCAGGATGCGCTCCAGCGCTTCCACCACCGTAACTTCCGAGCCCAGGGCGCGGTAGAAGCTGGCGAATTCGATGCCGATGGCGCCGGAGCCGATGACCACCAGCGACTTCGGGAAGAACGGCGCGTTCATGGCGTCGCGGTAGGTCCACACCCGCTCGCCGTCGCCTTCCAGACCGATGGCCGGGATGTGGCGGGCGCGGGCGCCGACGGCCAGGATGACGTTCTTGGCCTGGACGGTGCGGCTGCCGCCGGCCTTCAGGTCGATGACGACCTTCGGGGCGGACGCGCCCTTCTCCAGCTTCGCCGTGCCTTCGATCACCTCGATCTTGTGCTTCTTCATCAGGAAGCCGACGCCGCTGTTCAGCTGCTTGGCGACCTTGCGCGAGCGATCGACGATGGCCTTGAAGTCGAAGGACGCATTCCCGGCCGAGACGCCGTAGTCGCCCAGGTGGCTGAGCTTTTCGAAGACCTCGCCGGACTTCAGCAGCGCCTTGGTGGGGATGCAGCCCCAGTTCAGGCAGATGCCGCCCAGGTTCTCGCGTTCGACGATGGCGGTCTTCAGCCCCAGCTGCGAGGCGCGGATGGCCGCGACGTAGCCGCCCGGGCCGGAACCGATCACGATCAGGTCGAAGTCTTGGGCCATCCGCCACAACTCCAAAAGTCGTCACCCTCGGGCTGGTCCCGAGGGCCCATAGGTCAGCTTGCGCCCGGTCAGATGGGGAGCCGCGACCTCACACTCACATCGAAGCCTGTCGCGCCCAGCCCCGCCATGGGCCCTCGGGACAAGCCCGAGGGGTGACGGCGCTGGGCGGTCAGAGGCTTACGCCAGCATGGTCACCGGATCGTCCAGCAGGGCCTTGAAGACCTGCAGGAAGCGCGCGCCGACCGCGCCGTCGACCACGCGGTGGTCGCAGGTCAGGGTGACGCTCATCACCGTGGCCACGGCCAGCTGGCCGTTCTTCACCACCGGACGCTGCTCGCCGGCGCCGACCGACATGATGCAGCCCTGCGGCTCGTTGATGATCGAGGCGAAGTGCTTGATGCCGAACATGCCCAGGTTGGACACCGAGAAGGTGCCGCCCTGGAATTCTTCCGGCTTCAGCTTCCGCGAGCGGGCCCGCTCGGCCAGGTCCTTCGTCTCCTTCGCGATCTGCGACAGGGACTTGGTCTCGGCCTTGAAGATGATCGGGGTGATCAGGCCGCCGTCGATCGCCACCGCCATCGAGATGTCGGCGTTGTGGTGCATGGCGATGCCGTCGGGCGTGTAGCTGGCGTTGGCTTCCGGCACCGCCTTCAGCGCGTGGGCCGCGGCCTTGATGACGATGTCGTTCACCGAGACCTTCACGCCCTGCTTCTCCAGCATGGCGTTGATGCGGGTGCGGGCCTCCAGCAGGCGATCGATCTCGACGTCGATCGTCAGCGGGAAGTGCGGCACGTCGCGGAAGCTCTCGGTCAGCCGCTTGGCCACCGTGCGGCGCATGCCGTCCAGCGGGATCAGGTCGTAGGAGCCCGGCTTGATCCCCATCTGCTCCAGCGACAGCACCTGGCGCGGCTCGGCCGCGGCGGGCGCGCCCCTGGCGGCCGGAGCCTTGCCGGAGGCGGCGGCCTCGACGTCGCGCTTGACGATGCGGCCGCGCGGGCCGGAGCCCTGCACCGCTTTCAGGTCCAGGCCGGCCTGTTGGGCCAGACGCCGGGCCAGGGGCGAAGCGAACACGCGCTGGCCGTCGGCCTTGGCGGCCAGCGGCGCCGGCGCGGCGGCCAGCTTCGGCGCTTCGGCCTTGGGAGCCTCAGCCTTCGGCGCAGCGGCCGGAGCCGCCGAGGCGCCTTGGCGGGCCGGCTTGGCGGCCGGAGCCCCCTCGCCTTTCAGCCGCGCGATCGGCGTGTTGACCTTCACGCCCTGGGCGCCTTCCGGCACCAGGATCGCCTCGACCACGCCCTCGTCGACCGCCTCGACCTCCATGGTCGCCTTGTCGGTCTCGATCTCGGCGATGACCTGGCCGGCCTCGATGGTGTCGCCCGGCTTCACGTGCCACTTGGCGAGCGCGCCCTCCTCCATGGTCGGAGACAGGGCGGGCATCAGGATGTCCGTCATGGCCTGCGCTCCTTACCGGTAGGTGACGGACTTCACCGCCGCGACGACCTTTTCGACCGTCGGCAGGGTGAGCGCCTCGAGGTTGGCGGCGTAGGGCATCGGGACGTCCTCGCCGTGCACGCGGGCCGGCTGGGCGTCGAGATAGTCGAACGCCTGCTCGACCACGCGCATGGCCACCTCGGCGCCGACGCCGTGCGGGCCCCAGCCTTCCTCGACGGTGACCAGGCGGTTGGTCTTCTTCACGCTGGCGACGATGGTGTCGGTGTCCAGCGGACGCAGGGTGCGCAGGTCGACGACCTCGGCCGAAATGCCTTCGGCGGCCAGCGCCTCGGCGGCCTTCAGGGCCAGGCCGACCATCCGCGAGTGGGCGGTGATGGTCACGTCCGTGCCTTCGCGGCGGACCTTGGCCTTGCCGATCGGGACGATCCAGTCCTCGACCTCCGGCACGTCGAACTCGATGCCGTACATCATCTCGTGTTCGAGGAAGACGACCGGGTTCGGATCGCGGATGGCGGCCTTGAGCAAGCCCTTGGCGTCGGCGGCGTCGTAGGGCGCCACGACCTTCAGGCCCGGCACGTGGGCGTACCAGGACGAGTAGTCCTGGCTGTGCTGGGCGCCCACGCGGGCGGCCGCGCCGTTCGGACCGCGGAACACGATCGACGAGCGGATCTGGCCGCCCGACATGTACAGGGTCTTGGCGGCCGAGTTGATGATGTGGTCGATCGCCTGCATGGCGAAGTTGAACGTCATGAACTCGACGATCGGCTTCAGGCCGGCCATGGCCGCGCCCACGCCGACGCCGGCGAAGCCGTACTCGGTGATCGGGGTGTCGATGACGCGCTTGTCGCCGAACTCCTGCAGCAGCTCGCGGGAGACCTTGTAGGCCCCCTGGTACTGCGCGACCTCCTCGCCCATCAGGAAGACGTCGCCGTCACGGCGCATTTCTTCCGCCATGGCGTCGCGCAGCGCGTCGCGCACGGTGGTCTTGACCAGCTTGGCGCCGGCCGGGATCTCCGGGTCGTGCAGCTCGACCGCCGGCTTGG
Source organism: Caulobacter sp. 17J65-9 (assembly GCF_010975005.1). Taxonomy (GTDB): domain Bacteria; phylum Pseudomonadota; class Alphaproteobacteria; order Caulobacterales; family Caulobacteraceae; genus 17J80-11. The sequence continues at coordinate 47 of NZ_JAAIVC010000098.1, read as the reverse complement.
CCGGGGTCGGGGCCGGGGCCGGAGCGGCGGGCGTGGCGGCCTGCGGC
>NZ_JAAIVC010000097.1 GCF_010975005.1 Caulobacter sp. 17J65-9 | reverse complement strand
GGCAAGCCCGTCGTACCGACGGCCAGGCCGGCCGCGACGACGCCGCAGATGGTCGTGCCGCAGGCCCCGCCCGCGCCGCCGGCGCCGCTGCCCCGCACTGCGGTCGACGCCTACCTGCCGGCCGTGCCGGCCGAGGTCGCCGCCGACGTGCGACGCTTCTACGTCGCCCGCAAGGACAAGACCGCCTGGAACAAGACCAGCGAGGCCGAGCTGCTGGCGGTCCTGAACGAGGCCCAGAAGCACGGCCTCGACCCGAAGAGCTACGTGCCGGTTCTGGGCAAGACGCGCGACCTGGATCGCGACGCCCGGCTGACCGGCGCGGCCCTGCTCTACGCCAAGACCCTGGCGCTGGGCCGGGTCGACCCGTCGACGGTCGAGAACCTGTGGGAGCTGCGCCGCAACAGCCTGGACGGCGCCACCGGCCTGCAGAACGCGCTGAACGGGACCGGCGTGCGCGCCTGGCTGGACAGCCTGGCCCCCAGCGACCTCGGCTACACCAACCTGTCGGCCGGCTATCTGAAGTACCGCGACCTGGCCGCCAAGGGCGGCTGGCCGAAGTTCGAACCCGGCGCGGTGATCCGCCCCGGCGACGCCGACCCGCGCCTGCCGGCCCTGGTCGCGCGCCTGGTGGCCGAGGGCGACCTGGCCGACACCCTGGAGGTCGAGACCTACGACCCGGCGCTGGTCGAGGCCGTCCAGCGCTTCCAGGTCCGCCACGGCCTGGGAGGCGACGGCGTGATCGGGGGCGACACCCAGTCCGCCCTGGCCGCCACCGCCGAGGACCGCGCCCGCCAGATCGCGCTGAACCTGGAGCGCCGCCGCTGGCTGCCGCGCCAGCTCGCGCCCGAGCGCATCGAGGTCAACACGGCCGCGGCCATCATGGTCTACTGGCGCGACGGCGCGCCCTACCACGCCAGCCGCGTGGTGGTGGGCACCTCCCGCAACCAGACCCCCAGCCTCGAGAAGGAATTCAGCTCGCTGGTGGCCAACCCGCCGTGGAACGTCCCGGCCGGCATCGCCGCCAAGGAGATCCTGCCCAAGGGCCCCGGCTACCTGGCCGCCGAGAACATGTACGTGACCGACGACGGTCGTGTCGTGCAGCGTCCCGGACCGAACGCCGCGCTCGGACAGGTGAAGTTCGAGCTGCAGGACTCCTACGCCATCTACCTGCACGACACGCCGTCGAAGCCCGCCTTCGCCAGCCCCAAGCGCCACCGCAGCCACGGCTGCGTGCGCGTGGAGAACGCGGTCGAGTTCGCGCGCCTGCTGCTGGAGCCGGATCCGACCGCCCTGCAGCAGTTCGACGAGCTGCAGACCTCGGGCGAGACCAAGCGGGTCCAGCTGTCGCGCTCGATCCCCGTGCGCCTGCTCTACTGGACCACCTTCGTCGACGGCCAGGGCCGGGTGGCGTTCCGTCCGGACGTCTACGGCCGCGACGCCAAGCTGGCTCAGGCGCTGGGCATCGACGTCTATCTGCCGGGCGGCACCACCGTGCAGGATCCGACCGACGTCGGCCCGTAAGTCGATCGCTGGGACTCCGACGATATTCACCTAGGGGTCGCCACCTATCGTGACGCTACGCGTTCAGGACGGGTAGTTCTGTACGAGTAGAGGATGCCGCGTCACCTGATGTACGCCGCTTGCGCGGCGGTGATTTTCACCACCAGCGCCTGCGGCGCCGACGCCCTGGGCCAGTCGGACGAGCGTTCAGCGCCCGCGCTTTCCCCTGCCGAAATGGAAGCTGCCCTGCAGGGGCGGGAGATGTCGGTGCGGAGCTTCTACGCCGCGCGCCAGAATCAGGCCGCCTGGACGGAAGCCGACGCGAAGGCCCTGACCGAGGCCATCGGCAAGGCCGACCGCCAGGGCCTCGACCCGGCCCCCTACCTGAAGCTGATCCCGCCCGAGGGCGGCGACCTGGCCGCGCGCGACGTCGGCCTGACCCGCGCCGCCCTGGCCTACGCCGGCGCGCTGTCGTCGGGCGTGGTCGACCCGACCACCGTCAATCCGATCTGGGAGCTGGACGGCAATCGACTGAACCCCGCCCCGGGGCTGACCGCCGCCCTGTCACGCGGCGAGGTCGGCGAATGGCTGGCCTCGCTGGCGCCCCAGGACAAGGAATACGTGGCCCTGTCGGAAGCCTATGTGAGCTATCGCAAGCTCGCCGAGACGACCGACTGGCCGCGCGTGCCGGAGGGCGCGAAGCTGGTCCCCGGCGGCCGTGACGTGCGGCTGGCCGCCCTCCAGGCCCGCCTGGCGGTCGAGGGCTATCTGCCGGCGTCGGCCGCCGATGCGCCCGCCCCGGCCCGCTACGGTCCCGATCTGGTCGAGGCGGTGAAACGCTTCCAGGCCGACCACGGCCTGAACGACGACGGCGTGATCGGCGGCGACACCGCCGAAGCCCTGTCCGAGAGCCCCGGCGACCGCGCCGCCCGCATTGCGGTCAATCTGGAACGCCGCCGCTGGCTGAGCCGGATCGTGCCGGAGACCCGCATCGACGTGAACACGGCCTCGACCGTGCTGACCTACTGGCGCGACGGCGTTCCGGTGCATGTGGCCAAGGTCGTGGCCGGCCGGCCCAAGGACCCCACGCCCTCGCTCGGCTCGCCGTTCAACAGCCTGGTGGTGAACCCGCCCTGGGTGGTGCCGGCCTCGATCGCGAGGAAGGAGATCGGCCCGAAGGGCGGCGGCTATCTGCGCAGCCACGGCATGTCCTGGCGCGACGGCCAGATCGTCCAGCGGCCGGGCCCGAAGAACTCGCTGGGCCAAGTGAAGTTCGACATGGACAACCCGCACTCCATCTACCTGCACGACACCCCCTCCAAGGACCTGTTCGCGGAGAACGAGCGCCACCTCAGCCACGGCTGCGTGCGCGTGGAGGGCGCGGTCGACTTCGCGCGGGAACTGGCGGAGGAGAGCGGCAAGGGCGCGGAATTCGACGCGGCCCTGGCGTCGGGCAAGACCGAGCGCGTCGAGCTGGGCCGCAGCGTGCCAGTGCGGCTGCTCTATCACACGGTGTTCGTCGATGCCGACGGACGCGTCGCCTTCCGGCCCGACGTCTACGGCTGGGACGACGACCTGGCGCGGGCGATGGGCGTGAAGGGCCGGGACAAGCTGGCGGCGGCGGCGGACGTCACCGCCCCGCTGGGCCCGTGAGCCTTCCGCTGGAAGGCTCCATACTACTAGGAACGAGCGCGATCGCGCTCGGCAATCAGCCGCCGAAGGCGGCCTGGAGGCGTCCGAACTGGGACAGCACCGGGTGGGCGGCTTCCTCGACCGGGCCGTCCACGAACATCTTGCGGTCCAGGTACAGCACCCGGTCGTAGAGACGCTCGGAGCGGTCCAGCAGGTCGCGCAGGTCGGCCGGCAGATCCTCGACGTGAGCGCCGGGCTCGGCCTGGCACACGGCCTGGGCGCCCAGGCGATAGCGCGGCAGGCAGGCCTCGCGGGCCTCCATGTCGCCCTCGCGGACCGCGCGCTGGACCAGCAGCCAGGAGGCGACCTGCATCAGCCGGGTGGTCAGGCGCATGCTCTCGCCCGCATAGGCCAGGGCGGCGGAGCGGGACAAAAGCTTGGAGTCGCGGCGGCCGTCGCCGTCCAGGTAGGCGGCGGTCTCCTCGACCAGCTCCATGCCTTCGCGGAAGGTGCGGTCGAACAGTTCCGAACAGGCGAAGTCGTGCACCGTTTCGGCTTGGGCGACGGAGATGTCCGCGTCCTGATCGATCAACTCATTGCCCCCTGTGCAGCCGAGACGAGACCCGCGCCTCGTCACGGCCGGCGCGCTGCAACGGCCGTGCCAACCGTTAAGAACCCTTGAACGAAAACAGCGCGTCGGCCGCGCTTTTCTTCGCCTGCTTGCCGTCCAGCGCCGCGCGCGAGCGCGCCGCCTCGGCTTCCAGCACGGCGATTCGCTCTTCCAGTTCCTCGACCCCGTAGAGATCGAGATCCTCACGCTTCAAGTCCGCCAAGGCCGCGCCGCGGCCTGTCGGGCGGGGAAGGTCTTCAAACATACGCCCTCCTCTTTGCTCGGCCCGGAACGAAGGCCTATGTGAACCCCGCTCTTAATGGGAAAGCAAGCATGAGGGCTGAGGTGATGCGCGCGATCGAAGTGCGCGGCGGCGCGGGCCCGGCCGAGGCCCTGACCCTGGCCGAAGTTCCGGTTCCCCGCCCGAAGGCGAACGAGATCCTGATCCGGGTGCACGCGGCCGGCGTGAACCGTCCCGACCTGCTTCAGCGCCAGGGACTGTACCCGCCGCCGCCGGGCGCCTCCGACGTTCTGGGCCTGGAGGTCGCCGGCGAGGTGGCCATGGTCGGCGAGGACGCCGTGCGCTGGCGCGTCGGCGACAAGGTGACGGCGCTGCTGGGCGGCGGCGGCTACGCCGAGTTCGCCACGGTCGACGCCCGCCACGCCCTGCCGATTCCGCACGAGCTTTCCTACGTCGACGCCGCCGTCCTGCCCGAGACCGTCTTCACCGTCTGGACCAACGTGTTCGAGCGCGGCGGGCTGAAGGCCGGCCAGGCCTTGCTGGTGCACGGGGCGACCTCGGGCATCGGCGTGACCGCGATCCAGATGGCCAAGGCCGCCGGGGCGAAGGTGATCGCCACCTCGCGCGGGGCCGAGAAGGCGGCGCGGGCCAAGAGCCTGGGCGCCGACCTCTCGATCGATTCCAGCGCCGGCGACTTCGTCGCCGCCGTGCGTGAGGCCGGCGGGGCGGACGTGATCCTCGACATGGTGGGCGGGGACTTCGTGTCGCGGAACCTCGAGTGCCTGAACACCGACGGGCGGCTGGTGCAGATCGCCTTCCAGGCCGGCGCGACGGTCGAGCTGGACCTGCGCCGGATCATGCTCAAGCGCCTGACCCTGACCGGCTCGACCCTGCGCTCGCGCGACCCGGACGAGAAGGCCCGCCTGGCCGCGGCCGTTGAAACCCACGTCTGGCCGTGGGCCGAGGCGGGGCTGCTGAAGCCGCCGATCGACGCGGTGTTCCCGCTGGAACGCGCCGCCGACGCCCACCGCCGGCTGGACGAAGGGACCCACGTCGGCAAGGTCGTGCTGACCGCCTGAGGCCGGCCTCGCAGCGGGGGCTTACAGCCGAGCTTTTCGTGTTAACCTTCGCGCTCAGAGTGCACGGAGGGGATCATGGCTCGGTCGAGCGATCCGCGTGCGTTGGTTCGTCGGCACGCGGCGGCGTTTCTGATTTCAGTGTTTCTGGCGACCCCGGTCCTGGCTCAGCCTTCGGGCAAGGGCACGTGGGAAGCCGACAGCGGCGACTTCGTCGAAGTCCACAACGGCACCTACTCCCTGGCGGTCAGCGAGCAGGGCGACGGCGGCTCGGTCTTCAGCGAAGGCAAGGTGGTCGATCGCAAGCCCACGGGCGACGGCGGCCTGGAGCTGACGTTGAAGCCGAACACGGTCGGCGGCGCCAACCGGTCCGAATACGCCACCATGGTGCTGGTGATCTCGCCCGACGGAACCCAGGCCGAGCTGTTCACGGTCCACGGCGGCGCGCGCCACAGCGTCATCAGGCTGGGCTCCAAGCCCTAGCGTGTTGCGCCGGCGGCGCTCGCGGCTAGTCTCGCGGACCTGTCCGCGGAGGCCCCATGAGCGCCGACCCTCGCACCTCGCTGCTGCCGGGCGACCCGGCGCCCTGGTTCCGGGTCGCCTCGACCAGCAACCCCCGCTACGTGTTCGACACGGTCGCGGGCCGCTACGTGCTGCTGGCCTTCCTGGGCTCCGCCGCCTCGCCCGAGGCGCAGGCGGCGCTGGCCGCCGTCGAGGCGCGCCGGCCGCTGTTCGACGACGAGCGGGCCTCTTTCTTCGGCGTCAGCACCGACCCTGACGACCAGGCGCAGGGCCGTCTGGTCGAAAGACTGCCCGGCGTGCGCTTCTTCCTGGATTTCGAGCGCGCCGTCAGCCGCCTCTACGGGGCAGCCGGCGAGGACGACAGTTGCCGGCCGTTCTGCCTGCTGCTGGATCCCATGCTGCGCGTGCTGGCCCGCGCGCCGCTGGAGCGGATCGGGGCGGTCGCGGACCTGCTGGCCACCCTGCCGCCGCCCCAGGACCACGCCGGCGTGGAGACCCACGCCCCGGTGCTGATCCTGCCGCGGGTGTTCGAACCCGAATTCTGCAGCCGGCTGATCGAGATCTACGAGCAGGGCGAGGCGCAGGACTCCGGCTTCATGCGCGAGATCGACGGCAAGACCGTGCTGGTGCTGGATCACGCCTTCAAGCGGCGGACCGACCACGAGCTGCAGGACGCCGCGGTCATCCAGGCGGCCAAGGCCCGCATCCAGCGCCGGATCGTCCCGGAGATCGCCAAGGCCTTCCAGTTCCAGGTGACCCGCATGGAGCGCCACCTGGTGGCCTGCTACGACGGCGAGACCGGCGGCTGGTTCCGCCCGCACCGCGACAACACCACCGCCGGCACCGCCCACCGACGCTTCGCCGTGACCGTCAACCTGAACGCCGAAGGCTACGAAGGCGGGGAGCTGATGTTCCCGGAGTTCGGCCCGCGCCGGTACAAGGCCCCGACCGGCGGCGCGGTGGTGTTCGGCTGCGGCCTGCTCCACACCGTCGCCCCGGTCACCCGCGGACGACGCTTCGCCTTCCTGCCGTTCCTCTACGACGAGGCCGCCGCCAGGCTGCGCGAGGCCAACAACGCCCACCTGGGCGAGGGCGTCGGCGCCTATCGGGCCGGCAACGCGCCGGCGCTCTGACCAGCCGTCGAGGCACGCCGAACGCCTGTTAAATCACATGGAATCGCGCGCGAAGACCGCCGTTCGCAGTTCCCTTCGGCAACGAAGCGGCCTATAGATCGTTCGATCCGCGCCCGGCCGAAAGGCCGGGCGCCGCCGTTTCCAGACCCCGCTCGCGCGGCAGAACAACGAAAGAACTCGCGCCATGGCCGAGATCCTGATGCCCAAGGCGACCGCCGTCTGGCTGGTCGACAACACCTCGCTCTCGTTCGAGCAGATCGCCGACTTCTGCGGGCTGCACCCGCTGGAAGTGAAGGGCATCGCCGACGGCGAAGTGGCGCGCGACATCCGCGGCGCCGACCCGATCGCCAACGGCCAGCTGTCGCGCGAAGAGCTCGACAAGGCTCAAGGCAACGAAGCCTACCGCATGAAGGCGCTGGTCAGCCGTCACGCCGACCTGTTCGCCAAGTCGACCCAGAAGAAGGGCCCGCGCTACACCCCGGTGTCGCGCCGTCAGGACCGTCCGGACGCCATCGCCTGGTTCATCCGGCACCACCCGGAAGTGGCCGACGCCCAGATCGCCAAGCTGCTCGGCACCACCAAGGCCACCATCGAGAGCGTGCGCGGCCGCACGCACTGGAACGCGGCCAACCTGAAGCCGGTGGATCCGGTCACCTTGGGCCTGGTCAGCCAGCTGGAGCTGGACGACGTGGTCCGCAAGGCGGCCGAGAAGAAGGCCAAGGAAGACGCGCGCACCGGCGGCGCCACCCTGCGCCCGGCGGCGGAATCGACCTCGGTGTTCGGCGAAGAGGAAGCGCCGGCGTCCGAGCCTGAGGACGCCGGCGACGAGTGGTGAAGATCTAGCTGGAAGAGCGGGTCTGCAGAGTCTGGATCTCCTCCTTCAGCCTGAGCTTCTGACGCTTCATTTCGTGAACTCGTAAGGAATCCGCGTTCGGCCTGGCCATCTCTTGCTGGATGGCCAGGTCGAGCGACTGGTGCCGATTACCGAGTTCACGGATACGAGCGTCGATCGCCATGGCTTGCGCCTCCTAAAAAGGTACGGAACATCCCCAGACGACACCCGTGAGGCTCGGGTGTTGAATCACAATGCGTTTCCACACTTCACGGAATCCGGAGCGAAATTTCTGTGGGTGAACCGACGCGGATCATCGTGGGCATATCCGGCGCCTCGGGCGCGGCCTACGGCGTGCGGGTGCTGGACGCCCTCGCAGAGCTTGGCGTGGAAAGCCATCTGGTGGTCACCAAGGCCGCCGCGCTGACCCTGGCCAGCGAGACCGACCTGACCATTTCCGACCTGCAGGCGCGCGCCGCGGTCGTCCACAAACTCGCCGACGTGGGCGCTTCTGTCGCATCCGGATCGTTCCGGACGCTGGGGATGATCGTCTCGCCCTGCTCGGTCCGGACCATGAGCGAGATCGCCACCGGCGTGACCTCCAACCTCCTGACCCGCGCCGCCGACGTGACCCTGAAGGAGCGCCGGCCGCTGGTGCTGATGGTGCGCGAGACGCCGTTCCACCTCGGCCACCTGCGCACCATGACCGCGCTGACCGAGATGGGCGCGGTGATCGCTCCGCCCCTGCCCGCCTTCTACGCCCGCCCGACCTCGATCGAGGAGCTGGTCGACCAGTCGGTCGGTCGCGCGCTCGACCTGTTCGGCCTGGACTGGAAGCCGGTGAAGCGCTGGGGCCGCGATCTCGGTCCCGTGAGCGGGGTGTGAACATGCGCCTGTGGGACTGGGCCGTGGCGGCCTATGCGCGCCCCGAAGTGAGCGAACGGTGCCTGCTGCTGCAGGACACCCACGCCCAGAACGTGCCGCTGCTGCTGTGGGCCGCCTGGTGCGCCGGCGAGGGTCGCGCCCTGGACGAAGACACCCTCGAGGCCGCCGTCGACACCGTGCGGGCCTGGGACGGCGCGGCGGTCTCGCCGCTCCGGGCCATCCGGCGCACCCTGAAGGGCCCGATCCCCGACATGACCGACGCGGCGCGGCAATCCGTACGCGAACAGATCAAGGCCGCCGAGCTGGCCGCCGAACGCGCCCTGCTGGACGATCTGGAGGCGCTTTCGCCCGCGCCGGCCGGCGGGGCCAAGCCCTACGGGCCGGCCCTGGTCGCCGCGTCGAAGGCCTGGAGCCGGGTGACTCCGCGAGCGGATCTCGAAGGTCTCGCCGCCCAGCTTCCGGCCTGACCCGCCCTCGGGTATAATCCGGGTTTCTCGCGCCGGGGTCGCGCGCGAGGGGACCCAAGTCTGCGCATGAACGACGACGATTCGACCGCCCGGGCCGGTGACCCCCACATCCGCTCCCGGGTGCAAACCCTTCGGCAGGAACACCAGGATCTCGACGCATCCATCAGTGCGCTCGAAACCATGCCCTTGCCCGACCAGCTGCTGATCGCGCGCCTGAAGCGCAAGAAGCTGGCCCTGCGCGACCAGATCGGCGTGCTGGAAGATCAGATCCTGCCGGACATCATCGCCTAGACGGCGTCAGCGGCTCCGCTTGCGGACGAACATGGCCGCGTCGGCTTCGGCCAGCCATTGCTCCGCGTCGGTCTGGTCGACCAGGGCGCGCACGCCGAACGATCCGCCCAGCGGCACGGGGACGCCGTCCCAGTCGAAGCCGCCGGCCGCGATCAGATGGGTGAGCACAGCCGCCTTGGCCTTGGCCGAGGCCTCGTCGGCGTAGAGCATCAGCACGCCGAACTCGTCGCCGCCCAGCCGGCCCAGCCAGTCGCTGTCGCGCAGATTGTTGGTGAGCAGCTCGCCGATCCACTTCAGCGCCGCGTCGCCGGCGGGGTGGCCGAAGCTGTCGTTGACCGACTTGAAGCCGTCGAGGTCGAGATAAAGCAGCGACGCCTTGGTGCCGTAACGCCGGCTGGCGCCGATCACCCGCTGCAGCTCGCGCATGAAGGCCCGGCGGTTCAGCACCGGCACCAGCGGATCGTGGTCGGCCAGGGCCTCGGCCGTCTCGGCCCGCACCTTCAGCTCGGCGACCTCGGCGCGCAGCCGCTCGACCTCCGCCCGCAACGCGCGCACGTCGTCGGTGTCGACCGGCTGACTGCGAACGCTCTCGGACGTCATCAAAGGCTCCCACGCGCGAGTCACGAACGCCGCGCCGCATGATGCTAGCGCCGGTTTCAGGCGGTGGGGAGCCCGCTCAGCCGCTCCTTTCAGCGTCAGATCGCGTGCGCTGCGACGAAAACCGCGTCCATTCGACCGTTGCGCGCCCTCCCTTGTTGCGAGCGCGACCCGCCTGCCTATACTCCGCGGCTTTTCCGGGCCGGGGGAAGGCACGCGAATGAGCAAGACCACGCCGCCGGTGGCGATCATCATGGGCAGCCGCTCGGACTGGCCGACCATGAAGGGCGCCGCCGACATGCTGGACGCCCTGGGCGTCCGCTACGAAGCCAAGGTGGTCTCCGCCCACCGCACGCCCGAGCGCCTGTTCGACTTCGCCAAGACCGCCAAGGCCACGGGCTACAAGGTGGTGATCGCCGGCGCCGGCGGCGCGGCCCACCTGCCCGGCATGTGCGCCTCCATGACCGAACTGCCGGTGCTGGGCGTGCCGGTGCAGTCCAAGGCGCTGAGCGGACTCGATTCGCTGCTCTCCATCGTGCAGATGCCCGGCGGCGTGCCGGTCGGCACCCTGGCCATCGGCGAGGCGGGCGCGAAGAACGCCGGCCTGCTGGCGGTGCAGATCCTGGCCCTGTCGGACGCCGGCCTGGCCCTGCGGCTGGCCGCATGGCGCGAACGCCAGACCGAATCGGTCGCCGAAACCGTCGAGGACTGAAGTAATTGGCTGATTTCCCGCTTCCGCCGGGTTCGACCATCGGCATTCTGGGCGGCGGCCAGCTGGGCCGCATGCTGGCCATGGCCGCCGCGCGCCTGGGCTTCGACGTCGCCATCCTGGAGCCCGGCCCGGTGTCGCCGGCGGGGCGCGTGTCGTCGCTGGAGATCTGCGCCGACTACGACGACGAGGACGCGCTGGAGCAGCTGGCCGCCAGCTGCGACGTGGTCACCTTCGAGTTCGAGAACGTGCCCGCCGCCGCGCTGAAGACCCTGGCCGGCTTCGGGACCGAGGTCGCGCCCGGACCGAAGGCTCTGGCCTTCACCCAGGACCGGGTCGAGGAGAAGCGCTTCCTGGTCGCCCACGGCGTCGACACCGTCGCCTTCGAGGCGATCGATTCGGCCGACGACATTCCCGCCGCCCTGGAACGCCTGGGCGCGCCGGCCCTGCTGAAGACCCGCCGCGAGGGCTACGACGGCAAGGGCCAGGCCTGGGTGAAGGACGCCGGCGAAGCCGCCGTCGCCTTCGCCGCCATCGGCGCCAAGCCGGCCATCCTGGAAGCCCGCGCCGACTTCGTGCGCGAACTGTCGGTGATCGCCGCGCGCGGCCGCGACGGCCAGGTCGCGGTCTATCCGATGGGCGAGAACCGCCACGCCGGCGGCGTGCTGCGCACCACCACCGCGCCCGCCGCCGTGCCGGACGCCACCCGCGACCGCGCGGTGGAGATCGCCGGCCGCATTCTCGAAGGCCTCGACTATGTCGGCGTGCTGGGGGTGGAGCTGTTCGAGCTCGCCGACGGCCGCCTGCTGGTCAACGAGATCGCGCCGCGCGTCCACAACACCGGCCACTGGACCCAGGACGGCTGTCTCTGCGACCAGTTCGAGCAGCACGTCCGCGCCGTCGCCGGCTGGCCGCTGGGCCCGACGGAGGCGCGCGCCGCGGTGGAGATGGAGAACCTGCTGGGCGCCGACGCCGACCGCTGGGCCGAGATCGCCGCCGAACCGAACGCGGTCCTGCACCTCTACGGCAAGGGCGACGCCCGCCCCGGCCGCAAGATGGGCCACGTGAACCGGGTCAAGCCGCTGCGGTGATCCCCTCTCTTCCCCTGCGTAGCGGGGAGGAGATCAAGCCCGCCCGTAACGCATCCGCCCCAGCGCCTCGGCGACCTGGCGGGCGGTTTCGGACGGCTTGATGCCAGCCTTCCACTTCTCGAACTGCATGACGTTCTCGATGCGGGCGGCGACGTACTCGTCGGCCGCCTCCTGGCCGCCTTCCAGCAGCACGGCGAGCGCCGAGACCAGGATGCCCGAGAGGATGGCGCGCTTGGAGTAGTGGTTCTCGTCGGTGGCCGTGTCGCCGGCCCAGCGCCAGATCGCGTCGGCGCTCTCCCAGGCCAGCTTCAGCGCCAGCGGCGTGTTCAGCGGGAAGGCCAGGAAGGCGGTCCACCGATGCACGGCGGCTTCGTCGGCGGCGGCCGCTTGCAAGCGGGCCTGGACGCCGCGGAAGATGCGTTCGCGGATCTTCAGGCTCTTGGGGTCGACCTCGGCCAGGGCGGCCATGGCCTGGGCGTCGTGACGGCGCGACAGCAGGGCGGCCAGATCGCGCGCGCCGTGGGGAATCACCAGCTCGCGTTCGCCCCGGGTCAGGCCGCAGTCGCGCCCGGCCGCGTCAGCCAGCGAGACGTTCCAGCCGAGCCCCGGCGCCCGCGCGATGGCGGCCTCCAGGAGCTCCTGTTCCTTGCGTTCGGCCCAGCCGCTGTCTTCGATCATGGGCGCCAACATAGGCCGCCGCGCGGGCGCGAGCCACGCCTAGACTCAGGGGAGTCTTTCACGTATATCCGCCCGCCTGCACGGAAGGCCGACTTCCGGGTTCGAGGTTCCGTTGCCCGCCATGACTGCACGGCGAGGCGGGTGATTGTAAGGAGAGACCGTGGTCCAGATTTTCGTCCGCGACAACAATGTCGACCAGGCCCTGAAGGCGCTGAAGAAGAAGATGCAGCGCGAGGGCTCGTTCCGCGAGATGAAGCGCCACGTGCACTACGAAAAGCCGTCTGAAAAGCGCGCCCGCCAAAAGGCGGAAGCCGTGCGTCGCGCCCGCAAGCTGGCCCGCAAGCGCCTGCAGCGCGAAGGCCTGCTGCCGGCCCCGAAGCCGCGTCCGGGCGGCCGTCGCTAATACGCGTGAGGTCGAGCGCGGGGTCTCCCGCCGCTCCTTGACGTTAAAGACAAAGAAGGCCGCCTCCTCCGGAGGCGGCCTTTTCTGCGTCCAAGACCTGGTGGCCGAAGGCGGGCGCCGGTCTCGGCGCCCGCCTCGCGGTCAGCCTTTCCCGGTCATCAGGGCGAACACGCCGCGCCAGTCGAACTTGCCGCTCGACAGGGCCCCGGCCCGGAAGGCCTTGCCGCCCAGCCAGACCATCAGCGCGCCCACAGCCGCCATGCCGGCCAGCGCGATCGCGACCTCGATCAGCGGCGGGTTCGAAGGCGCCCGCGCGCTCATCAGGAACGGCGCGAAGAACGGCACCATGGACATGGTCTTGATCAGCGGCAGGTCCGGGGTGCGGATGGCCATCTGCATGACGATGATCGGCACGCTCAGCACGATCATCACCGGCCCCAGCAGGGTCTGGGCGTCGCGGGGCGTCTCGCAGAACGCCCCGATGGCCGCGAACACCATGGCGTACATCAGGTAGCCGCCGACCAGGTACAGGGCGAGGTAGAAGATAAGCCCCCCGTCCAGCAGGACCGAGCCCAGATCGTCGGCCAGGCCCGGCAGCAGCATGTGCAGCGCATAGGCGCCCAGGCCGAACCACACGCCCAGCACCGTGGCGGTGATCATCGCCACCCCCAGCACCTTGCCGCCGAGGATCTCGGTCGTGGAGGCCGAGGACATCAGCACCTCGAGCACCCGGTTCGACTTCTCCTCCATGACGCTGTTCATCAGGATGCTGGCGCCGCTGATCACCGACGACCACAGCAGCATGCCCAGAACGAAGCCGACCACGCCCGGCAGCCGGTCGCGCAGGGAGACCTCGCCGCCGCCCACCGACTTGGGCGAGAACACGTCCACCTTGGGCTTCAGATCGGCCAGGGAGGCCGCCGTGGCCGGATCCAGCCCGGCGGCGATCAGGCTGTCGCGACGGATGACGTCGCGCAGGGCCTCGCGCACGGCGGTCTCGACCGCCTCGTCGGACACGCGTTCCGACCACAGCCGCGCCTTCAGTTCGCCGTCGCGCCGCTCCAGCAGCACCACGGCCGAAAGCTCCCCGTCCATCAGGTGGGGACGCAGCGCCTTTTCGGCCGCCGCCAGCGTCGGCGCGGAAGCGACGTCCTGCGGCGCGGCGACCACGCGCAGGTCGCGCTTGGGCGGTGCGTAGGCCGCGCCGGCGCGCGGCGCGACCCGCTTCAGCGCCGCCAGCCCGGCGTCCAGGCCGTCGCGGTCGAC
>NZ_JAAIVC010000096.1 GCF_010975005.1 Caulobacter sp. 17J65-9 | reverse complement strand
GCGAGGGGGGGCCCCTCCAGCGGAGCGCGCCTTATCCGACACCCATCCGCTCATCCCCGCGAAGGCGGGGACCCAGGTGCGAGACCGTCGGCCGGCGCGTACTGCGCTTCAGCCGCGCTTTTGATGACTCTTTATGCGTCGCGCTCTGGGTCCCCGCCTTCGCGGGGATGAGCGGAAGTTGGGGCTGAACCCGCGCGCTCCGCTGGAGCCCCCCACGGCGGCTTGCAGCCGCCTGCTCCCCCCAGCGCTGACGCTCGGGGGGAGATCTTACGCCCGCCAACCCTCGAAGATGATGTTGTCGACGTGGCGCTCGACCCGCGCGGCTTCCGCGGGGGAGCGGATCGTCCAGGTCGCGGCCGGCAGGCCAGCCGCGCGCAGCTGCGCCACCCGGCGGCCGGGCAGCAGGTCCTTGCCGGGGATCAGGGCGTGCGGCGCGGCCAGCTCCAGCTGGCGGTCGGTGTAGGCGCGCTCGGGGTCCGGCGCGACCGTGCGGCCGCTCTCGTCGACGTGGCCGGACGCGTTCAGGCCGCGGGGCAGGCGCGGCGCCAGCGCCCGCATCAGGCCCACCGCCGCCGGGTTGAAGCCGATGGCCATGGCCTCGCCCCGGAAATCGGCCAGCAGGTCGGCGACCCGGCGTTCCAGCCGGCCCTCGCGGCCCACCGGCGTCTTCAGCTCGATCAGGATCACGCCGCGCCGGCCCACCAGGTCGAGCACGCGGCGCAAGGAGGGAATGGTCTCGGTCGTCGCGCCCAGCCGCACGCCGGCCAGTTCGCCGGCGGTCAGGGCGTCGACCCGGCCCTGGCGCCCCGTGAGGCGCCCCAGGGTGTCGTCGTGGAAGACCACGGCCTCGCCGTCGGCCGACAGCCGCACGTCGAGTTCCATGCCGTAGCCGGCCTCGCAGGCGGCGTCGAACGCCGCCAGCGAGTTCTCGGGCGGTCCGCCCGGCCTCCAGAGCCCGCGATGGGCGAAGGCCGGGCCGTTCAGCAGGGCGTGCGCCCGGCTCACTTCACCTCGACGACGGCGTCGACTTCGACGGCGAAGTTGACCGGCAGCTTGTAGACGCCGACGGCGGCGCGCGCGTGGCGGCCGGCGTCGCCGAACACCTCGACCATCAGGTCCGAGCAGCCGTTGATCACCTTCGGCACGTCGTAGAAGTCCGGGCCGGCCTGGACGAAGCCGCCCAGCTTCACGATGCGGACCACGCGGTCCAGGTCGCCCAGGGCGACCTTCAGCTGGGCCATGATGTTGACGCCGCACAGGCGCGCGGCCTTCACGGCGGTGTCGAAGTCGACGTCGACGCCGACGGTGCCCTTGACGCCGCCCGAGGCGTCGGTCGAGACCTGGCCCGAGACGTGGATCAGGTTGCCGGTCTGCACGAAGCCGACATAGGTGGCGATGGCGGCCGGCGGTTCCGGCAGGGTGATGCCGAGTTCGGCGAGGCGGGCTTCGATCTTGGACATGTGACGCTCCGTCAGCTTTCGCCGCTGCTTAGCGGGCCGCGGCGAAAGGCGGAAGAGGCGCCGCGCGTCCTTAGCGGCCCGCACCGGCGTGACGGGCGTTCTCGGCGGCCTCGGCCTTGTCGGCGAAGCGGCGCAGCAGGCCCGGCACGAGCTCGGCGGCGAGATCCGGGGCGTACGGCGCGAGCAGCTTCTCCATGCGCTGCATCTTGCTCTGGAAGCTGACGCCGGCGGGCGTACGCATGAACTTCTCGACGTCCTTTTCCGCCTTCTTCGACAGGGGGGTCATCGGCCGCTCGGCGGCGGCGTCCCCGATCACGACCAGCAGGGCCTTGCCGCCCTCGGTGGTCAGGAACGCGTTCATCTCGCGCAGTTCCGCGGCGGACGTGTTCTCGGCCAGGGCGTGACCGAACAGCCGCTCGATGGCGGGAAGGTCGTGGTCGATTTCCTCGTTGGCCGCCTCGACCATCAGGGCCGGCCACTCCGGGCGTCCGTTCTTGGCCAGATCGCCGAACTCCGACTCCATGCCCTTGATCATGACCTGCTTGAGATCCATCGGCGCCAGCAGGGTGTGGATCAGTTCGGTCCCGAGCGCGTCGGTCTGCGCGTCGCGCGCGGCGGCCGGAGCGGCGGCGGCCAGGGCGGCGACGGCGGTCAGGGCGGCCAGGCCGGCCAGCGGGCGACGGAGCTTCGACATCGGACAGGGCTTTCTACGACAGGTTCAACCGAGGGTAGCGAGGCGGCTGAACGCCGTCCAGCAAAGCTGGCGCGCGGAACGTCGGGACCGGGGTCACGTTCTGCGATGAGGGGCGTCGCGAGGAGGCTGCCATGGCCGCCCACATCCACCATCACCACGACCACCACCCCGTCGAGCGCGAGCGGCCGAAGAGCACGCTGATCGTCGCCGCGGTGCTGTCGTCGATCGCGCTGGTGCTGTTCCTGATCTACGGCATCCCGACCATCTTCGAGATCCTGAAGTCGAACGGCTGAGGCTACTTGCCGGCTGTCGCGAGCTTGGCCTCGTAGCGGCGCACCACGCCCGGCGTAAGTTCGGCCATGACTTCCGTCTCCATGGTGTCGAGGACGGTCTCGATGTCGTCCAGCATGGCCGTGAAGGCCTGGCCGGCCGGCGTCTCCATGAAGGCGAGAAGCCTGGTCCTGTCCTCCTGCGGCATGGCGGGGCCGGCGGTGTCGGGGTTCGCCAGGACATTCAGGAACGCGCGGCCCGTCGGCGTCCTGAGGAATTCGGTGACGGCCTGCATGTCCTTGGCCGAGAGCCTCTGGGCGAAGGCGTGGCCCATGATCGCCTCGATCGCCGGAAGGTCGTGCTCGATCTCCTCGACGGCCGCTTCCTGAAGCAGCCCTTCGGTGCCCGGCTTGGGCGCCCGCCCGAGCAGGTCCTCGGCGCCGTCGGGCTCCTGGGCGGCCATGATCAGCATGGCCTTGAAGTTCAGCGCCGACGACAGCTCGTGCGCGATCGAAGTTCCGAGCGCTTCCTTGTCCACGCTTTGGGCCGAGGCGGAACCGGCGAGCGCCAGTCCACCCGCCGCGACGACAGCCGCCAGGACGCGGCGAATAGTGGTGGCGTTCGACATCAGATGACCTCCCCCGAGACGGGCGAAGCTAGGCAAGCGGCCCCTCGTCGTCCAGCGCGCTATGGCCCGGCGTTCGCCGCATCTTCGAAGCGGGCGACCACGCCGGCCGCCAGGGTGTCCATCATCTCGCCCTTCAGCTGGTCGGCCAGGTCGTCGAGATGTTCGGCCTTGGTCTTGAACGACTTGCCTTCCGGCGTGGCGAAGAAGGCGTCGACCTCGACCCGCGCCCGTCCCGACGGCGCCGGCGGGGCCTGGCCGGCGGCGAGCCCGCTCGCATAGGCCAGCAGGGCCTGGCCGCCGGGCTGCCTGAGGAAGGCGTTGACCGCGTCCAGCTCGCGGGCGGTGAACCTCATCGCGAACAGCCGGCCGGCCTTCAGCTCCAGCAGCGGCGCCTGGGCGTCGACTTCGGCGGCCGCGGCGGCCTGCAGGCGGGTTTCCCAGCCGGGCTGGGCGTCCAGGCCGTGCGCCGCGGCGAACTCCGGCCCGCTCAGTTCACGCACCAGATAGCCGCGGAAATCGATGGCCTGCATCAACGCGCGGGCCAGCTCGGCGCCGCGGGCTTCGGGTTCAGTGAGCGGCGGGGCGGCTTCGGGCGTCTGGGCGGAGGCGGGGAGGGCGCTCGCCAGCGCCGCGCTCAGCCCGGCCGCGGCCAGTCGGCGGCGGAAACTCTGGCGGCGAGAAGCGCTCGGCATCGACAAGGCCTGCGCGCGTGACGTCCCCATAGAAAAACGCGCGTTTCTCCGCCCGTATCCAGCGCGGCGGCGCCGTCGCCACAAGCTCGGCTTTCTGCTATCCAGGGGACATGAGCGTCCAGCGTAAGCCCCTGTTCGACACTGCGGCCTTCGAGGAACAGCTCGTCGGCGCCGGTGTTACCCAGAAGAACGCCGCCGCCCAGCGGCGCGCCTTCGCGGACGCCATGGCTGAAGCGCTGGACACCCGACCGACCAGGCAGGATCTCGAACTGATGCAGTCGAGGATCGAAACGGCGATCGCCAACCAGACGGTCGAGATCTCCAAGCGGATGAACGCTCAGTTCGTTCAGTTCGTCGCCATCGTCGGCGCCCTGGTCGCCGCGGCCACCGCCATCATCAAGCTGGGCTGACGCCCTTTAGCGCTTGCCGCCGGCGGCGGGACGCGCGGCGCGCACCGGGGCCATCTTGGCCTCGTAGCGCGCGACCACGCCCGGGGTCAGTTCGGCCAGCATCAGCGTCTCCATCCGGTCCTCGGCGCGGTTGAGCAGCACCATGAGGGTCTGGCCCTCGTGCGAGTAGGCCAGGTAGTTGCGGATCCGCTGATAGTTGTCGTCCGACGCCCGCGTGAAGTTCAGCTCGGGCTTGTAGATCCGCACGATCTGCAGCCCGGTCTCCTTCAAGCTGGCGCTTTCCGGCGCCGTCTCGCGCATCGTCTGGTCGAACACCAGGGCCAGCATCTGGCGGCCGGCCGACCCCTCGAGGAACTCGACGTTGGCCTTCAGCTGGTCCAGCGGCATGCCGCGCGCGAACTCGCGGCCGGCCAGGCGCTCCAGGGCGGGCAGGTCGTTGTACATCTCCTCGATGACCGCTTCGCTCAGCGCGGCTTCGCCGCCGGCCTCCCACTTGATCTTGAAGGTCTTCTGCGCGGTCAGCGGCCGGCTCAGCCGCTGGGTCCACCAGCTGCCGACCTTGGCCGTGCTGAAGAACTGGTGCGCCAGCCGCACGCCCAGCGCCTCGGCCTCGGGGGTGATCTCGGAATAGGGTTGCGGCGTGCGGTCGGCGCCCGCCTGGGCCGGCGCGGCGGCGCAGAGCGACAGGGCCGCACAGGCGGCGGCGATCATCCGGGCACGAGACATCTGACTTCCCCCAGGCGACGCGTCGCCTCCCGCCGGGACGGTTAACGGCTTTGCCGAACCGCGTCCAGCGAGGGGCGGGCGCGCCCTCGAAGGGATCATTGCTGCAAGTTAACTTGCATAACAAGGCATCATGCCTCACCGTGTATTCATGGGCCGGACCCGACATCCCGCCCGCACAGGAGAACGACCCATGACCCAGGCGCTCGCTTCCGTCCGCCCGGCCGACCTGACCCTCGACGTGCTGGACCGCACGGCCCGCGGCCTGGCCGCCGCCACCCTCGGCTTCGGGGCGTTCAGCCTCTACGCCATGGCCGTCAGCTTCGCCCTGGTGGCGGCGATGGACCCGATCCTCCCCGACAAGGTCGGCTTCTGGCTGGCGCCGCTCAAGTTCGGCCTGATGATCGGCGAGGCCCTGCCGGCCGGCCCGGAGCTGCTGGGCTCGAACATCGTGCCGGTGGGCGCGGCCCTGGCCATCGCCTGCTGGCTGCTGGCCCGTCCGCTGGGCCGCGCCGCCGCCCTGCTGCTGAACCGGCCGGCCCGCTGATGGACCTCGGTTCCTGGCAGACGCAGTTGCGCAAGGGGGCGGCCGAGCTGGTCGTCCTGGCGCTGCTCGGGCGCAAGGAGCGCTACGGGCTCGAAATCCTGGAAGGGGCGGGGGAGGCGGGCGAGCTGGTCACCGAAGGCGCGCTCTATCCGCTGCTCACCCGTCTGGAGCGCGAGGGCAAGCTGGCCTCGCGCTGGGCGCTCGACGAGGGCGCCAGCCATCCTCGCAAGTACTACCGCCTGACCGGCGAGGGCGAACGGCTGCTGGCCGAGATGCGCCCGGTGTGGAGCCGCTTCCACGCCCAGGTGACGACCATCGTGGAGCGCGAGCAATGACCGCCGCCGTCGAAGACTACGCCCGCCGGCTTGACGCCGGCCTGAAGGCCCTGCCGGCCGACGAGCGCGAGCGCATCGTGCTGGAGATCCGCGGGCACCTGGCCGAACGCGGCGAGGCGGGCGTGGCCGCGCTGGGCGCGCCCGAGGCCCTGGCCCGTACCTTCCTGCAGGACTGGCGCATGACCCAGGCCCTGGCCCAGTCCAACCCGGCGGCCCTGCTGCTGACCGTGCTGGACCGTGCCACCCGCAGCTTCGGCGCGGCGGTGATCGGCTTCGCCTCGCTCAGCCTCTACCTGTTCGCGCTGGCCTTCGCCCTGGTGGTGGTGCTGGAGTTCCTCACCCCCGACTATGTCGGCCTGTGGCTGCACCCGTTCGAGTTCGGGGGCGTCACCGAGGTGCCGACCCGGCCGGAGATCCTGGGCTGGAAGATCATCCCGCTGTGCGCCGCTCTGGCGGTCGCCTGCTGGGCGCTGGCCGGTCCGGTGCTGCGGCGGGGAGCGGTGCGGCTGATCAAGCGGCCGGTGTTTGCGAAGTGATAGCGACGAGCTGAACGCGATCCCTCTCCCCTTGAGGGAGAGGGAGGGACCCGCGCACCGGAGCCCGCGAGAGCGGGCGCAGGTCTGCGTGGGAGGGTGAGGGGTTTCGCCGCCGCCGGCCGTGCGACCCCTCATCCTCCCGCGCGGGCCTGCGGGCTGGCGCCCTCCGGCGCGCGGGCTCCGTCCTTCTCCCTCAAGGGGAGAAGGAGGCTCAGCGCTTCAACGCCCGGCCCGTCGTCACCGCCGCCTTGCCGAACTTCTCTCGCAGCGCGTCGACCGCCGTCTCCGTCTTCAGCGCCCGGCCGTCGCCGTCGCCGAACAGGTCGCCCTTGGCGTCCGCGGCGTCGACCAGCTCGGCCATGCCGATGCCGATCAGGCGGTAGGCGACGCGCCCGTCGGCTTCGCGGGCCAGCAGCATCCGGCCCTCGTTGAACAGGGTGCGCGCCGTCTGGGTCGGCACGGGCAGGGTGCGCCGGCGGGTGATCAGCCGGAAGTCGGCGGTCTTCAGCTTCAGCACCACCACCCGCGCGGCGATCCCGTCGCGCCGGGCCTTCGCCGCCAGCTTGTCGCACAGCGGCCAGAGCTCGTCCTCGAGCTGGGCCAGGGCGGTGGTGTCCTCGTTGAAGGTGGTCTCGGCGCTCATGCCCTTGCGTTCGGACTCCGGATCGACCGCACGCGCGTCCTGACCGCGGGAGAGCTGGGACAGACGCAGGCCGTACTCGCCGAACCGCCGCGCCAGGTCCTTCACGTCGGCCCGGGCCAGGTCGCCCACCGTCGACAGTCCCGCCGCCGCGAGCTGCTTGGCCATCTGCGCGCCGACGCCGGGCAGGATCTGCACCGGGCGGGTGGCCAGGAAGCTCTCGGCCTCCGCCGCCCCGATCACCGAAAAGCCGCGCGGCTTGTCCAGGTCAGAGGCGATCTTGGCCAGGAACTTGTTGGGAGCCAGGCCGATGGAGACGGTCAGCTGCGTCTCCCGCTCGATCTGGCGCTGGGCGCGGGCCAGCTGGAAGGCGGGCGGCCCGCCGTTCAGCCGCTCGGTGCCCGACAGGTCCACCCACGCCTCGTCCAGCGACAGCGGCTGGATCAGCGGGGTCAGCTTGGCCAGCGTGCCCAGGATGTGGCGGCTTGCTTCCTTGTACTTGGCGAAATCCGGCTTGATCACGACCGCGCTCGGGCAGGCCTTCAGCGCCTTGAACATCGGCATGGCCGAGCGCACGCCGTACTGGCGGGCGATATAGCAGCAGGTCGACACCACGCCGCGCTTGCCGCCCCCGACGATGACGGGAAGGTCGCGCAACTCCGGCCGGTCGCGCTTCTCCACCGAGGCGTAGAAGGCGTCGCAGTCCAGGTGCGCGATGGTCAGCCGGTCCAGCTCGACGTGGGAGATCACGCGGGGGCTGGCGCACGACGGGCAGCGGCGGAAGGGCTCGCTCGCCGTCGTCAGGCAGTCGCGACAGATCGCCTTCATGACCACAGCCGCGCCGCGCCCCTGACGCCCGACGAATCGCCCCAGGCGGCCGGGACCAGCGGCGTCTCGAAGGTGTCGGAGAACACGTAGGCCCCGATCAGGGCCGGCGCCTGCTCGTAGAACTCGTGCACGTTCGACAGCCCGCCGCCGATGACGATGACGTCCGGGTCGATCAGGTTGCAGACATTGGCCAGCCCCCGCGCGGTGCGCAGCATCCAGCGGTCCAGCGCGGCGCGGGCGTGCGCCTCCAGCGCCAGAGCGGTGTCCAATATCCGCTCATCCCCGCGAAAGCGGGGACCCAGAGCGCTGAGGGCGGGTGGTTGTTCGCCGGCATCGGAGGTCGGCGCTTCCCTCGGAGCCGTCGGTTCACTGGGTCCCCGCTTTCGCGGGGATGAGCGGAGGAGGGAAGCGTCGTGCCCGCCGTTCACCGGCAGGGGCGCCAGTCGCGCCGCCTCGACGATCTCCTCCGCCGTCCATGATTCGCCGGTGGCCCGCGTGAAGTCCTTCTGCAGCCCCGTGCCGGAAATAAACGTCTCCAGGCAGTTCTTCCGCCCGCACCAGCACTCCGACGCCTCGTCCGCCCGCGCCCAGGGCAGGGGGCCGTGGCCCCATTCGCCGGCGAAGCCGTTGCGGCCGCGAATCAGGGCGCCGTTCACCACCAGCCCGCCGCCGCAGCCCGTGCCGAAAATCACCGCGAACACGACGCCCGCGCCGCTGCCCGCGCCGTCGCGGCTTTCGGACAGGGCCAGGCAGTCGGCGTCGTTGGCCAGCTTGACCTTGCGGCCCATGGCGGCGGCCAGGTCGGGGCCGAACGGCTTGTCGTTCAGCCAGGTGGAATTGGAGTTCCGGATCCGGTCGGTCTTCGGCGAGATCGAGCCCGGGTGGCCCACGCCCACCGTGCCGGGGCGGCCGGCCTCGGCCTCCACCCGGTCGACCAGGGCGGCGGCGGCGCGCACGGCTTTCTCATAGTCCTGCGGGGTGGAGACGCGCTCGCGCACGAGGAACCGGCCGTCTTCGTCGAGCGCGGCCGCCTCGATCTTGGTGCCCCCGAAGTCTACGCCGATACGAACCGTCAAGCTTCACCCGACCTTAATAGTGTCGTGCGACGAACATACGTGAAGAGGCCAGCCGTGTCCGTCACGTGACTGCGCCCGAATGAAGCGGTTCGGTGGATGATGTCCAAGAAGGTCCTCATCGTTGAGGATAACGAGCTGAACATGAAACTCTTTCATGATCTGCTCGATGCTCAGGGCTACGAGACCCTGCAGACCCGTGAAGGCCTGCAGGCGCTGGCCCTGGCCCGCGCTCATCGCCCCGACCTGATCCTGATGGACATCCAGTTGCCCGAGATCTCGGGCCTGGAAGTCACCAAGTGGCTCAAGGAAGACGACGAGCTGTCCCACATCCCCGTCGTCGCGGTCACCGCCTTCGCCATGAAGGGCGACGAGGAACGCATCCGTGAAGGCGGCTGCGAAGCGTACATCTCCAAGCCGATCTCGGTGGTGCACTTCCTCGACACGGTGCGGCGCTATCTGGGCTGAGTTGGTGACGCCATGACCGCCCGCATTCTGGTTGTGGACGACGTCGAGGCGAACGTCCGGCTGCTCGAGGCCAAGCTCGCGGCCGAATACTATGACGTGCTGACCGCCTACGACGGCCCGACGGCTCTGGCCGTGGCCGCCGCGGACCAGCCCGACATCATCCTGCTGGACGTCATGATGCCCGGCATGGACGGGTTCCAGGTCTGCCGGCGGCTGAAGGACGATCCGCTCACCCGCCACATTCCGGTGGTGCTGGTCACCGCGCTGGACGGCCGCGACGACAAGCTCCAGGGCCTGGAGGCCGGGGCCGACGAGTTCCTGACCAAGCCGGTCGACGACCTGGTGCTGTTCGCGCGCGTGCGCTCCCTGACCCGCCTGAAGCTGGTGATCGACGAGCTGCGCCAGCGCGAGGCGTCGGGCCGGCGCATGGGCGCCATCGAGACCGCCGGCGCGCGCCTGAACGGGGCGGGCGGCCGCGTGCTGATCGTCGACGACCACGAACGCCAGGCCGAGCGCATGGCCGCCCAGCTGGCGGTCGAGCACCGGCCGGTGATCGAGGCCGGGCCGGACAAGGCGCTGCTCTTCGCGCGCGGCCCGTGCGACCTGGTCATCGTCAATCTGGGGGCCAAGGGCTTCGACGGCCTGCGGCTGGCCGCCCAGATCCGCTCCGACGAGATCACCCGTCAGACCCCGATCCTGGCCGTCTACGAGCCGGCCGAGCGGGCGAGGGCGGTCAAGTCGCTGGACCTGGGCGTCAACGACCTGTTGGCCCGCCCGATCGACGACCAGGAGCTGGCCGCTCGTGTGCGCGCCCAGATCCGCCGCAAGCGCTACACCGACCTGCTGCGCGACAACCTCGACCGCTCGCTGGAGCTGGCGGTCACCGATCCGCTGACGGGCCTGCACAACCGCCGCTACATGGACAGCCAGTTGACCGCACTCCTGCGCCGGGCGGCCAAGGGCGGCGAGCCGGTGGCGGCGCTGATCATCGACATCGACCACTTCAAGGGCGTCAACGACGCCTACGGCCACGACGTGGGCGACGAGGTGCTGAGCGAGTTCGCCGTGCGCCTGGCCACCAACGTGCGCGCCATCGACCTGCCGTGCCGCTATGGCGGCGAGGAGTTCGTCGTGGTCATGCCCGACACCCGGCTGGAGGACGCCCACCACATCGCCGAGCGCATCCGCACCCAGGTCGCCGGCTCGCCCTTCCGCGTGGCCGACGGGCGCGAACTGCTGTCGGTGACCATCTCCATCGGCGTCGCCTCGGGCCAGGGCGAGAGCCCGGAAAGCCTGCTCCGCCGCGCCGACGCCGCCCTCTACGAAGCCAAGACCGCCGGCCGCAACCGCGTCATCGCCCGGGCTGCGGCTTAGGGGCCGCGTTACTCAGCTGCGCAGGTCGCGAGCCCGAGGATCCGCTTGGACGTGAACACCACGACCCGGCTCTCGCTGTGCACCGCGTAAAGATCGCGACCGAGCACGCGCAGGGGACCGGGCTGGCCGGGCAACGTGCCGATTTCGGTGAGCCGCCAACCGCCCGTCGCGTCGGGTGTCACCCGAAGCGCATAGCCGTAGTTGGACACGATGTGCGCAAGGCCGAAGGTCGCCACCGCGCCTTCGGGGGCCGCAGCCAGGCCGTGGACGTTGTCTTTGAGGAGTTCCTGCGGCTCTCCGCCGGTCGGCGTCCACGTCAGGGCGCCGCCCCATTCACCTCGGTCGATCCCTTCCAGCCGTCCGCCCCCAATGCGCAGGCTGTGAAGCCCGCGTTCACCGCGGGGCAGGTCGAAGCGCCTCCCATCCCACGCCCAGCGGTCGTCGTCGCACGCGGCTGGCTCGTCTAGGACGTAGGCGTCCGCTGTTCCCGGCTCGCCCGCCGGTTCGCCATCGGAGACGTCCCAGGTCGTATGGAAGCCTGCCGGTCGTGCGAGCCGGCCGTCGGCGCTGCGCAGGGCCACGGCCGCACGGCTTGCTTGGCGGCGGACTTCGGGCAACCAGTGGACGGCTGCGACCCGGTCGAGCTCCGGCAGGGCCTCAATTGCGCCGAGCCAACCGAGGCTGCGCGCGCTGACGTACACCTCGCGCCAGTCGTTTGAGCCAAGGGCGCGGACGAGGTCTGGCGTCGCAGGGCGATAGTCCACGTAACCCAGCGCAGAGGCGGCTGCGGCCCGCTCCGCCCCGTTTTCGGAAGCCAGGAACCGCATCAGCGCGGAAGCGGCCGGAAGCGCGTCCGCCCCGTATTCCGAGAACTCCAGTACGCAGTGAGGATAGGGATCGCCGTCAAAGCGAGGCGCCGACGGGCGGCATTGTTCGGCCAGGGCCGGCACCAGGAACGGGTCGCGCATCTCGTGCAGGGTGTCGAACGCCTGATCGCGCAGCCAGGGCGGGGGGCCTTCCAATAACGGCCGCAGGACGGGCGCAGTGTGACGGGCGCGCGGGCCGAGCGCCTCGAGCGCGCGCAGGGCGGCGGTGCGTCGGCCCCGGGTCTCGTCGGGCGAGCGCGCGATCTGCGCCCACTCGTCGATCACCGCGGCGGGTGGCGATTCGCCCTCGCTGATCACCCGTGCGGCGCCGTAGCGACGGCCGTCGTCGCCCTCCAGCAACGGAAGCAGGTAGGGCAAGGCCTTCGCGCCCAGCTGCTGCAGGGCGAACTCGCTCTGCCCCCGGGTGTCGAGATCGGCGACCAAGGCCTGGATGGCTTCCGGGGTCCCGATCCGTCCCAACGGGCGCGCGACCCAGCCGCCCCGGTCCAGGCGAAGGGCCTCGGCGAGGGCGGGCACGTCGGCGGGGGTGAACTCGGGCCATTCGCTCAGGATCGAGCCGGCCAAGTTGCGCAAACCCGGGCGGTCTCCGGTGGCGCGCGCCAGCAGGGCGGCCTTCGCGGGATGTCCGAGCTTGGCGAGGATCTGGGCGAGTTCTTCCGTTTCCTTCGCCCAGACGCCGGTGTCTTCGGCCGGCGCCACCCGGTCCAAAGCGGCCAGGCAGGCGGTCAGGTCCGGGCAGCCCCGGACCGCGTCGGCCATAGGCCCGGCGCGCGCCGGCGTGACCGCCAGCAGCGCCGCAATCGCGCCGATCCACAACCGCATGGCCCGTCCCCCGACGACTTCGGTCGAACTAGACCGTTGGTCGTCGAACATCGCAAGGGGTGGACTAGCGAGCCGGCGAGGGGGATGGCGCGGTCGGCGCCGTTGGGGGTCGGATCTCGCCCGCCCGCCACTTGGCTTCGAAGGTCTTCACCCGCTCGACGACCCGGATCAGCGGGCCTTCGTCCACCCGGATGACCCCGGTGTGGGCGGTGTCGAGGTCGAGGATCAGGCTTATGGCCAGCGCCAGCAGCACCATCTGGATGGTCGAGGGCATCAGCAGCCTGCGGCCCTGCTTGTCGCCGTAGCCGATGAACACCGCCGCGATCACGGCGTAGACCAGCATGGCGCGGATCACGTTGACCGGCACGCGTGCGGTCTGGGCCTCGCGGCGCATCCCCGCCGCCCGCAGCATGGTCTCGGTCGTGCCGAGCACCGCGCCGGCGTCAGGCGGGGCGTTCTTGCCGCTCAGGGCGGCGATGCTGTCCAGCCACAGGCGCTGGGCGGTCACCTCGGCGGCCTGTTCGGCGGCGACCTGCTGTCGACCGCTCGTCTCCGACCAGGCCTCCCGCGTGTCGAGGTACTGGATCAGGGCGCTGGCCAGCCAGGTGCGCTGCGGCTCGGGCATGGTCAGCAGGCGCCGGTAGTGGGCGCCGATGTCCAGGGCCTCCTCCGTGACCAGGGTGCGCCGCGTGTTGAAGCGGTCCATGGCCATGCCGAAGGTGAAGCCGATCAGCAGGGCCATCAGGCCCATGATCGCGCCCGCATAGCCGCTGAAGCCCTCGTCCTGGGTCTCGACGCCCTTGGCCTTGGCGCGGCGCAGGTTGAAGCGGCGCAGCTGCACGCCGACCTCGTGGGCGGCCATCAGCATCAGCGCCAGCAGAGGCGCCAGAAGCCAGAGCGAGAGCTGCTCGATCGGGGGCGGCGACATCGGCTGGCAACCAGCCCCGTCGAGAGGCGGTTTCAGCCGCGCCGCAAACGAAAAACGCCCGGGCCTTGCGGACCGGGCGTTCGAATAGCTCAGCTCGGAAGCGAGATCTTACTTGATCTTGCCTTCCTTGAACTCGACGTGCTTGCGCACGATCGGATCGTACTTCTTCAGCACCATCTTTTCGGTCTTGGTGCGGGCGTTCTTCTTGGTGACGTAGAAGAAGCCGGTGTCCGCCGTGGAGTTGAGGCGGATCTTGATGGAAGCCGGTTTGGCCATGGCGGGACTCCTCGGCGGCCACGGCCGCTGAAATTCGAGGCGCGGAACATACTCAGGGACGCGGCGAAGTCAACGGCCCCAAGGCGCGTCAGAGCCACCTTTCGGCGCTATTTGCGCCTCGCCCCCGGCTTTCTACGCCAGGGGCGGCCGAAAGGCGAAATTCGCGGGTCGAAGCGAGGGCGCGGCGGGCCGGTACGCCCGCCACGTGATTCTCCTCCCGCGCCTACGACCCGGCCTTGTTCGGGGTCAGGACCAGCGGCAGCACCAGCATCCGCCCTTCGGCCGGCCAATCGGCGGGCGGCTTGCCCTTCTGCTGCGAGGCGATCTGCACGGCCGCCTGTTCGGCGTCCGCGTTCTTCGGCTCGGAGCTGAGCGCCTTGCAGTCCTTCAGGGCGCCGTCGGGCATGCCGCGGCATTGGACCTTCACGGCCACCTGGCCGGCGGCCAGCGGCTTTTCGGCCGGCGCGGGCTGGGTCGTGGGGGCGGCGGCGGGCTTGGCCGCGGGCGCGGCGGCCG
>NZ_JAAIVC010000095.1 GCF_010975005.1 Caulobacter sp. 17J65-9 | reverse complement strand
CCCCAATCGGCCCCGCAGCCGACGACGCCGGCCGCCGCGCCCGTGACCGTCGCCGAGGCGCCGGCGCGCCCCGACGGGCCGCGCCGCTATTCGGTGCACCGCGCCTTCGGCGAAGCGCCCGACCGGCCGCAGTTGCCGAGCGAATTCTTCCTCGACGGCCCGCCCGTCGATCTCGCCGATCCCCCGCCCCAGCCGCTGAGCGAACGCGACGAGCGCCGCCTGCGCACTGAAGCGGCCTCCCCGGACACCCTGAGTAACTGAGCATCCGAAGCATGAGCGGCTCCAAACTCGTCGACCTCATCGCCCTCGCCAAGGAGGACTCCAGCCCCCGCCGGCGCGAGCTGCTGCGCGAGGTCACGGACCTGTTCTTCACGCACCAGCAGCCGGCCACGGAGCCGGAGATGCAGCTGTTCGACAGCGTGCTGACCCAGCTCTCCTCGGAGATGGAGGAGCAGGTGCGCGCCGACCTGGGCTTACGCTTCGCCGACGCCGAACGGGCGCCGCGCGGCCTGATCCGGCGGCTCGCCAACGACACCCTGGCGGTCGCCGAGCCGATCCTGACCCGCTCGACCGCCCTGACCGAAGAGGACTTGCTGGAGGTCGTGCGCAAGCACGGCCAGGGCCACCTGCAGGCGGTCTCGCGCCGTGACCACGTGTCCGAGCGGGTGTCGGACGTGATCGTGGAGCGCGGCGACGACCAAACGCTGGGCGTGCTGCTGCGCAACGACGGCGCGGAGCTGTCGCGCCAGGCCTCGGAAACCGTGGTCGATCGCGCCGCCTCGAACCCCGACCTGCAGGAGGCCGCCATCAACCGCGGCACCCTGCCGCCCGACCTGCTGAACGAGCTGTACTTCGTGGCCGAGGCGCGCCTGCGCCAGCGCATCCTCGACGAGAACGCCAAGCTGGATCCGGCCGCCCTGGAAAAGGCCCTGGCCAACGGCCGCCGCACGGTCGCGGCCAAGGACGGCGCCCTGCCGGCCGACTACGACGCGGCCGAGGCCTACATCCGCGAGCTGCGCGACGCCGGCGAGCTGACCCCGCGCGTGCTGGCCCGCTTCCTGCGCTCCGGCGGCATGACCCAGTTCCTGGTCGCCCTGGCCCAGCTGGCCGACATCGACTTCCACACCGCCCGTCACATCGTCGAGCGGCAGGAGCTCGACGCCCTGGCCATCGTCTGCAAGGCGGCCGACCTCGACCGGGCGCTGTTCCTGACCTACGCGGTGGTGCTGCTCAGCAAGGAAGCCGACGCCATGGGCCGGGCCCAGGAGTACGGCAAGCTGTACGGCGACCTGCCCAAGGAGACGGCCCTGCGCACCATCCGCTTCTGGCGGGTGCGCCGGCAGTCGACGGACCTGGCGGCCTAAGGTTTCGCGGCGGGCGCGGGCGGCGCTGCCGCGGGTGCCTCGTCGGCCTCGTCCACGAACTGGAATCCGATCCGCACGCGGGCGCCGTCCACCGGCCGGCCCTCGTTCGTCCACGCGCTCGCTCTGAACAGAGCCGCCGCGGCGACGGCGGTGTCGCCGAACCCGACGTTGGCGGCCGATTCCGACACGACGTGACAGTCCACCAACACGCCCTGCGCTCCCACCAGGCACTCCGCGGTCGCCCGCCCCTCGCTCAGACCGGCGGCGCGCGCCGCGGCGGGGAAGGCGAGCGCCGCCGGGTTGGCGCGCTGCGCCCACGCGGGTTTGCTCAACAAGCGCCGATCTTCCACGCCGGGGCTCCCGCCCGGGTCGAACTGGAACGGCACCAGAATGCGGGTGTCCTTCAGCTTGTCGGCGCCGGCCATCCGGAACTTGCCGAGCAGCTTGCGCGCGGCCGGCGTCAACCCGGCGCCCTGCTCGCTGGCTTCCTTCTCATCGCAGTCGGTGAGGGTTCCGTCCGGTTTGAAGCCGCAGTTCAGAACGACCCGCGCGGCCGTCGCCACCTTCCCGCCCCGAGCCGCCTGGACCTCCGCTCGCGTCGGCGCCTCCAGCCAGACCGCCTGGGTTACCATGTCGAAGGATTTGCCCCCGACGCCCCGCTCCAGATCCCAGTTGATCGGAATACGGGCGGCCCTGACGACCGGCTTTCCGTCCACCGTGGCGGGCTTCATCTTGAACAGCGGCGCGGCGAGGAGCGCGGCGGCGCCGAAGCCATACCCTTCGGGCGTCTCGGAAATGACGCGGCAATTCCGGAGGTTGCCGTCGACCGCGACGTCGCACTCGATCACCGCCTTGCCGTCCTGACCTTCCTTAGCGGCCTTGGCCGGCAGGAAGCTCAACAACTGGTCGCCGGACGCCCTCTTCGCCCAGGCAGGCGGGACTTCCTTGGGCTCCGCCGCATTGGCCGACGCGGCTACGAGCACCGCCGCGACGACGGCGAAAATGGCGACACGATGCATGGATCCCCCCACCCCGGGAACTTAGGCGGCGGAGGGAACGGTGTCACGTCCAGCAATCGCGGTTCAGCGAACGCTACGCCGCGCGCACGCGCTCCAGGCCTTCGGCGGCGATCACGGCCAGGGTCCTCAGGCCCTGTTCGCAGAACACGTCCAGCGCCGCCTCGTAGGCGTAGACAGCGGCGTCGCGTTCGCGGAACTCGCCCAGCAGCTCGGCGCGCGCCTCGTACAGGCGGCCCAGATTGGCCTGGATCACCGCCCAGCCGCTCGGGTCGGCTTCGGGCTTGGCGCCGGCCAGCTCCGAACGGAAGGCGGCCTCGGCCCGCGCCAGGGCGGTGAGGTCGCCGCGGCGCTCGGCCCGGCGCGCCACGCAGGCGGCGCGGTCGCTGGCGATGGTGGCCCGCATGACCAGGGCCGTGCCGATCGCGGCGTCCAGCGCCTCGTCGTAGGACACCTCGGCCTGTTCGAAGGCGGCGTCGCTGTCGGACGCCTCGCCCAGCGCCTGCAGGGCCTGGCCCAGGGCGTGCTGGAAGCGGGCCCAGTCGAGCGGGCTGTGGTCGCGGGTGTAGCGCTCGCCGATCTCGACCAGGGCCGAGACGCCCTCGGCGATCAGGTCGACCCGCACGCACAGCGCGCCCAGCGCCGTCAGGCAGGCGCCGCACAGTTCGGCGGCGCGGGCCCAGGTCAGGGGCTCGTAGTCGGGATCCAGATGCTCGACCAGCTGGGCCACGTCGCGCGCGGCGCCCTCCAGCAGGCGCGCGTCCTTGCGGTGCACGCCGAAGATGGCCAGCAGCTCCGCACGCGCCACGCGCGCGGCGGCCGCTTCCAGCCGCACCGCCGGCGAGCCGCGGTCGGCGGCCAGGCGCTCCAGCTTGTGCACGGCGGAATCGTATAACGCGGCGGCCTCGAGCGCCCGGGCGTAGTCGCCCGATCCGATCGCGTCGCGCGCGGCCAGCCGAGCGTAGGCGGTCTCCAGCCGGGCTTCCGCCACCGCGTCGAGCCCCTGCCCCGCCGCCGCCTCCAGAAGAGTGCGGGCGGTGTCGGCCAGGCCCTGGTCGCCGAACAGGTCGGCGCCGGCCAGGCAGGTCAGGCCCTGCTCCAGCGCCGCCCGGGCCTGGTCGCTCAGCTTGCGCGAGGCCTTGCCGGCGGCCTCGGCCGCAGCGGCGGACTTGCGCAAGGCGGCCGGATCGCCGGTCCGGCGCGCGTACTCACGCCAGATGGCGGCCGCCTCGAAGCGGTGCGGCAGGGGGTCTCGCGTCGAGACCCGGCCCGCGGCGATGTCCGCGGCGCGGCCCTGTCCGGCCAGCATGCGCGCGTCCAGAAGCTCCAGCAGACTGGGATCGGCCGCGTCGGAAGCCGCTGCGACGCCTAATATTCTTTTCAGTTCGCGTTCGAAGTCGAACATCGACGGTCCTCAGTAGGCGTCCCATCCCGGGACGCCCGCGCCCTCTCGGGACGGGTATGAGCAAACGCGACGCCCCTCGCCGGGTTTCAGCGGGACAGGCCGTATCAGGCCGGAACCTGACCCTTTCCCCTCCGGTTTTCCCGGGTAGGCGGCGGGGGCCAGCCAAGATCAGCGCGGAAAGGCGAGTTGAATGGCCGACAGGTGGAGAGACGACGAGCGCCATCGGACCTGGGCGGAACGCGAGCGCCATGAAACGCGCGCGCAAGACTACCGGGGCCAGGACTACCGGGGGCAAGATTACAGAGGACAGGATTACCGGGGCCAAGACTTCCGGACTGGGGATTACCGCGCGCAGGATCGGGATTACGGCCGCAGCTACGGCCAGGGCGGCGGCTGGTACGGCGCCGAGCACGGCCGCTACGGCCAGACCTACGGCGCCGACTACGGGCGCGGGGAGTACGGCCGCGGGCAGGGCTACGGCCAGGGCCAACACGCGCAGGGCCAGTACGCCCAGGGGCAATACGGTCAGGGCCAATACGGACAGGGCCAGTACGGCCAGAACCAGTACAGCCAGAGCCAATACGGGCAGTACGGCGGCCAGCCGAGCGCCTACGGCCACGAGCGCGCGCCGGGCTACGGCGGCTATTACGGCTCGGGCGCGACGCCGCAGGGCTATTACGGCGCCCAGGGCTATGGCGCCTACGGCCAGGAGCAGGCGCGCTGGGGCCAGGGCGCCTACGAGCGCCATCAGGGCTGGCACGGCCGCGACTACGGCGGCTACGACCGTGGCGAGGGCTGGCGCGGTCAGGGTCGGGAAGACCGCAACTTCATGAACCGGGCCGGCGACGAGGTGAAGAGCTGGTTCGGCGACGACGACGCCGAACGGCGCCGTCGCATGGACGAGATGCGCGAGCAGCGCGACGACCGCGGCCATTGGGAGCGCGGCCACTGGGAACGCGGCGGCCATTTCCGCGGGCCCGATCGCCCCTGGTGATCCGCGCCAGATGAACCGAACCGGCCCCGGAGCCTGCTCCGGGGCCACTTTCTTTTCGGCCCCGGCTTTCAGGCCAGGGTGGCGTTCAGGGTGATCTCGGCGTTCAGCACCCGCGACACCGGGCAGGTCTTCTCCGCCAGGCCGGCCAGCTCGTCGAACTTGGCCTTGTCGACGCCGGGGACCTTGGCCTTCAGGGTCAGGGCCGAGCGGCTGATGTGAAAGCCGCCCTGGCCGTCCGGCTCCAGGGTCACCACCGCCTCGGTCTGCAGCTCTTCGGGGGGGAAGCCCGCGCCCTGCAGCTGGAACGCCAGGGCCATGGAGAAGCAGCCGGCGTGCGCCGCCGCGATCAGCTCCTCGGGGTTCGTGCCGGGCTCGTTCTCGAAGCGGGTCTTGAAGCTGTAGGGCGTCGCCGACAGCACGCCCGAGGCGCTGGTCAGCTCGCCGCCGCCGTCCTTGCCGGTTCCGCGCCAGACGGCGCGCGCCTTGCGGTCCATGGTCCTCTCCTCGTTCTGGAAGCGTAGGAAAAGCGGCGTCCGGCGACCCGGGTTCCGGTGGTGACGAACCTAAACAGAACCTGACAATTCGCCACGGCGCGCCGTTCAGCTTCGACGGGCTAGCTTGTCCATATCGGAACACGACAGCCCCCGAGGAGAAGAACATGTCGACGTCCCCCACCTTCCGCACCGCCGTCGTCGGCGCCGCCCTGATCGCCCTCGTCGGCGTCGTCCCGGCCGCCACGGCGCAAGAGCGCACCGGCGGCGGCGTCGGCT
Organism: Caulobacter sp. 17J65-9; assembly: GCF_010975005.1. GTDB lineage: Bacteria > Pseudomonadota > Alphaproteobacteria > Caulobacterales > Caulobacteraceae > 17J80-11. Next base: position 8,620 of record NZ_JAAIVC010000095.1, on the reverse strand, counting down.
CGATCACCAACTGCGACGCCAAGGGCGGCAAGCAGGAAGTCGGCGCGGTGCTGGGCGCGCTCGCCGGCGCGGCGATCGGCTCCAACGTGGCCAAGAACGAACGCACCGCCGGCGCCGTGGCCGGGGCCGCGGCCGGGGCCGCCGCCGGCTCCTGGACCGGCTGCAAGATGCAGCGCGACGAGGCCGCCGCGGGCCAGCGCGAGTACAAGGGCGAGCCCAAGGGCACCTATTCCAGCGGCGGCTACCGCCTGGCCCCGCAGGTCTCGCCCGCCCGCTTCAGCAAGGGCGGCGGCGCCTACGTGGCCACCGCCAACGTGAACCTGCGTTCGGCCCCCTCGACCAAGGCCGGCAAGCTGGGCGGCCTGTACACCGGCCAGAACTTCCAGGCTCTCGCCTACGCCGGCGACTGGGTGCTGGTCGGCCAAAACAACGTGGGCGTCGGTTACGTCCACTCCAGCTACGCCCGCCCCTCCGGCGGACGTTACGGCGGCGGCTACTAAGCCCCCTCCCCCTAGCCGCCGCGACGACGACGCCGCCCCGCTCCCCCCGGGGCGGCGTCATTCGTTTTGATCTCATCAGCCGTGACCGGCCCGGCGGCCTGGGTGTAGAGGCGGGACATGACCGACGCGCCCGCCTCCGCCGCCCTCTCCTCCCCCGCCGCCCTGCGCAATCGCGAGCCCATCCTCGAGGTGCTGCGCTCGGTCCTGCCTGCGTCAGGGCTGGTCCTGCACGTGGCCGAGGGGACCGGCGAGCACGCGGCGTATTTCGCGGCCGGCCTGCCGGGCCTGAACTTCCAGCCGACCGATCCGGACCCGACCGCGCGCGCCTCGATCGAGGCCTGGCGCGAGGCGAGCGGCCTTTCCAACCTGCGCCCGCCCCTGCCGCTGGACGCCGCGGCGCCGGACACCTGGCCGGTCGGCCACGCCGACGCGGTGGTCTGCATCAACATGGTCCACATCTCGCCGTGGGCGGCGACCGAGGGGCTGATGGCCGGGGCGGCGCGCGTCCTGCCCGTCGGCGGCCTGCTCTACCTCTACGGCCCGTACCTGGAGGCCGATGTGGAGACCGCGCCCAGCAACCTGGCCTTCGACCAGAGCCTGAAGTCGCGCGACCCGGCCTGGGGCCTGCGCGATCTGGCCGAGGTGAAGGCGCTGGCCGCCAGCCACGGCCTGGCCTTCACCCGCCGGGTGGAGATGCCGGCCAACAACCTCAGCGTCCTGTTCCGCAAGCGGTGAGCCGGGCCGGATGCTAGGATCAGAGCCGATGACCCACGGCTACACCCTGTTCGACACCGCGGTCGGCCGCTGCGGCCTGGCCTGGAGCGAGGCCGGGGTGGCGGCCGTGTCCCTGCCCGAGGGCGACGACGCGGCCACGCGCGCGCGGCTGCTGAAGCGCTGTCCGGCCGCGCAGGAGCAGGCGCCGCCGCCGCAGATCGCCCGCGCGGTCGAGCAGGTGGTCGCCCTGCTGGAGGGTCAGCCGATCGACTTCTCCGACGTGCCGCTGGATCTGGAAGCCGCCACGCCGTTCGAGCGGCGGGTCTACGACCTGGCCCTGCGCATTCCGCCGGGCGAGACGCGGACCTACGGCGCGATCGCCCGCGAGCTGGGTGAACCGGGCGCCGCGCAGGCGGTGGGCCGGGCGCTGGGGGCCAACCCGATCCCGATCATCGTGCCCTGCCACCGCGTGCTGGGCGCCGACGGCAAGGCCGGCGGCTTCTCCGCCCCGGGCGGCGTGTCGACCAAGGCGCGCATGCTGACCATCGAGGGCGCCAGGACCAGCGACCAGCCCACGCTGTTCGACGCCGAGATCTCGATCGCGCCGAAGCGGCGTTAGCCGCCCGCTTTCGCGGCCCGGCACTGGGCGAGCAGATCCGCCATGCGTTCCGGGTAGGCCCTGTTCAGGCGATCGGCGACGTCAGGGAGATAGTTGGCGCGTGCCTTGGCCATCCCCGGCTCCTCGCCCTCCGCTTCCATCGCTGCTTGGAAGGCGGCGATGCGCGCCTTGCGGTCCCGCCCCGGACGGCCCGCCTCGAATGCGGCGCAAAGCCTGCGGTTGTCGGGGTTGCCTTCGGGCGTCCAGCGAAGCGGCACTCTAACCCGCCCGCCGGCGAGGGACTCGCCGACCGGGCGCATCCGGAAGAACTGGGCCACGGCCAGGGTCGCTGCGCCGAATCCCCACCCGCTCGGCGTTTCTTCAGAGACTGCGCACGCCTCGAGCGTGCCGTCGGCGCGGACACGGCATTCGATGACGCCCCTGCCGGCCACCTCGAACTGCGCCGCCTCGGCCGGGTAGAAGGGCTCGAGGTCCTGGTAACGAGGCACGCTGGCCCAGTCCGGCTTGGTGACGACCCGCACCCGGGGTGCGGGCTCCGGCTCCGCCGCGGCGGTGGCGAATGCCGTCCCGAGCAGGACCGCGCCCACCGCGAAACAAGTTCCGACCCGCATCCGCCCCTCCATCCCCGTCGCGAAAATGGCCGGGCACGGTCGACTCGTCTACCCGCGTTCCTTGGTCTTCTGGAAGCGCACCTTCGGATAGCGGTCGGCGACGTAGCCGATCTCCCAGGACGACTTGCCCAGGAACACGTCCTGGTCGTCGATGTCCGAGCCGATGGCCGTCTGGTGCTTGTTCATGAAGTCCTCGACGTCGGCCTTGTCGCCGGCCAGCCAGCGGGCCTCCGCGTACGGGCTCGGCTCGAAGATGACGTCCAGCTGGTATTCGTTGCCCAGGCGGTCGGCCATGACCTCGAACTGCAGCTGGCCGACGGCGCCGACGATGAAGTCGGCCCCGATGCGCGGGCGGAACAGCTGGGTCACGCCCTCCTCGGCCAGGCCTTCCAGCGCCTTTTTGAGGTGCTTGGCCTTCAGCGGATCCTTCACGCGCACGCGCTGCAGGATTTCCGGAGCGAAGTTCGGCAGGCCGGCGAAGCGCAGGCTGCCGGTCTCCGACAGGCTGTCGCCGACGCGCAGCACGCCGTGGTTGGGGATGCCGATGACGTCGCCGGCGTAGGCCTCCTCGGCCAGCTCGCGGTCCGAGGCGAAGAACATGATCGGCGCGTTCACGGACAGCTGCCGGCCGGTGTTCTGCACCTTCATCTTCATGCCGCGGCGGAAGGCGCCCGAGCACAGGCGCACCATGGCGATGCGGTCGCGGTGGTTGGGGTCCATGTTGGCCTGGACCTTGAACACGAAGCCGGTGACCTCGTCGCCGCCGGGCGCGACGTGGCTCTCGGCCCCGGCCTTCTCGGCCTTCACGATCTTCGGCGGCGGGGCGTAAGTCCCCAGGCCGTGCAGCAGCTGATCCACGCCGAAGTGGCGCAGCGCCGAGCCGAAGAACACCGGGGTCATGTGGCCTTCCAGGAAGGCCTGCGGGTCGAACGGCTTGGAGGCGTCGGTGACCAGCATGCCGCCTTCCTCGACCTCCTCGCGCTCAGCCTTGTCGAGGAAGCGCTCGATGTCGGCGCTGTCGAAGTCGACGGCGCCCGGATGGCCCTCGTCCTCGGCCGCCGCGCCGCCGGTCTTCTTGGCGAAGGGCAGGAACTTGCGATCCTGCAGGTTCAGCACGCCCTTGAAGCGGCCGCCCGAGCCGGCCGGCCAGTAGAGCGGCGCGGGGTCCAGGGCCAGCTTGGAGCTGATCTCGTCCAGCAGGGCGAACGGGTCCTGGGCCTCGCGGTCCATCTTGTTGATGAAGGTGAGGATCGGGATGTCGCGCAGGCGGCAGACCTCGAACAGCTTCAGGGTCTGCGGCTCGATGCCCTTGGCGGCGTCCAGCACCATGACCGCGGCGTCGGCCGCCGTCAGGGTCCGGTAGGTGTCTTCCGAGAAGTCTTCGTGGCCCGGGGTGTCGAGCAGGTTGAACATCAACCCCTCGTGCTCGAAGGTCATCACCGAGGCCGAGACGGAGATGCCGCGCTCGCGCTCGATCTTCATCCAGTCGGAGCGGGTGCGGCGGTTCTCGCCGCGCGCGCGCACCGCGCCGGCCGCCCGGATGGCGTCGCCGGCCAGCAGCAGGTGCTCGGTCAGCGTCGTCTTGCCGGCGTCGGGGTGCGAGATGATCGCGAAGGTGCGACGGCGGGCGGCTTCGGCGGCGGGAGAGGTCTTGGACATGCGGCCGCCGGGTTAGCCGACGCAGGGCTGCGTGGCAACGCGGCCCTGCGCGCGGGCCGCGCCCGGCTAGCCGGCTGAGCCCTGTCCGCCACCGCCCGTCGCGGCGGCCTTGGCCGGGGAGCTCTTGCCGGCGAGCCGCTCCAGTTCCGCCTTCGCCGCTTCGACCACCGGCCCGCTGTGCGGCGCGTTGGCCAGCAGCCTCAGCTTCACCGTGGCCTCATCCGTCCGTCCTCGGGCGGCCAGCGCCCTGGCGGTCTCGAATGCGATGGTCTCCACCTGCGGCGCGATCTGGTTGGCCAGCAAGAGGACGTCGAGCGTGTTCTCGGACGGATAGTCCGGATCGGTCGAGCGCGCGAGGGCGTAGGCGTAGAGCGTCTGGTAGTGGTCCGGGTCGGCCTTGATGGCCTTGGCCAGCAGCGGCCGGGCCTCGGCGAACAACGCCGCCCGTCGGGCGCCGTCGGCGCGACCCGCCTTCAGCTTGCTGCGCGCCAGTAGGCGCAGAACTTCCACATCATTCGGATCGGCCGCGAGCCGCCGCCCCAGCAGGGCCTCCGCCGCCAACGGGTCGCCGTGGTCGATCTCTGCCCTGGCGAGGGTGAGCTCGGCGAAGCGATCGCCCGGGTGCCTAGCCGCCGCCGAACGCACCTTCGCCAGATAAGCGGGCGCTTCCTTCTCGTCGAACGACCACAGGACGCGCTGGCGCAGGATCAGCAGGTCGTCAGCGCTGGCCGGCATCGTCGTGACCGTCACCGCACGCGGGATCACCTGGCGGCCGTGGCGCACATAGCCCAGCGGCTTGCGCGCATAGGCGCGCAGCTCGCGCTCCAGCGCCTTGACGTCGGCGCCGGTCGCGACCTCCATGGCCTTCACCGGATCCTGGCCCTCCGCCACGGCCCGCATGTAGGCGCCGAGCTGCTTCTGGCGGCCGGCGTCGGCCTGCATGTAGTGGGTCAACAGCCATGCCTGGGCGTAGAAGGCGGCCCCCTTTTCCGCGCTCAGGCCCCAGGCGGTCTTGCCCAGCAGGTATTCGATCGGCACCCAGTCGAGGCTGAGGCTGTACGCCCGGTCGCCGGCGTTGCCGACGTCGATCCGATCGGCGCGGATGTCGGTGGTGGAGAAGTACTCCGCCCATCCCTCGCTCAGCCAGGCCGGATAGGGATAGGGGAAGTACTGCGCCATGAAGTGGTGCACGTACTCGTGGAACAGGGTCTCGTCGCGATCGTCCTTGTCCCGGGAGCGATAGGCCGCCGCGAAGACGTCATCGTCGTCCGCACTGTAGAAGCCGGCGATCAACGAGCCCGTGCCGAAGGACCGCTGCAGGTCCTCCACGCTGCGCATCAGGTAGATGTCGAGCTTTCGGTCCACCGGCGCGTCGACGGGCAGGCCGTGGTAGTAGCGCAGGACGGAGTCGAAATCCTCCAGACGCCGCGAGTAGTCGCGCAGCACCTGCTCGTCGCCGTTGCTGTAGATGACGAAGTGGTCGCTTTCCGCCCGCAGCCACTTGGCCTGGGCCACCCCGGGCGCCAGCAGCGCCACACAGGCTACCGCCGCCACCCACCACCCACGCAGGCCGGAAAAGCGGCCCGAACTCGCCCCGAACATCAACGCCCCACTCGATACGAGGGCGCAGACTAGCGCCCGCGTTGCAGAACGGTCCAGCTCGCTGCGCGAGGGTCGACGAACGACGTCACTTCGGGGGAGCTGGAGAAGCCGGCCCCGCCCGCACGCGCCTCAGCCGCCGCCCGCCGCCGTCTCCGCCGGCGCGTCGAGCCCGGCGAGCATCGACTTGGCCTCGCTCGCGCCGCCGCCGCCGTGGGGGGCGTTGGCGAGTATCTTCAGCAGCACCCGCGCCTCGTCCTTGCGGTCGCGCCGGATCATGGCGTCGGCCGTCCTCAGGCTGATCTCGTCGACCTGCGGGGCCAGCTGGTGCGCGAGCAGCAGGACGTTCAGCACGTTTTCCGACGGATAGTCCGGGTCGGTCGAGCGCGAGCGCGCATAGGCGTACAGGGTCTGGTAGTGGTCAGGGACCAGCTTGTTGGCGCGGGCGATGTAGGGCCGCGCCTTGGCGAAGAACTCGGCGCGCCGGTCGGGGTCCGCCTCGCCCGCTTCCAGGCAGCTTTCCCCCATGAGCCGCAGCGCCTCGACGTCGTCGGGATTCGCCTTGAGCAGGCGCTGGAGGATGTCCTCGCCGACCGCCCGTGCGCCGTACTCGATTTCCGCGTCGGCCTGGGCCAGCTGGGCGAAGCGGTCGCCCTCGTACTTGGCCGCCCGCTTGCGGACGTCGGCGACGAACCGGTCGCGATCGTCCTTGTCGACGCCGCGCTTCATGCGCTGCACTTCCATCAGCAGGTCGGTCGCCGAGGCCGGCAGGGCCGAGACCTTCACCTCGACGTCGGCGTGCGGCTTGCGGGTCAGGCGCTGGAAGAAGAACTTGCCGTCGACGTAGGCCCGCATCGACTTTTCGAGCGATTGCGCGTCCTGGCCGGTGACGCGCCACATGGCGGCCGCCGGATCCTCGCCGTCCTGACCGACCGCCTTCAGATAGGCCGTCAACTGGGCGCGCCGCTCCGGCTTGGCCTGCATGTAGTGCACCAGCAGCCACGACTGCGCGTAGAAGCGGAAGCGCTGCTCGTCGTCCTTCAGCTGCCAGACCGACTTGCCCAGCATGTCTTTCAACGGCAGCCAGGTGTCGAACAGGCTGCCCACCCGCCCGTCGCTGTAGCGGCCGATGTCGATCCGGTCAGGGTGGACGTCCACGGTCGAGAAGTACTCGGCCCAGCCTTCCACCACCCACGCGGGGTAGGCGTAGGGGAAGTACTGCATCATGAAATGGTGGGCGTACTCGTGGAACGCGTAGTCGTTGGTGTCCTTGTCACTGCCGGTGCGCTTCGCCACCGCGAACACATCGTTCGGCGACGACATGTAGAAGCCGGCCACCTCTTCGGGCGCCTTCGGCCAGAGCCGATCAAAGCTCGACGAGTTGGTGAGATAGATCTCGAACTTGCGCGGCGCGTCCTGGGTCTCCGGCACGCCGTGGAACATGCGCAGGACGCCGTCGTAGTCCTCGAGCTTCAGCGCGTAGTCGCGCAGGGTGCGCTCGTCGAGCTGGCCGTAGACGACGAAGTGCTTGCTCTCCGCCTTCAGCCAGCCGGCCGCCTGGGCCGGGCTGCTTCCCGCCAGGACGGCGACCGCCAGGGCGCACGCGCCGATGAAGCCCCTGAGATTTCGCCCCACGCTCGCCCCCAAGCTGTACCGAGACCGGTCGCGACAATAGGCGGAGCCGCAAGGCTCCGCCATACGTCGTTCGACGATCTTGGGTTCAGGAACGAGGTGGCGGCGATCAGGCCGCCAGGCGCTTCCAGACCTTCTTGTCGGCGGTCTTCACGTCCAGCTCGCCCTCGCGGTTCTTCGCGTCCAGCGCGCGGATCATTTCTTCGGAGAGGCTGGCGAAGCGGGCGCCGACGCGTTCGGGCGCGCAGCCCGCGGCCGGCGCCATGAACAGGGCGGCGTTGGCGTCGGGCTGCTTGGTCGCCAGCAGCCAGGCCAGGCGCCGCGCGCGCTCCGGATCGTTCCGGTGCAGCAGCGGGTCTTCGGCGAACAGTTCGCGGCCCAGGCCGATCACATAGGCCAGGCTGAGCGCCTCAAAGCGGCGCGCGTCGTGCGGGGTGACAAGACCTTTCGGGTCGACGTCGAACACCGCGTCGTTGAGCAAGTAAAGCACCGAGCGAACCTTCTGTACGCCGAGAACAGCGTGACCATAGATCGAACGGCGTTGCGCTCCCGTTGAGGAACGCGGTTAACGATTCTCGACCGGTTCGGTGAGGAAGTGACGACCCAGTAAGTCTTCGATCTCGACCAGCCAGAAGTCGGGGTCGATGCGGGCCTGGCGCTCGACATAGGCGTCCAGCGTGGGCTCCTCCTCCGAGGCGACCGGCTGGATCCACACCCGCTCGCCGTCGCCGCGCAGCGCCTCGACATAGAGGCGCGCGGTGCGCTCGCGCAGGTTCACCGCCTTGACCAGCACCGTTCCAGCCCGGTCGTCGCCCTTGCGCGCGACCGTGGCGAAAGCGCCTTCGGCCTGGGCCCGGCGGATCAGCGCGCCGACCCAGATGTCTGTCGAAAGCAACAAAGCCTTTACCCTAAAAGGAAACCGGACGGAAAAGCCGACGCGCTAGTGTGCCCGCACGACCCTTTAGAAGAAAGCGGCGGACATGACCCGCGCGAACCGCGCGAAAACCCGGATCGGGACGGCGATCGCCCTTGCGGCGGCGCTGGCTCCGCTCGCCGCCCAGGCGCTGGGTTCGGCCGACCTGTTTTACGAGCGCACCCTGATGCGCGCCGCCGACGACCGCTGCGGCCTGTTCGCTCCGCAGATCTCCACCGCGCTCGACGCGGCCGCCTCCCAGGCCCGCGGCGCGGCCCTGCGCTCCGGCACGACCGCGGCGGCGCTGAGCTCGGTCGAGAGCCGCGCCAAGGCCAAGGCGGCGGCCACGCCATGCGCCTCGCCCGACCTGACC
>NZ_JAAIVC010000094.1 GCF_010975005.1 Caulobacter sp. 17J65-9 | reverse complement strand
GCAGAGGATCGCGCGGGGACGCCGGAGCACGCGGGCGACCCGCGCCGCGACCGCCTGGTCGCGACCGGCGCGGCGCTGGCCGCCGTCGCCGGGGCGCTGGGCCTGTATCTCGCGGTCGGCTCGCCCGGCATTCCCGACCAGCCCTTCGCGGCGCGGCTGAAGGCCTGGCGCGCGTCCGATCCGGCCTCCCTCGGCGCACCGCAGATGGCGGCGGTGCTGAACGACCTGGTCAAGGAACGCCCGAACGATCCGCAGCTTTGGATCTTCCTCGGCCGCGCCCAGGCCGCCGCCGGCGATCCGCTGGCCGCCGCGCGCGCTCTGGAGCAGGCGGTGCGCCTGCAGCCCGAACAGTCCGATACCTGGGCGGCGCTCGGTGAAGCCTTCGTGCAGCTGAACGAGGGCGAGGTCGGAAACGACGCGCGGCGCGCCTTCGACCAGGCGCTGAAGATCGATCCGGCCTCGCCGACCGCGCGCTACTTCCTGGGTCGCGCCGAGATCGACGCCGGCCGCCGCGACCAGGGCCTGGCCATGTGGCGGGCGCTCGCCGCCTCCCTGCCGGCCGACGATCCGCGCCGCAGCGCCCTGAAAGGCGAGATCGCGCGCGTCGAAGCCGGCCCGAGCGCCGCGGCCCAGGCTGTCGCCGAAGCCGCCCCGGAGGACCAGGCCCAGATGATCCGCGGCATGGTCGAGGGCCTCGCCGCCCGTCTGCAAGCCCAGCCGAACGATCCCGAGGGCTGGGCGCGCCTGATCCGCGCCTACGGCGTGCTGGGCGACGCCGACGCCCAGGCCAAGGCCCTGGCCGGCGCCCGCAAGCAGTTCGCCGACCGCCCGGCGGTGCTGGCCGAGATCGAGGCGGCGGCGCGGAAATGACGCGCCGTCGTTCTTTCGCCTCCGCGGACCCGCAGACTATGTTCCCGCACGAATTCGAATAGCCCGTCGCACAGCATGGCCCTCCTGCCCAAGTCTCCCAAGGCGCGCCGACGCCTCTACGTGGTCGCCGCGATCGCCCCGGTGCTGGCCATGGCGGTGGGCCTGTCGCTCTACGCCATGCGCGACGCGGTGGTGTTCTTCTACGGCCCGTCCCAGGCCCAGGCCCAGCACGTCCCGCCTGGCCGGGTGGTGCGCCTGGGCGGCCTGGTCGAGCAGGGCAGCGTGGTGCGCCACGGCGACGTCGTCACCTTCGCCGTCACCGACAAGGTCGCGACCACGCGCGTGACCTATCGCGGCGACCTGCCGGATCTGTTCCGCGAAGGGCAGGGGGTGGTGGCCCAGGGCGCCTTCGACGCGTCCGGCGCCTTCACCGCCACCCAGGTGCTGGCCAAGCACGACGAGACCTACATGCCGCGCGAAGTGGCCGACGCCCTGAAGGCCAACGGCGAATGGCGGGGCGAGGGCGCGCCGAAGACCGCCTACGCAGGCGCCCGATGATCGCAGAACTCGGCGCCTTCGCGCTTCTTCTCGCCCTCTGTCTGTCCGCCGCCCAGGCCGGCCTGTCGGCGGCCGGGCGCGGGCTGAACAGCCCGCTGCTGCGCGGCGCCGGCGAGGGCGCGGCCGCCGCCGCCTTCGGCGCCGTGGCGATCGCCTTCGCGGCCCTGACCGTGGCCTTCGTCACCTCGGACTTCTCGGTCGCCAACGTCGCGGCCAACTCGCACACCGACAAGCCGCTGCTCTACAAGGTGGCCGGCGTCTGGGGCAGCCACGAGGGCTCGCTCCTGCTGTGGTGCCTGTGCCTGACCGGCTTCGGCGCGGCGGTGGCCCTGCTGGGCCGCGGCCTGCCGGCCGGCCTCAAGGCCCTGACCGTCGCCAGCCAGGGCGCGCTGGGCGTGCTGTTCCTGGGCTTCGCGGTCTTCGCCTCCAACCCGTTCCTGCGCCTGGACCCCGCGCCCCTGCAGGGCCGCTCGCTGAACCCGCTGCTGCAGGACCCGGCGCTCGCCTTCCACCCGCCCTTCCTCTACGGCGGCTATGTCGGCTTCTCGATCGTCTTCTCGTTTGCGGTCGCCGCCCTGATCGAGGGCCGGGTCGACGCGGCCTGGGCGCGCTGGGTGCGGCCCTGGACGCTGGCCGCCTGGAGCCTGCTGACCGTCGGCATCGCGCTGGGCGCCTTCTGGGCCTACTACGAGCTGGGCTGGGGCGGCTGGTGGTTCTGGGATCCGGTCGAGAACGCCAGCTTCATGCCCTGGCTGGTCGGCGCGGCCCTGCTGCACTCGGCCATCGTCACCGAGAAGCGCGGGGCGCTGCCGGGCTGGACGGTGTTCCTGGCGCTCGCCGCCTTCACCTTCTCCATGCTGGGCGCCTTCCTGGTGCGCTCGGGCGTGCTGACCTCGGTGCACGCCTTCGCCGTCGACCCGGCTCGCGGCGTTCTGCTGCTGGGCATTCTGGGGATCGCGGCCGGCGCGGGCTTCGCCCTGTTCGCCTGGCGCGCGCCCAGCTTCGCGCCGGGCGGGGTGTTCGCTCCGGTCAGCCGCGAATCCACCCTCGTCCTGAACAACGTCTTCCTGTCGGCGGCGACCGCCACGGTGCTGCTCGGCACCCTCTATCCGCTGATCGTCGAGGCCGTGCGCGGCGACGCGGTGTCGGTCGGCGCGCCGTACTTCAACCTGACCTTCGTGCCGCTGCTCGCCGCCGCCCTGCTGATCCTGCCGGCCGGCCCGCTGCTGGCCTGGAAGCGCGGCGACCTGAAGGGCGTGCTGCAGCGCCTGTGGGCCGCCGCCGGCCTCGCCGTCCTGGCGTCGGTCGCCGCCTACGCCCTCTACGATCCGAAGAAGGCCTTCGCCGCCCTGGGCGTGGGGCTCGGCGTCTGGCTGATCGCCGGCGCCCTGGTCGAGGTGGGCGAGCGGGCCAAGCTGGGCCGCGTCCCCGGGGCGGAAGCCTGGCGGCGTCTGAAGGGCCTGCCGCGCGGCGCCTGGGGCATGACCCTGGCCCACGTCGGTCTCGGCGTCTTCGTGCTGGGCGCCTGCACCGAGACCGCCTGGAAGGTCGAGGCGGCCGAAACCCTGGCGCTGGGTCAGACCATGCGCGTGGGCGCCTACGAGCTGAAGCTGGAGCAGGCCAGCTCCGTCGACGGCCCGAACTACCTGGCCGAACGCGGCGTGCTGGTCGCCACCAAGGGCGGCCGCGAGGTGTGCCGGCCCGAGCCCGAGCGCCGCTTCTATCCGGCCAGCCGCCAGACCACCTCGGAAGTGGCGCTGTGCTTCCGCGGCCTGAGCGATCTCTACGTCGTGCTGGGCGAGCGCCGGGCCACCGAGGCGGGCGAGCCGGCCTGGCTGGTGCGGGCCTACTGGAATCCGTGGGCGCGGCTGATCTTCCTCGGGCCGCTGCTGATGGCGATCGGCGGCGCGATCTCGCTCAGCGACCGGCGCCTGCGCCTGGCCGCCGCCCGCAAGGCCGCCCCCGCCGCCAAGGTCGAGGCCGCCGCATGAAGCCCCATCTCGCCGTCCTGACCCGCGCCCTCGCAACCGCCGCCGCCCTGCTGTGCCTGGCCGCCGCCTCGGATCCGTCCGAGCGGCTGAAGGACCCGGCCCAGGAGGCGCGCGCCCGCGCCCTGTTCCAGGAAATCCGCTGCGTGGTCTGCCAGAACGAGTCGATCGACGACTCGGACGCCGACCTGGCCGGCGACCTGCGCCGCATGGTCCGCGAGGAGGTCGCCGCCGGGCGCACCGACGCGCAGATCCGCACCGGCCTGGTCGACCGCTACGGCGAGTTCGTGCTGCTGAAGCCGCGCTTCTCCTGGACCAACGCCGCGCTGTGGACGGCGCCTTTTCTGGTGGTGATCCTCGGGGGCGTAGCCCTCCTGGTGGCTACCCGCCGTTCGCGTCAGGTCCAGCCGGCCGAGCTGACCCCGGAAGAAGAGGCGCGTCTGGCGCGACTTACCGACAACACCGTTCCCCCGGTCGACGAAATTACGTCGAAAGGACGCCCGTAGACTGACAGAAGGGTAACTTGAGGTTGGCGCGCAGCCGGGCCATGCCACTATATCTGTGACGAAGCGTTCACACCGGCGGGAGCCGGGGGCTTATCAGTCCGCAAAGCGAAACGGCGCGAGCATGATGCTGAAAGACAAACGGTTCATCGTAGGCGCGGTGATGGGGGTAGGTCTGGCCGGCGCCGTGGGCGTTGGTGTCGGACTGAGCATGCCGCGCGCCGAGGCCCAGACCTCGAAGGCCGAGCTGGTCCGCACCGCCGCGGCCGGGCCGGTCGTTTTCGCGCCCCCGCCGGGCGCGCCGCTGTCTTTCGCCGACATCATCGAACGCGTGTCGCCGGCCGTCGTGTCGATCGACGTGAAGACCCACGTCAGCGCCGACTCGCTGCGCCGCATCCCGGGCTTCGAGAACTTCCCGTTCGAAGGGCCTCAGGCCCCGGGCCAGGGCGGTCAGGGCGGCCAGGGCGGCCAGGGCGGTGAAGCCCCAGAACTGCCTGAGCAGTATGGCTCGGGCTCCGGCTTCCTGATCTCGCCGGACGGCTACATCGTCACCAACAACCACGTGGTTGAGAACGCCGAGGAGATCACGGTCAAGCTGCAGGACGACCGTGAGCTGAAGGCCACCGTCGTCGGCCGCGACGAGGGCACCGACCTCGCCGTCATCAAGATCGAGGGCAAGAACTATCCGTACGTCCAGTTCGAGCTGCAGGCCAAGCCGCGGGTCGGCGACTGGGTGATCGCGGTGGGCAACCCGCTCCAGCTGGGCCACACGGCCACCGCCGGCATCGTCTCGGCCTACGGCCGCGACATCGGCGAGCAGTACGTCGACTACATCCAGATCGACGCGCCCATCAACCGGGGCAACTCGGGCGGCCCGACCTTCGACATCTACGGCCGCGTCATCGGCGTGAACACGGCGATCTACTCGCCGACCGGCTATTCGGTGGGCATCGGCTTCGCCATCCCCGCCGACGTCGCCGACACGGTGACCAAGCAGCTGATCGCCAACGGCAAGATCGAGCGCGGCTACATCGGCGTGACCATCGGCGACCTGACCAAGGACATCGCCGAGAGCCTGAACATGGCTGGCACCAAGGGCGCCTACATCACCGAAACCGTGCCGGGCGGCCCGTCCGACCGCGCCGGCCTGAAGCCGGGCGACATCGTCCTGCGCATGAACGGCCAGGCGATCTCCAGCTCGACCGACCTGACCCGTCAGGTGGGCCGCGTGAAGGCCGGCGAAGTGATCCACCTCGACGTGCTGCGCGGCGGCAAGCCCCAGACCATCAACATCCGTTCGGGCACGCGTCCGTCGGAAGCTGAACTGGCGCGGCTGAACAGCAACCAGGAAGAAGGCGGCCAGGCCGCGCCGGGCGCCCAGGGCGTCGTGGGCACGGCCGTGCTGGGCATGAACGTGGCCCCGCTCGACGCCGCCAACCGCAAGCGCTTCAGCATCGACAACTCGGTCAACGGCGTGGTCGTGACGGCCAACCCGGCGCCGCGATCGGACGCGGCCAAGAAGGGCTTGAAGGCCGGCGACGTGATCGTGCTGGCCGACAACCGGCCGGTGACCAGCGTGCAGGAATTGCAGTCGATCGTCACGTCGCTGAAGGCCGCCAAGCGGCCGAGCGTGCTGCTGCTGGTCAACCGCGACCGGCGCAACGTGCCGGTGCCGATTGATCTGAAGGACTGATAGTGGAGCGGGCCCCGGGTCGGGGCCCGCTCGTCGTTTCGGGGGCGAAATGCGCGTACTGATCGTCGAGGACGATACCGAGGCTGCGGGCGTCATGGTCCGCGGGCTGACCGAGGCCGGGCTGCAGTGCGCCCACGCCGCCGACGGGGCCGAGGGCCTGCTGGCCGCCCGCGCGGGCGACTACGACGTCTATGTCGTCGACCGCATGATGCCGCGGCTGGACGGCCTGGCCATGGTCGAGACCCTGCGCAAGGACGGCGACCAGACGCCGGTGCTGTTCCTGTCGGCGCTGGGCGAGATCGAGGACCGGGTGACGGGCCTGAAGGCCGGCGGCGACGACTATCTGGTCAAGCCGTACGCCTTCGCCGAGCTGGTGGCCCGGGTCGAGGCGCTGGCCCGCCGGCGCGAGACCGGCTCGGTGCAGACCGTGCTGAAGGTCGGCGACCTGGAGATGGACCTGATCGGGCGCCGGGTGACCCGCGCCGGCCAGGAGATCGACCTGCAGCCGCGCGAATTCCAGCTGCTGGAGTTCCTGATGCGCCACGCCGGCCAGTCGGTGACCCGCACCATGCTGCTGGAGAAGGTCTGGGAGTACCACTTCGACCCCCAGACCAACGTCATCGACGTGCACATCTCGCGGCTGCGCTCGAAGATCGACAAGGGCTTCGACCGCGCCATGCTGCAGACCGTCCGCGGCGCGGGATATCGCCTGGAGGCGTGATGTTGGTGGTCGGCGTCTCTTCTCCTCCCCTGCGAAGCGGGGGAGGGGGACCATGCGAAGCATGGTGGAGGGGGCGATCCGTCTCGCTACGATCGACCAGCATGTCGGCGAAAACTCTCGGTGAGGTCTGCGCGTGGGGCTCGCCCCCACCACCGCGCTACGCGCGGTCCCCCTCCCCCGTGAACGGGGGAGGAGAGGGCTGATGCGTCTGCCTTCCATCTTCCGGCGCACGCCCTTCCGGCTGACGCTCCTGTTCCTGGCGTTGTTCGCGACGACGTCCAGCGCGCTCCTGGCCTACATCTACGTCGCCACCGCGGCGGAGGCCCGGCGGCGCGCCGATCAGGACGTGCGCCGCGAGCTGGCGGTGCTGGAGTCGGTCTACAGCCAGCGCGGCAAGGATGCGCTCAACGCCGCCCTGGTCGAGCGCACCCTGCGCGGCGGCCCCTACCTGTTCCTGATGATGGACAGCGAGCGCCGCGCCGTCACCGGCAACATTTCCGAGAGCCCGATCGAGGACGCCCAGGGGCCCGAGACCTGGGCCAGCTTCCGCATCAGCGACGCCGACCAGCGCGGTCGCGTGGTGCGCCGCTCGGCCCGCGGGGTCGAGGTGGCCCTGGCCGGCGGCGAGCGCCTGTTCGTGGGCGAGGACATCGGCGACACCGAGGCCCACCTGGCGCGCGTGACCCAGGCCCTGTGGGGCGCGGGCGCGCTGGTCGTGCTGCTGGGGCTGGGCGGCGGCCTGCTGATCAGCCGCAATGTCGAGCGCCACATGGCCGGCCTGAACCGCGTGGTCTCCGCGGTGGAGGAGGGCGACATGCACGCCCGCGCCACCCTCAGGGGCAGCAAGGACGAGTTCGACGAACTGGCCGGCGGCATCAACCACATGCTCGACCGGCTGGAGCAGTCCATGGCCGGCCTGCGCCACGCCGGCGACGCCGTGGCCCACGACCTGCGCTCGCCCCTGACCCGCATGCGCGCCAAGCTGGAGGTCGCCCTGATCGAGGTCGAGGCCGGCAAGGGCGACCCGCGCGCGGCGCTGGAGACCGCGCTGGACGAGGCCGACGGCCTGCTGAAGACCTTCAACACCGTGCTGGCCATCGCCCGCCTGCAGGCCGCCGGCCAGGCCCCCGACCCGGTGGTGTTCGACGCCGCCGAACTGGCCGCCGACATGGCCGAGCTCTACGAGCCGGCCTCCGAGGACAAGGGCCTGCAATTCCAGGCGGAGGTCCACGCCAACCTGCCGGTCCGGGGCAACCGCGCCTTCGTGGCCCAGGCCCTGGCCAACGTCATCGACAACGCCATCAAGTACACGCCCGAGGGCGGCGCGGTGATGCTGCGCGCGCGGCGCCGTTCGTCCGGCGAGGTGGAGTTCTCAGTCACCGACACCGGCCCCGGCGTGCCTGATGAGGACCGCCTGCGGGTGGTGCAGCGCTTCGTGCGCCTGGAGAACAGCCGCTCCGAGCCGGGCTCGGGCCTCGGCCTGTCGCTGGTCGCCGCCGTCGCCGAGGCGCACGGCGGTCGCCTGGAGCTCGACGAGGGTCCGGGCAAGGTCGGCGAAATGGGCCCCGGCCTGCGCGTCGCCCTGGTCTTCCCCCCGGCGCCGATCGCCTGATTTCACCTCGCCGCGCAACCCGGCGCGCCCTTCCCCGGTTTATGGCGCAGCTTGTAGCGGGCCGGGGAGCGCGATGGCCGAACTGTGTCTTGAGGATGTGACGCCAGCGCCGGCGATCGGCGCGGCCGGCCCGCGGGTGCTGTTCTTCGTCCACAACGTCGCTGAGAGCACGGTGCGCAAGCGCGTCCTGGCCTTCCGCCAGCACGGCGCGGAAGTGGCCACCGCGGGCTTCCGCCGGCTGACCACCGATCCGGATTTCGAGCCCGACTGGCCGCACACCGAGTTCGGGGTCACCCGCGACCGGGCCTTCGTGCGCCGGGCGACCCAGCTGGCGACCGCGGTCGCCAGCCTGTTCTTCAAGCGCCGCGAGATCGCCGAGGCCGAGGCGATCTACGCCCGCAACCTGGACATGGCCCTGCTGGCGGTCGCGGCGTCGGGGCTGTCAGGGCGACGCGCGCCCTTCGTCTACGAGGTGCTGGACGTCCACCGCATGCTCGCCTCGGACAAGCCGCTGTCCTTCATCGGACGCGCGGTCGAGCGGCTGGTGCTCAAGCGCGCCGACCTGCTGGTGGTCAGCTCGCCCGCCTTCGTGGACCGCTATTTCACCGCCCGGCAGAAGTGGCTGGGCCGCACTGTCCTGCTCGAGAACAAGGTGCGCGACACCCCGCTGCGCCCGCCCCGGCCGATCCGCCGGCCGACGCCGCCGGGCGCACGGCCGAAGTGGACCATCGGCTGGTTCGGCGCGCTGCGCGACCAGACCAGCCTGGAGCTGCTGACCCGGCTGGCCGACCGCCTGGGCGACCAGGTCGAGATCTACATCCGCGGCTACCTCGCCGGCGTCTCGCCCGAGGCGTTCGAGGCCGCTCAGCGCCGGCCCAACGTCGTGTTCGGCGGGCCGTACCGCAATCCCGAGGATCTGGCGGAGATCTACGGCCGGGTCCATTTCGCCTGGGCCGTGGACCTGTTCGACGGCGGGCTGAACTCGGACTGGCTGCTGTCCAACCGTCTCTACGAGGGCGGCCTGTACGGCGTGCCGGCGCTGGGCGCGGCCGGCACCGAGGTGTCGCGCAAGGTGGCGGACCTGGGCCTGGGCTGGAGCTTCCCCGCGCCCTACGACGAGGCGGTGGCGGCCTTCCTCGCCACCCTGCACGCCGACGTCTGGGCGGCCAAGGCGCGCCACATCCTCAGCCTGCCGGAAAGCGCCTTCGTCGACCTCGGGGACACCCGCGCCCTGGTCCAGACCGTGCGCGAACTGGCCCGCCCGCGCGAAATCCGTTTCGGGGCGGCGGAGGTCCTGTCGTAGTCATGGGCGCATGCAGACCAGCCCGCTCGTCGACCGCCTTCGTCCCTGCGGCCCCATAGCCGACTCGGCCGCCGCCGAGCGCGTGCGCGAGGTGCTGGCCGACTCGGCCGACGCGGCCGGCTGGAGCGACCTGCTGGCCGCCGCCTGGCCGGCCCTGGCCCCGGTGTTCGGCTCTTCGCCCTACCTGGCCAGCCTGGCGCGCCGCTCGCCGGACCGCCTGCGCACCATCCTGGAGACCGATCCCGACACGCGCCTTGAGGAGCTGCTGGCGGCCACCGACGCCGCCGCCGGCGGCGTCGCCACGCCCGACGAACTGAAGCACCGGCTGCGCGTGCTGAAGGGCGACGCCCACCTGCTGACAGCGCTGTCGGACCTGGGCGGGGTCTGGGACCTGGACCAGGTCACCGGCGCCATCACCCGCTTCGCCGACGCCACCGTCCGCTCGGCCCTGGACGGCATCGCCCGCGAAGCCCGCCAGCGCGGCCGCCTGCTGGGCGAGCCCTCGGCCGAGCACGGGCCCATCCCCGGCCTGTTCGGCCTGGCCATGGGCAAGCACGGCGCCTTCGAGCTGAACTACTCCAGCGACATCGACATCTCGCTGTTCTTCGATCCCGAGGTGCTGCCGGTCAGCGACGCGGTCGAGCCCCAGGCCTTCGTCAACCGCGTGGCCCAGGCGCTGACCAACCTGCTCTCGGAGCGCACCGCCGAGGGCTACGTCTTCCGCGTCGACCTGCGCCTGCGCCCCGATCCGTCGACCACCCCGCCGGTGGTCCGCGTGCCCGCGGCGCTGGTCTACTACGAGACCGTCGGCCAGAACTGGGAGCGCGCGGCCTTCATCAAGGCCCGGCCCTGCGTCGGCGACCTGCCGGCCGCCCAGGCCTTCCTCGACGAGCTGCGGCCTTACGTGTGGCGGCGCAGCCTGGACTTCGCGGCGGTGGCCGACATCCATTCGATCAAGCGCCAGATCCACGTCTGGAAGGCCGACGAGCGCTTGGAGGCGGCCGGCGCCAACCTGAAGCTCGGGGCCGGCGGCATCCGCGAGATCGAGTTCTTCGTCCAGACCCAGCAGCTGATCCTGGGCGGGCGCGACCCGTCGCTGCGCTCCTCGCGTACGCTGGACGCCCTGGAAGCCCTGCGCCGGGCCGGCCACGTGACCACCGGGGCGACGCGCGACCTGACCAAGGCCTACGAGCGTCTGCGCGCCCTGGAGCACCGGGTGCAGATGCTCGAGGACGAGCAGACCCACACCCTGCCCGATGACGCCGAGGCGCGCGCGCGGGTCGCGGCTCTGGCCGGGGAGGGGGACCTGGGCGCCTTCGACGCTTCGGTCGCGACCACGCTGAAGACGGTGAACCGCCGCTACGGCGAGCTGTTCGCGGAAGAGGAGCAGCTGTCCTCGCGCTTCGGCAGCCTGGTGTTCACCGGCGTCGAGGACGACCCGTCGACGCTGGAGACCCTGGCGCGGATGGGTTTCTCCAACCCGGCCCAGGTGTCTTCGACCATCCGGTCCTGGCACCACGGCACCATTCCCGCGACCCGAACCGCGCGCGGGCGCGAGCTGTTCACCCGGCTGGCGCCGCGCCTGCTGGAGGCGGCCCAGGCCAGCGACGCGCCCGACGACGCCTTCAACCGGTTCGCCGCCTTCTTCTCGGGCCTCAGCGCCGGGGTGCAGACCCAGTCGCTGCTGCTGGCCCAGCCGGCCCTGTTCGGCCTGATCGTCGAGGTGATGGCCTCGGCGCCGCGGCTGGCCTCGACGCTGGCCCGTAGGCCCGCGGCGCTGGACGCCATCCTCGACCAGACCTTCTTCGCGCCGCTGGACGAGGACAGCGGCGTCTGCCGCGAGATCGTGCGCGAGGGCTCCGAGGCGCCCAGCTTCGAGGCGGCCATGGACGCGGTGCGCCGCACCCACCGCGAGCAGGCCTTCCGCATCGGCCTCCAGGTGCTGTCCGGCACCGCCGGCGCGGAGGAGGCGGGGCGCGGCTTCGCCGACCTGGCCGACGCCTGCGTGCAGGGTCTGGCCCGCGCCGCCCTGACCGAGACCACGCGGGTCGGCGGCGCGCTGCCCGACAGCGAGGTCGCCGTGGTGGCGCTGGGCAAGTTCGGCTCGCGCGAGATGACCGCCCAGTCGGACCTCGACCTGATGACTGTCTACGCCGCCGCCGATCCGGCCGCGGCGTCCGAGGGCAGGGGGTGGTCGGCCGACACCTTCTTCGGCCGCTTCACACAGCGGCTGATCGCGGCGCTGTCGGCCCCGACCGCCGAGGGCGGGCTCTACGCCATCGACATGCAGCTGCGTCCCTCCGGCGCGGCCGGTCCGGTGGCGGTCAGCCTGCCGGCGATGGAGGACTACTACGCCCGCGAGGCCCACACCTGGGAGCACCTGGCGCTGACGCGTGCGCGGGTGGCCTGGGCCAGTTCGCCCCAGTTCGGCGCGCGGGTGGCCGACGCGATCGAGGCGGCGCTGCGCCGTCCGCGCGACCGGGCCGGCGCCGCCCGCGACGTGGCCGACATGCGCGCCCTGATGGAGCGCGAACGGCCGGCCCGCGGCTTCTGGGACCTGAAGCTGTCGCCGGGCGGCACGGTCGACGCCGAATTCCTCGCCCAGTTCCTGCAGATCGCCGGCGCGGCCGAGGGCGGCCCCCTGCGCGCCGGCACGCTGGACGCCCTGGAGGCCCTGAAGACGGCCGGGGCGGCCGACGCCATCACGCTGGACCGCGTGGCCTCGGGCTGGCGGCTGCACCAGAACATCGACCAGCTGCTCAAGGCGGCCCTGGACGAGCGCGGCGACCCCGACGGCGAGCCCGCGCCGTTCAAGCGCAGGCTGGCCCGCGCGGGAGGCGCGCGCGACTTCGACCTGTTGAAACGCAAGCTTTCGATCGTGCGCCAGGAGACCCGCGCCGCTTTCGAGCGGATCCTTTCGACGGAAATGCGCGCCGCCCCCGTTGAAGATTGAAACCGGCACGTAATCAGCCGGCTTCACGGGAGAGTCTCTATGACGAAAGCGATGCTTCTGGGCGCCGGCGCGGCGCTGCTGCTCGTGGGCGCGGCGGCCGCGCAGGACGCGCAGGGACCGCGTGGCCGCATGGGCGACACCAACGGCGACGGCAAGATCAGCCAGGCCGAAATGGTGCAGGCCGAGCGCGCGCGCTTCGCCCGCCTGGACGCCAACCATGACGGCAAGGTCACCAAGGACGAGCTCGAGGCGCTGGAGACCCGCTTCATGGACGAGCGCTTCGCGCGTCTCGACACCGACAAGAACGGCCAGATCAGCAAGGAAGAGTTCGCGGCCGCGCACGACCAGCGCGGCGGCCGCTGGGCCGGTCGCCGCGGTGGCGGCGGCATGGGCGACGGGCACATGGGCGGCATGCTGGGCCGGCTCGACACCAACGGCGACGGCGTGGTCACCCAGGCCGAGGCCGACGCCAAGGTTCAGGCCCGCTTCGCGGCCATGGACACCAACAAGGACGGCTTCGTGACGAGCGACGAGCGTCCGGGCAAGATGGGACGGCACGGCCGTGGACCGGGCGGTGGCGAACACTGATCCCCGCGTCGGCACGGACCGGAGCGCTGGAGGCGAGCGGCAGGTTGGCGCGCGAGGGCACGGACCCGGACGAGGACGTCGTCAGACGCGTGGCCCGCGGCGATCAGGCCGCGGTCCAGGCTCTGGTCGCGCGCAAGCTGCCCCGCATGCTGTCGCTCGCCCGGCGCATGCTGGGCGATCCGGCCGAGGCCGAGGACGTGGCCCAGGAGGTGTTCCTGCGCGTGTGGAAGCACGCGCCCTCCTGGAAGCCCGGCAAGGCGCGCTTCGACACCTGGATGCACCGGGTGGCGCTGAACCTCTGCTACGACCGGCTGCGCTCCAAGCGGGAGCATCCGGTGGCCGAGCCGCCGGAGCGCCCCGACCCGTCTCCGGGCGCGGAGCGGGGGCTGGAGGCCGCCCAGCTGGGCGCGCGGGTGGAGCGGGCCTTGCAGGCCCTGCCGGAGCGGCAGCGCGAGGCGATCGTGCTGTGCCACTACCAGGAACTGTCGAACATCGAGGCGGCGGCGCTGCTGGGAATCAGCGTCGAAGCCCTGGAGAGTTTGCTGTCGCGGGGCCGTCGGGCCTTGCGCGCGGCGCTCGCCGACGTGGCGAGGTCTTGAGGTGAGGACGTCGAGTGTGATGGACGCGCAGCGTTTCGAGAACCTGACGGCCGCCTACGGCGCCGATCCCGCGCGCTGGCCCGACGCCGAGCGGGAGGCCGCCCTGGCCTTTCAGCGCGAGCACCGGGCCCAGGCCGAGCGCCTGCTGTTCGAGGCGCGGATGATCGACGCGGCCCTGGCGGAAGCCCCGTCCCAGGTCGCGACCGCGGATCTGCGCGAACGCGTACTGGCCTCCGCGCCGCGCGCGAACATGAAACGTGAGCGTCGACGCCACTTCATGCCGGCGTGGCTGCCGGGCGCGGGCCTGGCCGCCGCCTGCGCGGTGGGCGTGCTGGCGGGCTCGATGGCGGTGGAGCGTGTGGCCGCGCCGGCCCAGGCCGACCAGCTGGTCGCCGAGGCCGCGCCCACGATGGATGAGTTGGAGGTCGCGGGATGACGTCCCGAGGTTTGAAGATCGCGTTCGGCGTCTCCCTGGCGCTCAACCTGTTCCTGATCGGGGTCGGGCTGGGCGGCGGGGCCATCGCCTGGAAGCACTGGAAGGATCGCCCGGGCGCCGGACCGCCGCTGTTCGAGGCCGCCCGCTCCCTGCCCGAGAGCGAGCAGAAGGCCCTGCGCCAGTCGATGCGCGCGGTGGCGATGAAGGCGCGGCCGGACTTCGAGCAGGCCCGTACGGCTCGCCGCGAGGCGGTCCGCATCGCCGCCGCCCCGACCTTTGATCGCGCCGCCGTGGCGGCCCAGCTGGACCGCTCTCGCGAGGCCGAGATCCGCGGCCGGGTGGTGATGGAGCAGGGCGTGCTCGACGTCATGGCCGGGCTGAGCCCGAAGGACCGCGCCGCCCTGGCGCCGGCCCTGCTGCGCAAGGG
>NZ_JAAIVC010000093.1 GCF_010975005.1 Caulobacter sp. 17J65-9 | reverse complement strand
CCCCCTCTGGGGGAGGGGGACCGCGAAGCGGTGGAGGGGGCTCGTCCAGGCGCGACGGAACAGTTGCGCTCCGCTGGAGCCCCCCACGGCGGCTTTCAGCCGCCTGCTCCCCCCAGCGCTCCGCTCGGGGGGAGATCTTAGAGGCTCACCCCCGCGCCCGACGCGCCCGGGCCGGCGGGCGCAGCAGGGCGACCGGCGGGTCGGTCTCGGCCAGCACCTGTTCCTTGATGGCGCGCGGCTCGCCGAACAGGTGGCCCTGGCCGTAGGCGATGTCGAGGTCGAGCACGTCGGGCACCTGGCGCTCGTTCTCGATCTTCTCGGCCACGATCTCGATGCCGTAGCGCCGCGTCAGGGCGGCGAAGTCGGCGGCGTGGATGTCCTTCATCGACGACAGGGCCGGCTGGCCGTCGACCTCGAGCAGTTCCTCCAGCAGGACGTCGGCCCCGATCTTCAGGAACTTCACGTCGGCGCGCTGCAGGTCGCGGAAGTCGATGTCCAGGGTCTGCACCTTGTCGATCGAGAAGCGGAAGCCCAGCTCGGCCAGCTTGGCCATGTTGCGGGCTTCGGCCGCGCCGCGGGCGTCGAACGCCGCCTGGCCGACCTCGAAGATCAGCGCGCCGGACAGGTCGCGGTGGTCGTTCAGGAACTCCAGGAACTGCGGGAAGAAGGCGTCGTCGGACAGCGAGGTCATCGACACGTTGCAGAACACCGCGACCTTGCGGTCCTGCTTGGCGAGGCGCCGCACGATCTGCACGCAGCGGAACAGCAGCAGATTGTCGATCGCGCCGATCAGGCCCTCCGGCTCGGCCACCGGCAGCCACTGCGAGGGCGGCATCACCTGGCCCGAGGCGTCGCGCAGGCGCGAATAGCTCTCGTAGAAGACGGTCTTGCGCTGGGGCAGGCTGACGATCGGCTGCAGGTAGAGGTCGACGCGGTTGTCGGCCAGGGCCTCGCGCACGGTCTCCAGCACGGCGGACGACTGGCGCGCGTGGCGGGCCAGGCGCGGGTCGGAGCCGGCCTCGCGGCCGACCTCGCGGATGCCCGACAGCTTGGTCTCCATGTCCTCGCTCATGCGGTGGACCAGGTCCTCCAGCACGCGCACCTCCGAGGTCAGGGCCTGGGCGCCGCCCAGATCGCCGCGCTCGACCTTCTCGGCCACCTGCTCGAGCATGCCCTGGGTGCTCTCCAGCGCGTCGGCCAGCAGGCGGTGGGCGTCGCGCACCGCCTCGATCTCGTTCTCGAGCTCCTGGCGCGCCAGGGCGCCGGAAATCCAGCTGTGCAGGGCGAAGGCCAGGCCGAGCGCGCCGGCCAGCACGGCGACGCCCGCTGGCCAGCCCACGCCGGCGCGCCACAGCGACACCGCGGCGGTCAGTGAGAGCGAAACATAGGCGCCGATCAGCAGCGCGGTGGTGAATTTCCGCATGGGGTCCCCGGAATCACCGCGATTATCAGGCGAATAACGGAGCTAGGCAAAGAAGGCGCCTCGCCCGTCGCGCGAATCTCCAGGGGAGAAGTCCTGACACGGCGGCGATGGCCTCAGGGACAGTCCACCAGGATGCCGGTCGGGACGTCCAGGCGCGGCGTGCAGACCGGCGCCGGCGCGACCTCCGCCGGGGGCGGATCGTCGTCGAGGCGCACCACTCCGAGCGGGACGGACGGGCTCACAAAGCCCTGGCTCCAGTCGTTCGGCGCGTACGACGGCGAGACGTAGCCGCTCGACCAGGCGGGCGCGTACGACGGGGTGACGCCGTAGCCGCGGGTCCAGTCGTAGGGGACCGGGGCGTAGGAGTACGGCGAGTAGTAACCGTAGCCGTAGGACGGCGCGTAGTAGAAGACGCGCGGGCCGCCGTGACGGTGTCTGTGGTGGTGGCCGCGGCCGTTCATCGGTCCGGCCGAGGCGGGGTCGCCGGCTGCGGCGTAGGTCGGCGGGGCGGCCGAGGCCAAGGTCAGGCCAGCGGTCAGGAGGGTGACGGCGGCGAGGAAGAACGCGCGCATGGACAGGCTCCGGCCATGCGTCCCCTGACACACAACTCCATGAATGGCCCTGCGGTTCAGAAGGCGGCTCCGGCGGCGGCCGGCGCGCAGGCGTCGGTCATTGGCAGCCCAGGTACTGGCCGGTGTGGCTGTCGTAGAGCGGCTGACAGTACCGCTGCGGGGCGTAGCCGTTGTTGTACCCGTTGTTGTAGCCGTTGTTGTACTGGGGCGCGGTCGCGGCCCCGAGCGCGAAGCCGAGCACTCCGCCGAGGATGGCCGCCGCCACCTCGTCGTTGTTGTCGTGGTGATCGTAGCCGTAATACGAGCCGTAATAGGGCGCGCCGTAGCCGCCGCCGTAATAGGCCCCGCCGTAGTAGGGGACCCCGCCGTAGTATCGGCCCCCATAGTAGGGCGCGACGGGACGGCCGTAGTAGCGCCCGCCGCCGTAATGGCCGCGCCCGTAATAGCCGCCGTGTCCGCCGTAGTAGCCGGGGTAGCCGCCGTAATAGCCGTGGTGTCGGCTGTTCGCCTGGGCCGCCATCGGGGCGGCCGCGCCTGACGCCAGGGTCAGGGCCGCCACCGCCGTCGTGAGCATCTTGCGCATGGGCGTCTCCCGCCATGCGTCCCCCAAGATGCTGAAAATATAGGTCTATCGACCTGAACCCGCCATGAACCGGAGTTCCCGCCTCAGCGGAAGGTGTCGCACGCGTTCGGATCACCCGATTTGAACCCGGTCATGAACCAGCGCATGCGCTGCTCCGAGGTGCCGTGGGTGAAGCTGTCGGGCACCACATAGCCGCGCGAGGCCTTCTGCAGGGTGTCGTCGCCCACGGCCGAGGCTGCGGCGAGCCCTTCCTCGACGTCGCCGGACTCCAGCCAGTTGTGGGCCTGCTGGGACTTGGCGGCCCAGATCCCGGCGTAGCAGTCGGCCTGCAGCTCGAGCGCGACGGAATACTGGTTGGCCTGCGCCTCGGAGCCCGCCGCCCGCTGGGCGCGCGAAACCTCGTCGCTGACGCCGAGCTGGTTCTGCACGTGGTGGCCGACCTCGTGGGCCAGCACGTAGGCCTGGGCGAAGTCGCCGGGCGCGCCGAACCGCTGGTCCAGCTCACGGAAGAAGGCGAGGTCCAGGTAAACCTTGCGGTCGCGGGGGCAGTAGAACGGCCCCATGGCGGACTGGCCGACGCCGCAGGCGGTGGTCGTGCCTTCCTCGTACAGCACCAGGCGGGTCGGGTCGTAGTGCTTGCCGACCTTGGCGAACTCGGCCGACCAGACGTCCTCGGTGGAGGCCAGCACGGTGTCCATGAAGGCGCCCTGCTCGTCCTGCGGCGAGCCGACGACGCCTTCCTGCTGTTCGGTCGGAGCGGCCTGCTCCAGCCCCGAAAGCGCGTTCGGATCGCCGAACACGAAATAGCCGATCAGGGCCAGCACCAGCGCGCCGATCCCGCCGCCGGCGACGGCGACCGGGCCCATGCCCCGGCGATCTTCCACATTTCCGGAGCGACGTCCGCCCTGCCAACGCATCCACGACCTCCTGACGTTCACGCGAAACGCACGGGTGTCGGCGCGGCTCCGTCAGCGCTGGGGCGTGTTCAGCCAGGCGTCGATCTCGCGGATCTTGGCCGCGGTTTCCTGCTGGCGCAACCGGGCCGCGTCAGCGCGCTGGCCGGCGTCCTGCACGACCCGCTGATCCTGGGCCAGGGCGGCGTCGGCGTCGGGGTTCACGCCCGGCGGGCTCACGCGCTCCTGCTGGAGCTTGCGCAGGGTCAGCGCCGTCTCAGCCTGGTGCTGGGCGGCGGAGGCGGCCTGCTGTTCGGCCTGGGCGCGATACTGGGCGAAGTCCGCGCCGGCCCGCAGGGCCGCGTCGCCGGGATTGGTCTGGGCCAGGGCCGGCGCGCCGATCAGGCTCGCGGCCAGAACGAGAAGAATTCGCCGCATGCATCACAAATGGCGGCGCGCGGGCCCCGATCCAAGACCCCGCCGGAACCCCGGCGCGCGGGGCGGGTTGGCCGGGCGACCTGTTCTCGCGTGTACGGAGGAAACGCCATGGCCGAGCGTCGCCTCGACGGCAAGACCGTCGCAATCCTCGCCACCGACGGTTTCGAGGAGGTGGAGCTGACCCAGCCGCGCGAGGCGCTGGAGGCGGCCGGCGCGACGGTCCGGGTCGTTTCTCTGAAGCCCGGCGAGATCCAGGGCCTCAAGCATTTCGACCGCGGCCGGAAGGTGCCGGTGGACCTGGTGCTCGAGGAGGCCATGTCCGAGACCTTCGACGCCTTGATGCTGCCGGGCGGCGCGATGAACCCCGACCGGCTGCGCACCGAACCGAAGGTGCAGGCCTTCGTCCGCGAGTTCTTCCGGGCCGGCAAGCCGGTGGCCGCCATCTGCCACGCGCCGTGGATCCTGATCGACGCCGGGGTGGCCGAGGGGCGCACCCTGACCAGCTACCGGACCATCCGGCGCGACCTGATCAACGCCGGGGCCGAGGTGGTCGACCGCGAGGTGGTCGTCGACGAGGGCCTGGTCACCAGCCGCCAGCCGTCCGACCTGCCGGCCTTCTGCGCGAAGATGATCGAGGAGTTCGCCAAGGGCCGCCACGAAGGCCAGGCGCATCTGTTCGCCGAGCACGAGGCCCGCCCCGGCGGCTCGGCCGTGAACCTGATGTGAGCGCGCTGCGACGGACGTCGACCAGCGTGCGACGAAGCGCCTAGGCCGCCGATACGGCGCCGCTATCTTCCCAGGGCGGGCGAGCGCCCGGCGGGAGCGAGCGACATGAACGGACGGATCCTGGGAAGCGTCTTCGCGGCGGCGGTGGCGATCGTCAGCGTGGGCGACGCCGCGGCGCAGACTACCCCGACGGCGCCGTATCGAGAGACCGCTCCCAGCCAGCCCGTGCACATCCCGGCCTCGGGCGGCGAGGTCATCCTGCCGGGGCAGGGCGACCAGCACGCCTACGACACCTACAAGTTCGCCGCCGCGCGCCGGGTCGGCGACACCCTCTACATCTCCGGCGTGATCGCCGCCGCGCCTGCGGGCAAGAAGGCCGACGCGGAGAGCTACAAGGCTCAGCTGCGCGGCGCCTTCCGCCGGATCGACCGCACCCTCAAGGCCTCCGGCGCGAGCTTCGCCGACGTGGTCATGATCAACAGCTTCCACGTCTGGGACAGCCCCTGGTTCGAGGGCGGCCAAGAGGCGCATTTCGCGGCGTTCTCGGCCGTGAAGGACGAGTTCATGCCCGCGCCGCACCCGGCCTGGACCGCGGTCGGCACCACCGGCCTTCTGGTCGACGGCGGCCTGGTCGAGATCCAGATGATCGTCCACGTGCCGGCCAAGGGCTGACGCTTACGCCGCCTTTACGCCGCGGGCCCGCGATCCCTCGCGAAGCCTGACGCCGGAACCGGCCATCCTGCCGCCCGTTCGCACCGGGAGTCGGGAGCACGCGTGATGGCGTCCAAGCTCGAGTATCTGATCGTCCGAAACGGCGAGGCGTGGTCGATCGCCTACCGGGGTTTCAAGGCCGGCGAGTTCGCCACCCGCGAGGCGGCCCTGGCGGCGGCCGACCGGCTGGCCCGCGAGGCCGCCGGCATCGGCTACGACGCCGAGGTGAAAAGCCTCGACGACCGCGGCCGGGCCTACGAGGAGCGCGAGTACCACCCGCATTACGCGGCCTAGAGCCTGTTCCGTTCAGATGGAATCATCTGAACGGATAAAACAGGCTCTAATTCAAAAGCTTGAGCGCGTTCTGATCGCAAAACCGGATCCACTTTTGCGGAACGCGCTCTAGTCTTCGGGCGGGTACAGCGCCTTCACCGCCACGAAGATGGTCGCCGCCAGCGGGGTGGCCAGCACCACCCCGATCGGCCCGAACAGCACGGCGAAGGTGAGCACCGCGAACAGGGTGATGACCGGCGGCAGGGCGACCATGCGCCTCTGCACGATCGGCACGATCAGATTGCTCTCCAGCTGCTGCACGCCGATGTAGACGGCCAGCGTCCACAGCACCGTCTCCAGCCCGAAGTTCAGCGCCAGCAGCACGCCCGGCACCACCGACAGCGTCGGTCCGATCAGCGGCACGAATTCCAGCAGGCCCGCGATCAGGCCCAGCGCCAGCGGCGAGGGCAGGCCGATCGCCCAGGCCCCCAGCGCGGTCAGCACGCCGACCACGGCCATGCAGAACAGGGTGCCGATCAGCCAGCGCTTCAGGCCCCGGGCGGTGGTGTCGAACACCTCGCCGGCCCGTTCGCGATGGCTGCGGGGAACCAGGAACAGCAGGCCGCGCCGGTAGTGGCCGGGGGCTGCGGCCAGATAGAGCCCCGCTGCCAGCACCACGATCAGGTCGACCACCGCGCCCACGGCCGAGCCCACGGCGTTGGTGACGCCGCTGACCACCTGGCCGCCGACCTCGGGCAGGCGGAGCGCCCCGGTGGCGGTCGGCGGTTTCGCCTCGCCGTCGGGCGGCGGGTCGGCCTCCGCGGCCTGGCCGGCCCATTGCTCGACCCGCTCGACCACCTCCCGACCCAACGGCACGGTCTCGGCCCGCGCGCGCACCTCGGCCCAGGCGGCGGGCAGGCGGGCGCTCAGCATGGTGAGCTGCGTGCCGACCTCACGGCCGAACATCCAGCCGGCGGTCCCGATCACGGCGACGACGGCCAGAACGGCCACGGTCAGGGACCACTTGCGCGACAGCGGCGTGTGCTTCTGGATCGGGTCGGCGATCGCGTGCAGCAGCACCGCCACCAGGGTCGCGCCGAACAGCAGCAGCAGCACGTGCAGCAGCCGCCAGGCCACCAGCACGGCGATGACCACGCCGACCACGAACAGCACCCGGCGCACGAAGGCCGGGTCCAGGCCGCGTCCGTCGGGTTCTGCGGCGTCGCTCATGCGGCCGGAAACGACGGCCGGCCGGCGAAGGTTCACTCGCGCACCGTCAGAGCCCCTGGAGGAACTCGAGCAGCAGCAAGTTGACCTCGTCGGGCCGCTCCTGCTGCAGCCAGTGGCCGGCGCCGGGGATCACCGCCTGCGTCCGCAGGCCCGGGACCCAGCGCTTCAGCTCGGCCTCGGCGTGGCCGGCGTAGTTGCGCACCGGGTCCTTCTCGCCAACGGCGAACAGGGCCGGCACGTCGATGGTGCGGTCCTGGGCGAAGGCCGTCAGCGCCCAGTTGCGGTCGAGGTTGCGGTACCAGTTGAACGGCCCGCCGAAGCCCGACGCCTCGAAGGCGGCGACGTAGGTGGCCAGCTCCTCGACGTCCATCCAGGGCGGACGGACCGCGTCCGTCACGCTGTCGAGGAAGGCCACGCCCTGCGGCGTGAAGCCGGTTGAGCGCCGCTCGTCCGGCGTGGCGCCGTCATAGGCGTAGAAGGCCCGGGTCAGGCCGGCGGCGACGTCGCTTTCGAAGGCCGTCTCTGCGCCGGGCTCCTGGAACTGCAGCATGTAGAATTCGCCCAGCTTCTTGCGCGCGGCGATGGCCCGGTAGGTCGCGATCGGCGGGCGGCCGGGCTGGCGCGGCTGGAACGGCACCGACAGGGCGGC
This sequence comes from Caulobacter sp. 17J65-9, assembly GCF_010975005.1. Classification (GTDB taxonomy): domain Bacteria; phylum Pseudomonadota; class Alphaproteobacteria; order Caulobacterales; family Caulobacteraceae; genus 17J80-11. The sequence continues at coordinate 6,760 of NZ_JAAIVC010000093.1, read as the reverse complement.
CACGGCGCGGAACACGTCGGGGCGCAGCAGGGCGGCGTGCCAGGCCACCGGCGCGCCCCAGTCGTGGCCGACGATCACCGCCTGCTTGCGGCCCAGCGCGCGGACCAGATCGACCATGTCGCCGACCAGGTTGAGGATCGTGTAGGCCTCCACCGCCTCTGGCCGGTCCGTGCCGCCATAGCCGCGCATGTCCGGCGCCACGGCGTGGAAGCCGGCCGCGGCGAGGGCCGGCAGCTGCCGCCGCCAGGAGAAGCCGAGTTCCGGAAAGCCGTGGCAGAAGATCACCAGCGGGCCTTCGCCGGCCTCCAGGATCTGCTGCGTCAGGCCGTCGGTCTGGATCTTTCGCTGCTGCATCGCCCCCTCCGGATACGAAGAAGGCGGCGTGAGAGCCTCACGCCGCCTTCCGTAGTCACTCGTTCTTGCTCGAGCTTACGCCGCCTTCGCCTTGGCGCTGAAGCGGCCGTAGAAGCTCTCGCCGTTCGCCGCCATGTCGCGCAGCAGTTGCGGGACCTTGAAGCGCTCGCCGTACTGGCTGGCGAGACGGTCGCAGGTCTCCACGAACTTGGCCGCGCCGACCTGGTCGATCAGGGTGACTGGGCCGCCCGACCAGGGCGCGAAGCCCCAGCCCAGGATGGCGCCGACGTCCGCCTCGCGCGGGTCGTCGATCACGCCCTCTTCCCAGCAGCGGGCCGCTTCCACGGCCTGGCGATAGAGCAGGCGGGTCTTCAGCTCCTCAACCAGCTCCGGGGTCGATTCCGACACCGTCACCGGGGCGAGGTCCGACAGGCCGGCCCACAGGCTCTTCGGCCCGCTTTCCGGATAGTCGTAGAAGCCCTTCTTGTTCTTGCGGCCGTAGCGGCCCAGCTCCGACACCATCCTGGCGACGATGTCCTCGCCCGGGTTCGGCACGTACTTGTCGCCGAGGTCCTTCGCGGTCTGCTGGCCGATCTTGTAGGACAGGTCCAGCGCGACGTCGTCGTGCATCTCCAGCGGGCCGCGCGGCATGCCGGTCATGCGTCCGACGTTGTCGATCATGGCCGGGGCGTAGCCTTCCTTCAGCATGGCCATGCCTTCGGTCAGGTACGTCGAGAAGCAGCGCGAGGTGTAGAAGCCGCGGCTGTCGTTCACCACGATCGGGGTCTTCTTGATCTTGGTGACGTAGTCGATGGCCTTGGCCAGGGCCACTTCGCCGGTCTTCTCGCCCATGATGATCTCGACCAGCATCATCTTGTCGACGGGCGAGAAGAAGTGGATGCCGATGAAGTTCTCCGGGCGCACGGAGGCCTCGGCCAGGCCGCTGATCGGCAGGGTCGAGGTGTTGGAGCCGAACACCGCGTCCTCGGCCAGCTGGGCCTCGGCTTTCTTCGTGACCTCGGCCTTGATGTCGCGGTTCTCGAACACCGCCTCGATCACCAGGTCCGAACCCTTCACGTGGGCGTAGTCGGTGGTCGGCGTGATCAGGGCCAGGGTGGCGTCAGCCTTCTCCTGGGTCATCTGACCGCGCGAGACGCGCTTGGCGATCAGGCCCTTGGCGTACTCCTTGCCCTTGTCGGCGGCTTCCTGGGTGGTGTCGATCAGCACCGTCTCGATGCCGGCCATGGCCTGCACGTAGGCGATGCCCGCGCCCATCATGCCGGCGCCCAGGACGGTGACCTTCTTGGCTTCCGACTTCGGCACGCCGGCCGGACGCACGGCGCCCTTGTCGAGCTCCTGCTTGGACAGGAACAGCGAGCGGATCATCGCCTTGGCCTGGGGCGTCATCAGCGTCTTGACGAAGTAGCGCGTCTCGATGCGCAGCGCCGCGTCCATCGGCACCTGCACGCCTTCGTAGACGGCCTTCAGCATGTTGGTCAGGGCCGGATAGTTGCCGTAGCTCTGCTTGCGCAGCAGGGCGTTGCCCATGATGAACACCTGGATGCCGGCCGGGTGGTAGGGGCCGCCGCCGGGGAGCTTGAAGCTCTTCTCGTCCCAGGGCTGGACGGCCTTGCCGGTCTTCACCCAGGCTTTCGCGGCTTCGACTTCCTGGCCGGCCGGGACCACCTCGTGGACCACGCCCGCGCCCTTGGCGTCCTGCGGACGCCAGGACTTGCCCTCGCTGATCTGCATCAGCGCGGCCTGCACGCCGATCAGGCGCGGCAGGCGCTGGGTGCCGCCGGCGCCCGGGAACAGGCCGACCTTGGTCTCCGGCAGGCCCAGCTGGATCTTCGGATTGTCGCCGACCACGCGGTAGTGGCAGGCGAGCGTGATCTCCAGGCCGCCGCCCAGGGCCAGGCCGTTGATGGCTGCGGCGACCGGCTTGCCGCAGGTCTCCAGCGCGCGCAGCGAACCCTGCAGGCGCCAGGAGCGGTCGAATCCGGCCTTCAGGGCTGCCTCTTCCGACACCGGCGCGGCCGATTGTGCGCCGCCCAGGTCGCCGAGGTCGGCGCCGGCGCAGAAGCCGGTCGCCTTGCCCGAGGTGATCACCGCGCCCTTGATGGCGGCGTCGGTCTTGATCCGCTCGACCAGCAGCGGGATCTCCTCCATCACCTTGGAGGTGATGGTGTTCATTGAGCGGCCCGGCACGTCGAAGGTGACCAGCGCGATGCCGTCGGCGTCGACTTCGATCTTGAAGTTTTCCATGGCTCGGTTCCTCAGACGCGTTCGATGACCGTGGCGGTGCCCATGCCGCCGCCGATGCACAGGGTGACCAGGGCGGTCGACTTGCCGGTGCGCTCCAGCTCGTCGAGCACGGTGCCCAGGATCATGCCGCCGGTGGCGCCCAGCGGGTGGCCCATGGCGATGGCGCCGCCGCAGACGTTGATCTTGTCGTGGTCGATGTCCAGCGCCTGCATGTAGCGCAGCACCACGGCCGCGAAGGCCTCGTTCAGCTCGTACAGGTCGATGTCGCCGACGCCCATGCCGAGCTTGCCCAGCAGCTTGCGGGTCACCGGCTCGGGGCCGGTCAGCATGATCGACGGCTCGGAGCCGATCGAGGCCATGCCGCGGATGCGGGCGCGCGGCTTCAGGCCGGCGGCGACGCCGGCTTCCTTGGAGCCGATCAGCACGGCCGAGGCGCCGTCGACGATGCCCGAGGAGTTGCCGGGCGTGTGGACGTGGTTGACGCGCTCGACCTCGGGGTAGCGCTGGTTGATGACCGCGTCGAAGGCCATCTCGCCCATCATCTGGAACGAGGCGTTCAACGCGCCCAGCGTCTGCATGTCCGTATCGGGACGCATCAGCTCGTCATGGTCGAGGATGGTCAGGCCCAGCTGGTCCTTCACCGGCACGACCGAGTTCTTGAAGCGGCCTTCCTTCCAGGAGCGGGCCGAGCGCTTCTGGCTCTCGACCGCGTAGGCGTCGACGTCGGCGCGCGAGAAGCCGTACTTCGAGGCGATCATGTCGGCCGACACGCCCTGCGGCACGAAGTAGGTCGAGAAGGCCGAGGACGGGTCCACCGGCCAGGCGCCGCCGTCGGAGCCCATCGGCACGCGGCTCATGGCCTCGACGCCGCCGCCGATGGCGAAGTCGGCCTCGCCGCTCATCACCTTGGCGGCGGCCATGTTGCAGGCCTCCAGGCCCGAGGCGCAGAAGCGGTTCACCTGCACGCCGGCGGTGGTCTGGGCGTAGCCGGCGGTCAGCACGGCGGTGCGGGCGATGTCGGCGCCCTGCTCGCCCACGGGGGCGACGCAGCCCAGCACCACGTCGTCGACGCGGCTGGTGTCCAGGTTGTTGCGGTCGCGGATCGCCGCCAGGGTCTGGGCGGCCAGGGACAGGGCCGTGATCTCGTGGAGGGATCCGTCCTTCTTGCCCTTGCCGCGGGGCGTGCGGACGGCGTCGTAAATGTAGGCTTCGGCCATGGTCTGCTCCTGAAGCGCGGGGTCGCCACGGAAATGGCGCGGCGCTTACGTAAACGTCAAGATCACCTTGCGTCAGCTTCCGCCTCGGCAGAGCTGCTCATCTAGGCACAGGCGCCCGCGACGAAAAGCGTCAGCGGGGAGCCTTCATCGGCGTTCTGGGCCGATCATGAAGGCGGCGGCGATCAGGGCGGCGCCCAGGAAGATCAGGTCGACGCCGACCACGATCCCCAGCGCGATCAGGCTGGCCCCGGGCCAGCCGGCCAGCACCACCCCGCCCAGCAGCATGGTGGCCAGCCCGCTGAGCAGCGGCCACAGCCATCCCTTGATCGTCGCGCGCCGCTTCAGCGCGAACACCACGGTCAGCAGGCCCCGGATCAGGAAGAAGATCGCCAGCGCCAGGGTGACCGAGGCCGCGCCGACCACCGGCCGGCCCAGCAGCCACAGGCCCATGACGAAGGACAGCAGCGCCCAGGCCAGCTTGGTCCCGAAGCCGGGATGCTTCCGGTCGCGCACCGCCGCGACCGCGCCCAGCACGCCGGCGGCGGCCAGGATCGCCCCCAGGAACAGGGCGACGGCGATGCTCGAGACCAGCGGCGCGGTCAGGGCCAGCGCGCCCAGCACCATCAGGCAGACGCCGTAGAGCGCGGAGACGACGCCGAAGGTCCAGCGGGGAGGGGCGGCCATGCCGGGAAAACCGTGTGCCGTCGCGGGACGTTCCTACTTGGCGCGACGCCCCTGCGATCCTTCTCCCCTTGAGGGAGAAGGAGGGGCCCGCGCCCCGGAGCGTAAGCGGAGGGCTGCGCGGGAGGATGAGGGGTCGCGCTCCCTATACGGCTGCGCTCCTGACGCTCCCGCCGAATAGGAAAAAGCTACTCCGGCCGCGCTCGTGACGCTCCCGCCGGGAGAGGTCGTGCGACCCCTCATCCTCCCGCGCGGACCTTCGAGCTTCGCTCTCCGGTGCGCGGGCTCCGTCCTTCTCCCACAAGGGGAGAAGGAGAAAACTCTCAGAACGCCTTGTTCAGCACGGCCTGCAGGGTCTGGCCGGTGCGCGGCACGTCCTCGGCCAGGCGCCGGGCGATCTCGCGGGCGCCGACCGGATAGGCGTCGCCGCCGTCGGCGATCTCCTCGGCGACCACGGCCAGCTCCTTGAGCAGGTTCTGCAGCAGGCCGACGTGCTCGCGGGCCAGGCTCTGGGCCTCGGCCTGCAGGCGCTTGATGCGCTGGGCGGGGCTCTCCGCCTTGGGCTCGGGCGCGTCGACGGCTTCCGGGGCGGCTTGCGCGCGCGCCTCCTCGGCCGGGGGCACCAGAGTCAGTCGAGCGGTGGTCCTCGATCGCGCCATGATCACGTCACCTCTTACAGCGAGCCCGTTGATTTGCGTTCGGGGTCGGCTCGCAGACCGGCGTCATGCAAGCCCGGCGCCGTCCCGAAACGGAGCGCATTCCCCCCCCGTGCGCTCGCGGGTCGTCTGGAGGTGATTTTTCGGATCAGGCCCGGTGGGCGATGGCGTGCAGGGTCTGGGCCTTCTGCGGGGCCTCTTCCGCCAGCCGCCGGGCGATCTCGCGGGCGCCGACCGGATAGGCGTCGCCGCCGTCGGCGATCTCCTCGGCCAGCTGGGCGACCTCGATCAGCTTCTGCTCGAGCGCGCCGATCTGCTCGCAGGCCAGGGCCTTGGCCTCGGCCTGCAGGCGCTTGACGCGCGCGGTCAGGGTCTCGCCCGTCGGCGTGGGCGCGACCGGCATGGGCGCCGCCAGGCCGGCGGCCTCGATGATCGGCTCGGGCGCGGGCGGCAGCGGGACCGAAAGCGCCGGAACGGCCGGAACCACGACCGGAACGCCCGCGACTTCGGGCGGAGACAGTACCGTCAGATGCGACGCGGACATGGATTTCACCTCGGCGGACTTTGCGCCAGCTGGGGCTGAGGCAGTGTCGGGCGCCGCCGCCGCGTTGCTCTTGCGTGACCGTCCCGCCATGCGCTCCTCCCGAGGTGAATACGCGCTGCGCCGGTTCCGAGTTCCGGACGGAGAACAGCCTCCGGCGAACACCCGAGGCGCCTGTGGCGCCGGCGCCGCAGGGCGGAAGCGTCGCCGCGGCGCCAAGGCGTTCCGGAGGAACAAAGCCGCCGGGGCGAAACCTGCCGAAACCGCCGGAAAGCCCGGACGGGACGTGCGCGCTTGCGGCCCGCCGGCGACGAGACATGCCGGACGGGCTGGGCGGTACGGGGGATCGCCGTTACGCTTCAGGGAAACACCGGAGCGGGGCCGGATGATCCAGAGCGTCGAAGGGGAATTGCAGGTCGGCGAGGCGGCGGGCGCCGCCGGCCGGGTGCGGCGGCGGATTCTGGGGCCGCCGTGGGCGCTGGCGGTGTTCCTCGCCGTCATGGCCGTCTTCGCCTTCATAGGCGCGATGGTCGACCGCGGCGCGTTCTGGAGCCTGGGCGTGCCGGGCTTCACCGGCATGGGCTGGCCGTTGGGAATGGCGCTCGGCTTCGTGATCGGCTTCAGCCTGTACACCCGGCTCATGCGCGCCCAGTTCCGCCGACGCCTGGCCGCGCGCGGTCAGTCCGGGCCGTTCAAGGTGCGCCTCGAGCTCGGCCCCGAAGGCCTGATCCAGCGCTATGGCGAAGTCGAGCGCCGGGCGCCCTGGCCGGCGGTGACGGAGCTGTTCCCGGCCGGCCCCTACTGGGTGTTCGTGATCCAGGGCGAGCCCTGGCACCTGCCGCGCCGGTTCTTCGCCGGGCCGGAGGCCGAGCGCGCCTTCCTGGCCGAAGCGCTGGCGCATATGACCGCCGACGCCCGCGGGCGGAGCAGGGAAGCTAGCTCCTCCTCCCCTTGAGGGAGAAGGATCACTCCGTCGGCCGCTGCCCGAACCCCTCGGTCCCGTCGTCCTGCGCCGGCGCGCGCTCGACCCCCGCCACGTCCGCCCC
>NZ_JAAIVC010000092.1 GCF_010975005.1 Caulobacter sp. 17J65-9 | reverse complement strand
CCCTGGCGCTGGCCCTCGCCTGCACGGCCGCGAGCCCGCCTCGGCCGCCCGCCCCGCCGCCGCCGCCGATCGACCCGCACTCCGAAGCGTTCCAGGCGCAGATGGCCCAGGAAAGGGCCGAGGCGCTGACCCGCGTGTCACGCTCGCGCGAGAACGTGACGCGCTCCTTCTACGTCGGCTGGGAGATGCACCACGGCTTCTACCTGATCCCGGTTCGGGGCGGCGACGACGACATCGTGTTCCCGGACTTCGCCGACCAGGGCGTGCGCGAGCAGTTCGGCGATTTCGTGCGCAGCGTCGGCCCCGAACACGAGGGCCAGAAAGCGCTCTGCGACTGCACCGGCGTCGCCTGGACCCACAACGGCCAGCCGGAATTCCTCGTCCGCGCCGCCAGGCTCACCTGGGTGGACGGGGACACGCGCTGACGGCGGCGCGCGCGCCTACGCCGGCACGTAGCTCAGCCGGATCACGTCCGCGCCGATCCGCTCGTCGCCCACCAGCCGCAGCCGCGGGCGCGGCCCGGTGAAGAACGGCGCGCCGCTCCCCAGCACGACGGGGTGCAGGTACAGCCGGTACTCGTCGATCAGCCCCGTCAGGCCGCCGGCCAGCACCGGCCCGGCCACCTCGATCTCGCCGTCCAGCTCGGTCTTCAGCCGGCGCACCGCCGCCTCGACCCCGTCGCTGATCAGGGTGGCGTTGGGCCCCACCGAGGTCAGGGTGCGCGACCCCACCCACTTGTGACGGCTGCGCCAGGCGGCCGCGTATTCGCGCTCCGCGTCGCCCCAGCCCGGCTGCTCGTCGTCCCAGTAGCGCATGAGCTCGTACATGCGCCGCCCGTAGACGACGGCGGCCATGGCGCCGATGTCCTCGATGAAGTGGCGGAACAGCACCGGATCGGGCGCGAACCTGTCGTGGTCGACGTACCCGTCCAGGGACACGTTCAACGCGTAGACGAGCCTGGCCATGCCGCAGATCTCCATCCAGGGGCCTTCCAGATAGCCTGAACCGTCGCGCGAATCTCCAACCTCGGCTCAACTGCGCCGCCTGAGCGGGAGGTGTGCGTCATGGACGAACCCAAGAACGATCGTGTCGTGGTGAGCCTGGGCGAGGACGGCGTGGCCGAGGTGCGGCTGAACCGGCCGGACAAGCTGAACGCCGTCGACCCGGCCATGATCGCAGGCGTCGTCGCCGCCCAGGACCGGCTGCGCGAGGACCGCGCGGTGCGCGCGGTGGTGCTGCACGGCGAGGGCCGCGGCTTCTGCGCGGGCCTCGACATGATGGCCATGGGCGCGCTGGCGGCCGGCGACGATCTCGGCCTGATGGCCCGCACCCACGGCCAGGCCAACGCGCCGCAGCAGACCGCCTGGGGCTGGCGCACCCTGCCCGTCCCGGTGATCGCCGCCGTGCACGGCCCGGCCTTCGGCGCCGGCTTCCAGATCGCGCTGGGCGCCGACGTGCGCTGCGTCGCCCCGGACGCCAGGCTGTCGGCCATGGAGGTGAAGTGGGGCCTGGTGCCGGACATGGCCGGGATCGCCCTGCTGCGCGAACTGGTCCGCGCCGACGTCGCGCGCGAGCTGGTGTTCACCGGCCGGGTGGTCGAGGGGACGGAGGCCGGGTCGCTCGGCCTCGCGACCTGGGTCGACGCGGACCCGCTGTCGCGCGCCCGCGCGCTGGCCGCCGAGATCGCCGGCAAAAGCCCCGACGCCGTGCGCGCCGCCAAGCGCCTGTTCAACCAGGCCTTCGACCTCGACGCCGCCGGCGTGCTGGCCGCCGAGGCCCGCGAACAGTCCGCCCTGATCGGCGGCCCCAACCAGCGCGAAGCCGTCATGGCCGGCCTGCAGCGCCGCGACCCGGCCTTCGGCCCGGCGGAGGCGTGAGTTCCGATCCCCTCTCCCCTTGCGGGAGAGGGAGAAGAAGGTCCTCCGCCGACAGCTCGCCCGGCGTGTACTTCGGCAGTTTCGCGGCCGGGAAGATCGACAGCAGCGAGACGAAGGCCACGATCAGGAACGAGCCCTGCAGGGCGCGCACCCCGGCCTCGCGGTTGATCGCCACCGCCGCCTGCGCCTGGTCCGGCGCCGCCTGGACGCCGACGAGCCCGCGCCTCAGCTCGTCGGGGGTGACGAAGCCGACCTGTTCGGACACGACCCGGGCCGTGACCGGCGCCGGCAGGTCGGAGCGGGCGAGCGCCGAGCCCAGGAACATGCTCAGCAGCCCCACCGCCACCACGCTGGCGAAGGCCGCGCCCAGCGCGTTGGAGACGTTGTTGGCCACGCCGCGGAGCGCGGCGACGTCGCCGGCCAGCCGCTTGGGCGAGGCCGACACCAGCACGTTGAACAGCAGGGTCAGCAGCGTCCCCTCGCCGACCCCGACCAGCAGCAGGCCCAGCACCACCGGCGCCGTGCTCCAGGCCCGCCCCACGGTGAAGGCGACCACCGCCAGGCCGATCGCGATCCCCACGAACGCGGCGATCCCCAGCACCCGTGGCGCGAAGCGGTCGTACAGCCGCACCGACCACACCCCGGCGACCGCGATCGCCCCCGAGTACGGCAGGATGGCGACGGCCGAGGCCAGCGGCGTGCGGCCCTGGACGATCTGCACGTAGAGCGGGATCAGGAACCCCACCGCCAGGCCCAGGCTGCCGGCGACCAGGAAGGCGATCACCGCGCTCTGCTCCTCGCGGCTGTCCAGCACCTCCATGGCCAGCAGCGGCTGCATTCCCGCGCGCACGCGCCGGTTCGACCAGGCGAAGAACCCCTGCCCCAGCACGATCCCCAGCAGGATCAGGATCGGCGCCGGCGACACGCCCAGCGGCGCGACCGGCGCCGCGGGTGTCGCGGCCAGCAAGCCCCAGGTCTGCAGGTTGTTGAAGCCCACCAGGACCAGCGCGACGGCGGCCGCCGACAGCGCCACGCCGACAGAATCGATCCGCACGCCCGGCTGGCGCGCGATCGGCGCCAATCGGAAACTCAAGACCTGCACCACCACCGCCAGGGCGACGATCAGCCAGTACGACCAGCGCCAGCTGAAGGCCGTCGCCAGCCAGCCCGCCAGCGCGAAGGCGATGATGCTGGCCACCGCCGGCATGACCGCCAGCACGCCCAGCGCGGTCTCCTGCTGGCGGCCGCGATAGTGCGCCGCGATCAGCACCACCAGGGTCGGCACCGCCGCCGCGGCCGCGACGCCGGCGATCGACTGGGCCAGGTTCATGGTCGCCGCGTCGCCGGCGACCGCCATCAGCGCCATGGCCGCGCCGTGCACGGCCAGGCTGACCTGCATCAGCCGTCGCTCGCCCACCCGCTTGCCGATCTGCGCGCCGGGCATGACGAAGGCGGCCACGAACAGCGAGTACAGCAGCAGCGCCGTCGCCGCGGCCGTCGTCGGCGCGCCCAGATCCTCCGACAGCGGCCCCAGCGACACCGGCAGGGCGCTGATGTTCACCCCCATCTGCAGCTGGCCCAGCACGATGACGACCAGCGGCAGCCAGGGGGCGCGGTTGTCGGCGTCAGCTTTCACATCGAGCCGCATGACGCCTGAACAGTTCAACGCGGCGGTGTGTTCGCCCACTGATCCCCTCTCCCCTTGCGGGAGAGGGAGGGGCCCACGCGCAGCGTGGGAGGGTGAGGGGTCGCGCTACCCTCGCCCAGTGATCCGCTGGATCGCAGCCACCACGGCCTCAGGCCGTTCGAAGACGTCTTCGTTCCGGACCCGCAGCACCTTGAAGAAGTTCGCCGCGAACCAGGCGTCGCGCGCGGCGTCGTACTCAGGGCTCTGGTGCGCGCCGCCGTCCGCCTCGACGATCAGCCGCGGATCGAAGCAGGCGAAGTCCGCGATGTAGGGACCCAGCGGCGCCTGCCGACGGAACTTCAGACCGCCGACCCGCCCGCCGCGCAACAGCGCCCACAGGCGCTTCTCGGCCAGGGTGGGCTCGCCCCGCATGGCGCGTGCTCGATCCTGCATCGTGCGGAGGTCGGCCATGGCCCGAGGGCGCCACGGCCGGCGCCGTAGTGCAACCCCTCACCCTCCCACGCTGCGCGTGGGCCCCTCCCTCTCCCGCAAGGGGAGAGGGACCGCTCCCCCCGCCTTACCGAGGTTTAACGTGACGCCAGACCCATAAGCACTTATGCAGTCCCCATGACCCAGGGCCTCGGCACCCAGCTCCGGCATCTTCTCGACCTGCTCGACGGGCCGGTGGCGCAGGCCTACGCGCTGCAGGGCCTCGACTGGCGGCCGCGCTACACGCCCGTCATGCGCGCGCTGATCGCCTCGGAGCCCCGCACGGTCGGCCAGATCGCCGAGGCCGCCGGCATCACCCAGCCGGCCGCCACCCAGACGGTGAACCTGATGATCCGCGACGGCCTGGTCAGCTCCACGCCGTCGCCCACCGACGCCCGCCAGCGCGAGATCCGCCTGACGCCCGCCGCCCGCGCCCTGCTGCCGAAGCTGCAGGCGTGCTGGGCCGCCACCGCCCAGGCCGCCGCCGACCTCGACGCCGAGCTGGCGCGGCCCCTGTCCCAGACCCTGGCCGACGCCATCGCCGCGCTCGAACGCAAGCCCTTCGGCCAGCGCCTGGCCGACGCCCGATCCGACACCTGAACCTCGACCCGCAGAGCAAGCCGATGTCCGAACCCCGCAAGCGCAGCTTCCTCGCCACCCTGCCCCGCCTGGGCGTGGTCCGCCTGATCGGCCTGGGCTTCCCCCTGCTGCTGGGCCTGGGCTTCACCCTGGCCTTCCACTTCGAGTTCGCCGCCAAGCGGCTCTCCCCGGCGCTGGACTTCGCGGCGACGGCGGGCGTGACGCTCGGGCTGGCGGTCCTCTACGCCCTGCTGGTGCGCGCCTTCGAGGGCCGCTGGCCGAAGGAGCTGGCGCTGCGCCCCGGCGCCGGCTGGCTGGCCGCCGGTCTCGTCATCGGCTTCCTGCTGTTCAGCGCGGTCTACGCCGTCTTCGCGGCCATGGGCGTGGCGAGCTGGCAGGGCTTCAACGGCTTCGGCGCGGTCGCCCCGGCCCTGCTGCTGGCGATCGTCGCGGCGGTGGGCGAGGAGCTGCTGTTCCGCGGCGTGCTGTTCCGCCTGCTGGAGGAGAGCTTCGGCACCCTGGTCGCGCTGACCCTGTCGGCGGCGATCTTCGGCCTGATGCACGCCGGCAATCCGGGGGCCACCACCATGAGCACCGTCGCCGTCGCGCTGGAGGCCGGGGTCATGCTGGCCGCCGCCTACGCCTGGACCCGCAGCCTGTGGCTGCCGATCGGCATTCATCTGGCCTGGAACTTCACCCAGGGCGGGATCTACGGCGCGGCCGTCTCCGGCGGAAAGAGCGAGGGCGTGTTCGACATCGCCCTGTCGCCCACCGCCTCGGAGCTGATCACCGGCGGCGCCTTCGGCCCGGAGGCCTCGGTGGTGGCGCTGGCGATCTGCCTGGCCGCCGGCCTGGTCTTCGTGGTCGCCGCGATCCGCGCCGGCCAATGGCGCAAGGCGACGTTCCGGATGGTGCTGGCCCGCGGCTGAGCCGGCTCAGGCCGGCGGCGACCAGGGATTGGCCCGCTTCCAGGCCCGAAGCCGCAGCACGGCCACCGCCATCAGGACGAAGGCCGCCGCCAGATAGCCGCCGAGGCCGGCGGCGGCGTCGCTCACCGCCATCTTCAGGAACACGCAGGCGAAGACGAAGACCAGCATCAGCGCCGGCAGGACCACCCCTGCGATCGCATAGAATCCGGACCGCTCCTGGGCCTGCTGCTCCCAGGCGCGCCAGGACTCCAGGTTCTTCGTGTTCTTAAGCGCTCTCGCGTCCCGCACGTGACGTCTCCCCCCGCCGATTTTCACAGACGCTACCGCGCCGGTTCGCGCCTGTCACGACGCCCCGTCCGAAGAGGCGGACGTCAGCCCCCGCTGGATCAGAGCGGAGCGCCGAGGAGCCGCGCAGTCTCGCGCAGTTCGTTCATCCGCGGATCCCTTTCCCGCCAGAACCGCGCGAAATCGTCGGCGAACACCGAAAGCTCGGCAGCCGGTGCGGGCGGATGCGGCGCGAACTGCAAGGCCCCGCCCCCCGGGCCAGTCAGGCTGCCGCTGATAGACGAAGCGTTGATTGGCAACGGCGGCGAGGCGCCACCGGTCAAGGGATTCGGGTCCAGCACGCGGATTGCGCTGGCGCGTTTCGCCCACGCGCACCCGATCACCCGGGCCATCGGCCCGAACCGATCTTCAAGGGTCTGCACCAGCTGGAACACGTGCACGACCCTGTCGCCCGCGGGGGCGCGCGCCGCCCTGTCGGCCGCGTTCAGAACGGCGACGTAGATCGCTTCAAGCAGCTGTTCGGCGGTCGTGGCCAACTCGTGCTGGCTCGCCGCGCGGCCGCGCCGACTTCCCAGGCACCATGCGATCAGGGCCGTGAGCGCCGCGGCGGCCAGCGCGCCGATCAGGCAGAATTCTTCGTATCCCGTCACCCAACCTCCCGTCCAAAGCGCGGCGGTTGAACCGGGCGCGAGGCGCTGCTGTTCCGCCGTGCAGTTGCGCACCGCCCGCCCTGAGCTAGGCTGACCTCGACTTGGTCGGAGGGGCGCCGCCATGATCCGCAAAATTTCCGGTTGGAAGGGTGGCCTGTTCGCCGCGGCGTACATGGCCGTCCTCGCCGGTTTCCTGTGGACCAACGCGCCCTCGCCGCCGATCTTCTCCTGGACGCCGCGAGAGTTGGCGCTGGCGGCGCTGTTCGCCTGCCTGATTGGCCTGTTTGCGCTGATGGCCTGGAATTCGCTGCGACGCGCCCGGTTCTGGACGCGCTGGCTGGTCAACTCCTGCCTGATCGGCACGGCGCTCACTCTTTCCGCCGCCGGGGCGGGAAGCCGCTGGACGCCTGACATGGTCGGCGTCGCCGTCGTCATCTATCTGGCGGTCGGCCTCGCCGCCGCAGCCCTCGAGCCGCTGACCTGGTGGGCAATGCCCGACCTGACGAAGGACTGAGCGCGGCCCGTCAGAACACCGCCTCGCCCTCCAGGTAGAACACGCAGGCGCCCTCCAGCTCGACGCGCGCGCCCTTCAGGCGGCAGACGATCTCGCCGCCGCGACGCGAGGCCTGGAAGGCGCGGAATTCCGTGCGGCCCAGCCGCGCCGCCCAGAACGGCGCCAGCCCGCAGTGCGCGCCGCCGGTCACCGGGTCCTCCGGCACGCCCTTGGCCGGGGCGAAGTATCGGCTGACGAAGTCGTGCTCGCCCCCCTCCTCGGCCGTGACGATCACCCCGCCGCAGTCCAGCACCGCGACGGCCGCGAGGTCCGGCGCGAGCGCGCGCACCTGCTCAGGCGCCGCCAGCCGCGCCAGATAGTTGCCCCCGTCCCAGACCACCTCCAGCGGCGCCACACCCAGCGCGGCGGCCAGCCCCGCCGGGGCCTCGACCGGCGTCAGCGTGCGCGCGGGAAAGTCCATCACATAGCCGCCGCCCGAACGGATCACGCTCAGCGGGCCGCTGGCGGTCGCGAACACCACCGCCTCGCGCCCGGGCTCCAGCCGCTCCATCACCACCGCCGCGCTGGCCAGCGTCGCGTGCCCGCACAGCGGCACCTCGACCTTCGGCGTGAACCAGCGCAGGCGATAGTCGCGCCCCTGCGGGACCAGGAAGGCGGTCTCCGACAGATTGTTCTCCGCCGCCAGGGCGTGCAGCACCTCGTCGGGCGGATACGCCGCCAGCAGCATCACCGCCGCCGGATTGCCGGCGAAGCGGCGCGTCGTGAAGGCGTCGACCTGGAAGATGCGCGAACGGGTGCTCACGCGTTCCCGCTCGGCCCGCCCGTCTGCGCCGGGCTCCACTCGATCCAGTGCTCATGGATGTCGACGCGTGGATAGCGCACGTCGTCCCAGTACTGGCCCAGCTCGAACCACTGGGGGACCTCGATGTCGAACTCCAGCTTGAGCATGCGGGGGCGCAGGCCCAGGCCGACGAGCTTGAGGAAACGGTCCAGCTCCGCCTCGAACAGGTTGATGTCGATCCGGTAGCCGTCGTCTTCGCGGCTGAACCGCCCCAGTCGCTGGGTGCGTTCGCGCTGGTTGCTGACGGCCAGCGTCCCGCTCAGCTGCGACAGGGCCTTGACCGGCCCCTCAAGGGCCACGTCGACCAGAGGACTGACCCGGTAGCGCAGGCAGAAGCAGCCGGGTTCCGGCGCCTCGTCGCGTCCGAAGACCGTCGCCGAGGCCAGCTCCAGCTCGAACCACATTTCGGCGGTGATCACCGCGCCGGAGATCAGCCGCTCGTCATGCTCGCTCATCCGGGGCCCCCTCCGCCACCCGAAGGCGTCGCAGGGTTCGGGCGGCCGCGCAATGGAGACCGTCACCCCTCAGCGCCTGCGATCAGTGTAAGGGGTGAAGGTCTGAACAATCCCGGTCTCGATGGCGACCGGAAGAAGGTTCACGATCGCCACGACACGCCCCCAAAGACCGAACCGACCGTGCAGCGCCTGGTGAACCATGTGGCGCTTGGCCGGCAGGTGACCGAGCGCGGCTCCCTTGCGCCAGAGCTTCCAAGCCCGCCAGCGATCGACCGGAACGCCCTCGCCGTTAAAGTACATGATCGCCAGCACGTTATAGGCCGCCGGGAAGCCTCTCGCGATGGCGGCTTCTAGCTCGTGGATCGCTTCGGCGAAGCGGCCCATCGCCAGGTGGGTCCGGCCCAGGCCGAAGAGCCCGCGCGCCGAGCCTGCCTCGACCGCGGCCTCGTACCAGGCTTCCGCGTCGGGAAGATCCTGCTCGTACTTCCAGCCCTCCCGCGCGGCGTCGGCGACAAGCAGCATGCTCATCAGCGATCCACGATCAGCGAGGCTTTCCAACTCCTTCAGCGCCTCGCGCCAATCCGCCCCGTGGAGTTGGTCGCGCGCACGCTCGTATTCGGCCAGCAGTGGGTCTTCGAGAGCGTCGACGTCCCATTCGACCTTCGGCTTTCGCCCCGGAGCGAACATCACGACGCCGCCGTGTACGTCCGCACGCCGTGGTGCGCCCACCCGCCGTCAGCCCCCCGCCTGAACATCTCGCACCAGTCGGAATTCCACGCGGCCGCAGAATAGCGAAGATCGACCTCGTCTACCGACAGGATGTCGAGCACGAACAGCGCGCCGTCCTGTTCGGTCCCATCGACCTCGCGCATGGCGATCGCGTCCAGGTCCACGATCTGCGCCAGCACCTCGCGGGCGACCGCCAGGAGCTCCGCCCTGACCGTGCGCCCGTCCGAAGGCAAGGCGACCTCGAACTGATGTTCGCCCACCTCGATCTCGGCGATCGCGTCGTCGGCGTCGATCCTCAGCGGCGCGGACTCGAACCGCTCGAGAAAAGCAGACGACGGATGGCCGCCCAGCCTCAGTTCGCTCATCGACGCTCGCCCCCTCGCGCGCTCAGGCCGGCGCGATCGCGCTCTGAATAGCCCGGACCGCCGCCGCGCAGAAGCGAGCCCCGTTGCGCACACCCGCGGAATCGGAGTGCTTCGGTGGGGATGCTCGATCTCCTCCCCATCCGGGTCTGGCTGCTGATCCTGATCGCGCTGTGCGCGTTCGTCCCCGCGCGCTACGCCTGGCGGCACGTGACCGACCAGCGGTCGCGACAGTGGAAAGCCCTGCTCGCCGACGCGCCCGACCGGGGCGCGACGCTCAAGTTCGCCCTCAGCCTGGCCGCCCTGGCCGGTCTCGCCGCGCTGGCGGTCTTCATCCACACGCCCGCGGCCGTGCGCTTCGCCCATTGGCCGCGCTTGCCCGCCCTTCTGCTGTCCGCCCTCGGAGCCTGGGGGCTCGTCTCCGTCGCCATCGGCCTGTCGACCGGCAGGATCCAGCCCGCCGTGCGCGGCGCCCGCAGCACCTACGAACGCGAGCGCCAGCCTGCCCGGTTCTGGTCGGTGCTCTGGAACACCCTTCTCAGCGGCGTCTGCCTGTGGGCGGGGCTTCATCTGTAGAGCGACATGAGCCGCACCATCCTGGCCTTCGACACGCCCGCCCGGCTCGCCGACTGGCTCGCCGCGCATCACGCCAGCGCCCGCGAGCTGTGGGTGCGGATCTACAAGGCCGGCTCGGGGACCCCGTCGGTGACCTGGTCGGACTGCGTGGTCGAGGCCATCGCCTTCGGCTGGATCGACGGACAGAAGCAGTCGCTCGACGCCGTGTCCTATCTTCAGCGCCTCACCCCCAGGAAGCCCGGCTCCAACTGGTCGAAGAAGAACTGCGAGCACGCGACGCGCCTGATCGGCGAGGGCCGGATGACGCCCGCGGGCCTGGCCCAGGTGGACGCCGCCAAGGCCGCCGGCCGGTGGGACAACGCCTATGCGGGCTCGGCCGGGATGAGCATTCCCGAGGACTTCCTCGAGGCGCTCGAGGCGAGACCGGCGGCCAAGGCCTTCTTCCAGAACCTGGACCGCAAGAACCTCTTCCCGATCTACTATCGCCTCCAGACGGCCAAGCGGCCCGAGACCCGGGCGAAGCGGATGGCCGAGATCCTCGCAAAGCTCGACCGGGGCGAGCGGTTTCACTGACGCCCTGTCGGGGTCCGCTTTCGCCCGTAGCAGACGTCGGAAAGGTTCCGCTTTCGCGGCGACCGCCTGGCCCAGTTAGGCTCGCCCACCTGTCGGGGAATCTAGATCGATGCATCGTCGGATTGGAATACAGCTCGCCCTGATCCTCTGCCTGGGCGCGACCGTTTTCACGGGAAAGGCCCATGCCCAGTCGATATTCGGGTTCAAGGTGGGCGAGGATTTCAAAGTCGCCGCCAAAGCCCATCCGCGGCCGTCCGACATGGAAGCGCAAGGCGCGTTCGCCGTCGTCAAATGGGACCTGTCGAGCGGGAACTCGGTCTCGGTGACGGCGTCTCCGCAGACCGGCCGCATCGTATTCATCGAGTCCGATTGGGGCGGCGACCCTACAAGCGCGGTCACCGAGGCGCCCGGCCTGAAATTCGGCGCGACCACGCTCGCCGATATTCGACAGAAATTCCAAAGCAACGGCTTTGGCTTCAGATCCAACGCCGTCCAGGTGATCGGCGAAGATCTGGTCAGTATAAATTGCTACCAGATCGACGGGGATCCTGATCTGATTGCGGTCTTCGTGACGACGTTGCCGATCAAAGATGTCCCGACGGTCGCGGGCAAGCCGAAACCGGACACGGGCCGAGGCCATCTGGATGCGGTGATGTTGGCAAGCCTCGCCTATCTGAAAGAGACCTGGGGCGAGGACAGGATTTTCGACGCGGCGCACCATCCCGTCGCGTGGAAGTAGCCGCCAGCCTCCAAGGTCCCCACTTCCCTGGAAAGTGGTGCGTGTCCCCACTTCCTGCCCCCCCTTCCCGGAGGGGCGTCCACCACCTTCAGCGGAGCCTCAGTCGCGTGGGTCAAAGGGGCTGATGATGTTCGACAGCGTTGCTCGGATTCTGTTGGGCAATAGGGACCTAGCTGATGTTGGGGAGCCTCAAACTTCGGCTGCCATCAAGCGTGCGGAAGATGCGCTTGGGGTGAAATTTCCTCCGTCGTTTCGAGAGTATCTTTCGAAGTGGGGTTGGGTTTCGTTCGGCCCGAATGAATATTTCGGTCTCGGCGCCGAATTTAACAACGTGGTGAGGCGCACAAAGGAGGCCCGGGATCGCAATGCGCTGCCGCATTGTATGATCGTAATTTGCGATCGCGAAGGCGACGAGTACGTATGTATTGATACTAGTAGATGCTGGAATGCTGATTGCGAAGTGATCGTGTGGGATATTCCTGCGAAGTCACCCTCTAGAGGGCGTTCAAATTCCTTCGAGGATTTTCTCACCTCGGATATGGAAGATTTCTTGGCGTAATCGCCGCGCAAGCCAGAGGCCCGGGGCTGGCGGCCGGGGGGCCGCTTTCGCGCCCTTAGCGGATGTCGCCCCCTTCCCTTCCGCCGCCCGCCGCGCCATCTCCCGCAAGCGCCGCCGTATCCGGCGCCAGTTCACCCGGAGACCTCCCTTGTCCATCTGGCATGCGGGCGACTTCCCGCTCGACGGCACGCAAGACCTTTCGCCCGGCACCCTGGTGGAGACGCTGGGCATCGAGTTCACCGAGGCCGGGCCGGACTGGGTGAAGGGCCGCATGCCGGTCGACGAGCGCACCCGCCAGTACGCCGGGGTGCTGCACGGCGGCGCCTCGGTGGCCTTCGCCGAGACCCTGGCCTCGGCGGCCGGCTACTACACGCTCGATCCCGAGCGCTTCGCCTGCGTGGGCATGGAGATCAACGCCAACCACGTGCGCCCGGTCAGCTCCGGCAAATGGGTCTACGGCGAGGCCCGCCCCGACAACCTGGGCCGCACCACCCAGATCTGGTCGATCCGCATCACCGACGAGCAAGGCAAGCTGGTCTGCGTGTCGCGCTGCACGCTGGCGGTGATCGCGAAACCCTGAGCCCTTCTCCCCTTGCGGGAGAAGGTGGCGCGCGGAGCGCGTCGGATGAGGGGTGCCGGCGCGACGCCTGAACCGTCCGGCGCGACCACGCCCCTCATCCTGACGCCCCGGCGCAGGCACCCCTCATCCGTCCGGCTCCGCCGGACACCTTCTCCCGCAAGGGGAGAAGGAACATAGCCGCCCCCGGCGGCGGTTGCTGGGCGATGGAGCGCGAGCGCGACTTTCCCCTGTTCAGCCACACCCGGCCCCTGCCGTGGCGGGAGGAGCCGCGCCGGCTTCTGGCGCTGGCCGCCGTCACGGCGGCGATCGCCTGGCTGCCGGTGGCCCTGCTGGCGGCGCGGGCGGGCCAGCTGGGCGCCTTCCTGCACGACCCGGGCCCGCACGGGCGGCTGCTGATCTCGCTGCCGCTGCTGATCCTGGCCCCGACCCTGGTCAATCCGCGCATGGCCGAGGTCGCGCGCCACTTCCTGCGCGCCGACCTGATCGCGCCGGACGAGCGCAACCGCTACAGCCAGCAGCTGGACCGGCTGCTGCGCCTGCGCGACTCCCGCCTGGTCCAGGTGCTGTGCCTGGCCGCCGCCCTGACCGCCGCGGTGCTCGCCGCCGTCTCGTTCGAGCGCGAGCTGGCCGGCAGCGAGCACCTGGCCTGGCGCCTGGCGCCCGACGGCGGCCCGTCGGCGGCGGCGGTGTGGCACGCGGTCGTGGCCCTGCCGCTCTACTACTACGTGGTGCTGGGCTTCACCTGGCGGGTGCTGCTGTGGTGGAGCTATCTGTGGCGCACCTCGCGGCTGAACCTGAAGCTGGCCCCGGGCCACCCGGACCAGGCGGCGGGGCTGGGCTTCCTGGCGGTGGGCCTGCGCGGCTTCCAGCCGGCCGTGTTCGCCCTGGCCGTCGCCCCGGCGGGGGCCCTGGCCTCGGTGGTGCTGGAGCGCCGCCCGCCGTTCCAGGACCCGACCTTCTCGGTCGCCACCGCCGGGGTCGTCGCGCTGGCCATGGTGATCATGGCGGTCTTCCCGCTGACCTTCTTCTCGTGGCGGCTGCTGGAGGCGCGCCGCGACGGCCAGCTGGCCTATTCGGCCCTGTCCGAGCGCCAGCTGCGCCGCTTCGAGGCCAAGTGGCTGGACACCCCGCCCGGCGAGATGCCCGACCCGCTGGAGACGCCGGACTTCTCCGCCGTGATCGACCTGTCCTCCACCGTCGCCACCGCCGGGCGCCTGCGCGTCACCCCGTTCAGCCGCACCGACCTGCTGCGCCTGGCCTTCGCCGCCATCGTGCCGTTCGCGCCGGTGGCGCTGATCGAGGTGCCGGCCACCGAGATCCTCAGGGAGGCGGTGAAGCTGTTGTTGTGAACGGCGCGCGCGACCTCGCAGCCGTTCTCGCGGTTGTCACCCGCACGCCGGACCGGAGTTCGTCATGGCCCGACCGCCCGCCTTCCCGCTGGCCTTCCTGCTCGCCGCCGCTCTCTTCGCCGCCCCGCTCGCGGCCGCGGCGCAGACGCCGGACGCCGAGGCGGTCTACGACCAGCTGCGCCAGAACGGGCCCGCGGCCAGCTACTGGCACGCGCTGGACCAGGCCTTCCCCGACGAGGGCCCGCGCCTTCTGGCCCGCGCGCTCGCCCAGTCGCCGGATTTGGACCGCGCGGTGGTCGCAACCCTGGTCGAGGCCGACCGCCTGCCCTGGGAGGAGCCGCAGCTGATGATGCAGGCCCCGGTCGAGAAGCTGATGGCCCAGCAGCGGGCCATGGCCGGGGTCTATGTCGCCGCGCTCAACGACAACGTCGGCCCCTGCGCCGACACGCCCGACCGGCGCGAGCTCAGCTCGCCCGACGTCGAGCACGCCTGGCGCCGCTACCGGCTGGCGGTGATGCAGGCGGCCGCGGCCGGCCGGCTGGACCCGGTGCGCCGCGCCCGCGCCGGGGCCAGCGACCAGGCCTTCTACGAGGCCGCCTACCGCGAGCTGCGCGCCCAGGCC
>NZ_JAAIVC010000091.1 GCF_010975005.1 Caulobacter sp. 17J65-9 | reverse complement strand
GTGCTGGGCGCCGGCGTGCTCGCCGCCCCGCCGCTCACGGGCTGGCCGCGGCGCCTGACGCTCGACACCCCCGGCGGCGCGGCCTCCCGGCTTCTGCTGCCGCTGGCCGTGCTGACGCCCGCCAGCGTCGGCGCCGTCGCCCTGATCGCCACGCGCGAGGGCTACTTCTCACCGGACTTCCGGCTGGCTGTGGTCTGCGCGGTCACGGCGACGGCGTTCGGCGCCATGGTGATCTGGGCCGCGGACCGGATCGACGCCCTCGAAGCGGCGCGCCAGCAGTTGCGCCATCGGGCGGCCGAAGCGCAGGCCGGCGAGACGCGGCTGCGGATGGTGGCGGACGCCGTGCCCGGGCTGCTGTTCGAAGGCGACGCCGAGGGCGGCAACACCTACGTCAACGCCCAGTACCTGGCCTACACCGGGCTGCCGTTCGAGGCGCTGCTCGGCGACGGCTGGCAGCAGGTGGTCCACCCCGACGACCTCGCCTCGCTCTACACCGTATGGTTCGGCGCGGTGCGCGAAGTGCGCCCGGTGCAGCACGAGGTGCGCATCCGCCGGGCGGACGGGATCTGGCGCTGGTTCATGCTCCGCGCCGCCCCGGCCCGCGATGCGGAAGGACGCGTGGCGAAATGGATCGGCGTCGCCACCGACATCACCGACCAGCGCGAGGCGCTCGAACTGCAGCGGACCCTCCTGCAGGAGGTCAGCCACCGCGTGAAGAACAGCCTGGCGCTGGTCTCCAGCCTGCTCGGCCTGCAGGCCAGGACGCTCCAGGACGCGCCGCGGCGGGCGCTGCAGGACGCCGCCGCCCGGGTGCACGCGGTGGCGCGGGTGCACGACCAGCTCTGGCGCGGGGCCGGCATGCGCGAGATCGACCTGAGCGCCTTCCTGACCGACCTGTGCGCCGCCGTGGCCGGCACGGCCCCGCAGCACGCCACCCGGGTCGAGGCGGAGCCCGCCGTGGTCAGCGCCGATCTCGCCGTGCCCTTGGGCCTGCTCGTCAACGAGCTGCTGACCAACGCCTACAAGTACGCCTATCCCGAAGGCGAAGGCGGCGAGGTGCAGGTGAAAGGCGCGGCCGCGCCGGGCGGCCGATATCGGCTGGAGGTGAGCGACCGCGGCCGCGGCCTGCCCGCCGATTTCGACCTGGCCGGCACGCGCGAAAGCCTGGGCATGCGGGTGGTCACCAGCCTGGCCGCCCAGCTGGGGGGCGAGCTGACGGCGGACTCCGCCGAACCGGGCGCGCGCTTCACCCTGGAATTCCCGCTGGGAGCCGCAGCCCCCTCCCCCGACGCATGAAAAAAGCGCGGGAGAGGCCTCCCGCGCTTCATCTTTTTCAGCCTGTCGTCCCGATCACCGATACGGCGCGTCGAGCTCCAGGTTGCGGGCCAGCTCGCGCTCCCACCGGTCGCCGTTCGCCAGCAGCTTCTCCTTGTCGTAGAGCAGCTCCTCGCGGGTCTCGGTGGTGAACTCCATGTTCGGGCCCTCGACGATGGCGTCCACCGGGCAGGCCTCCTGGCACAGGCCGCAGTAGATGCACTTCACCATGTCGATGTCGTAGCGCGTCGTGCGGCGGCTGCCGTCGTCGCGCGGCTCGGCCTCGATGGTGATGGCCTGGGCCGGGCAGATCGCCTCGCAGAGCTTGCAGGCGATGCAGCGCTCTTCACCGCTGGGATAGCGGCGCAGCGCGTGCTCGCCGCGGAAGCGCGGCGACAGCGGGCCCCGTTCGAACGGATAGTTGATGGTCGCCTTGGGACGCAGCATGTAGCGGAACGCCAGGCCCCAGGCCCCGACGAAGTCCAGCAGCATGGCGCCTTTGACGGCCTGTCCGATCCTTTGGAACATCACGAAACTCCGAACACTCGCCAGGCGGCGACCAGGACCACCGCGGCCAGCGAGGTCGGCAGGAAGATCTTCCAGCCCAGACGCATGAGCTGGTCATAGCGATAGCGGGGCACCACCGCCTTGGCGACGGCGATCATGCAGAACCAGAACACCACCTTGATGATGAAGGTCAGCAGGTAGACCGTGTACTGCATCCAGCCCGGCAGGGCGTCGATCCAGCCCTGCGGCACGCCCGGGTGCCAGCCGCCGAAGAACAGGATGGTGATCATCGCGCACATCAGCACGATGTTCGCGTACTCGCCGATCATGAACAGCAGGTACGGGGTCGAGGAGTACTCGACCTGGTAACCGGCCACGAGTTCGGATTCAGCTTCCGGCAGGTCGAACGGCGGGCGGTTGGTCTCGGCCAGGGCCGAGATGAAGAACACCACCGACATGGGGATCATCACCAGGGCCATGTGCAGGCCCCCCAGGCCGTGGCCGCCGAACACGTTCCAGTTCAGCAGGCCGCCGCCCTGCGCGTCGACGATCGACGTCAGGCGCATCGAGCCGGAGAACAGGATGACGGTGATGATGATGAAGCCGATCGAGACCTCGTAGGACACCATCTGCGCGGCCGAACGAAGCGAGCCCAGGAACGGGTACTTCGAGTTGGACGCCCAGCCGCCCATGATGATGCCGTAGACGCCCAGCGAGCTGATGGCGAACAGGTAGAGGATGCCGACGTTCAGGTCGGACACCACCCAGCCCGGCGCGAACGGGATCACCGCCCAGGCCGCGAAGGCCAGGATGAAGGTGAGCAGCGGCGCCATCAGGAAGACCGTCTTGTCGGCCCCGGCCGGCACGACGATTTCCTTGAACACGAACTTGAAGAAGTCCGCGAACGACTGGAACAGGCCGAACGGGCCGACGACGTTGGGGCCTTTGCGCAGCTGCACGCCGGCCCAGATCTTGCGGTCGCCCCACAGCAGGAAGGCCAGCGAGACCAGCACGCCGACCATGACCAGCAGGATCTGGCCGACGGTCAGAAGCGTCCACCCGCCCGGCGTGGTCCAGAAGCTTTCAGTCTGCATGACGGTCACTCGGCGGCCAGAGCGCGAACGGGCGAACGCAGGGCCGAGAGTTCGGCCATGGTCACGCTGGCGCGCGCGATCGGGTTGGTCAGGTAGGGGTCGCGGATCAGGCTGACGAACGGCAGGTCGGAGACCTCGCCCTTGGCGCCCAGCTTGGCCAGGTCCAGCGCGGCCGACGGCGCGACGTAGTCGACGCGGCCGAAGGTCGGGTGCTCGGCCAGCAGGCGGGCGCGCAGGTCGGCCAGGGTGTCGTACGGCAGGGTGCGGCCCAGGCGCTCGGACAGGGCGCGCAGGACGGCCCAGTCTTCCTTGGCTTCGCCCTTCGCGAACACCACGCGTTCGGCCAGCTGCACGCGGCCTTCGGTGTTGACGTAGAAGCCCGGCTTCTCGGTGTAGGCGGCGCCCGGCAGGATCACGTCGGCGCGCTGAGCGCCGGCGTCGCCATGGCTGCCCATGTAGACCACGAAGGCGCGGCCCAGGCGGGACATGTCGATCTCGTCGGCGCCCATCAGGAAGAGGACGTCCAGAGCGCCCTTGCCGGCCGCCTCGACCATGCCCGGCACGTCCAGGCCGCCCTCGCCCGGCACGAAGCCGAGGTCGAGGCCAGCCACGCGCCCGGCGGCGGTGTGCAGCACGTTGAAGCCGTTCCAGCCGTCCTTCACGACGCCGAAGGCCTTGGCGGCGTCGGCCGCCAGCTTCAGCACCGCGGCGCCGTCCGCACGGGCCAGGGCGCCCATGCCGATGATCACGGCCGGACGCTGGGCGTTCTTCAGCACCTCGGCGAAGGCGGACTTCTTGATGTCCTTGAGGGCCTTCACGCCCTCGCCCAGCCAGGCGTAGTCGTAGGACAGGTCGGCCTGCTCGCCGATCACGCCGATCTGGGCCTTGCCGGCCAGCCAGATCTTGCGCAGGCGCGCGTTCAGCAGCGGCGCTTCCTTGCGCGGGTCCGTGCCGATCAGCAGGACCGCGTCGGCGTCTTCGATGCCGGCCAGGGTCGAGTTGAACAGATAGCCCTCGCGCTGGCCGACGCCGATCTGGGCGCCGTCCTGGCGGCAGTCGAGGTTGGTCACGCCCATCGACCCGAACAGGTCCAGCGCGGCCTTCATCGACTCGGCGTCCTGCAGGTCGCCGGCGATCACGCCGACGCGCTCAGCCGCCACGCCCTGCATGCGCTGGGCGATGGTGTCGAAGGCTTCGGCCCACGAGGCCGGCTTCAGCTTGCCGCCGACGCGCACGTAGGGGCGGTCCAGACGCTGGCGCATCAGGCCGTCCACGGCGTAGCGGCTGCGGTCCGACAGCCATTCCTCGTTCACCGCGTCGTTCACGCGCGGCAGCACGCGCATGACTTCCGGGCCGCGGTAGTCGGCGCGGATGTTCGAGCCCAGCGCGTCCATGACGTCGACGGTCTCGGTCTTGCGCAGTTCCCAGGGGCGGTAGTTGAACGACCACGGGCGGTGGGTCAGGGCGCCGACCGGGCACAGGTCGTTGACGTTGCCCGACAGCTCCGAGGTGACCGCCTGCTCGAGGTAGGTGCCGATCTCGACGTCCTCGCCGCGGCCGGTCAGGCCGATCTCGGGGACGCCGGCGACTTCGGTGACGAAGCGGACGCAACGCGTGCACTGGATGCAGCGCGTCATGAACGTCTTGATCGTCGGGCCCATGTTCTTTTCTTCGACCGCGCGCTTGTTCTCCGCATAGCGGGAAGCGTCGCGGCCGTAGCCCACGGCCTGGTCCTGCAGGTCGCACTCGCCGCCCTGGTCGCAGATCGGGCAGTCCAGCGGGTGGTTGATGAGCAGGAACTCCATCACCCCTTCGCGCGCCTTCTTCACCAGCGGCGTGTCGGTGAAGATCTCCTGGCCCTCGGCGGCCGGCAGCGCGCACGAAGCCTGCGGCTTCGGCGGTCCGGGCTTCACCTCGACGAGGCACATGCGGCAGTTGCCGGCGATGGACAGGCGCTCGTGGTAGCAGAAGCGCGGGATCTCGTTCCCGGCCAGCTCCGCCACCTGCAGCACGGTCATGCCGGGTTCGAACTCGACCTCGACGCCGTTGACCTTGGCCTTGGGCATTCGAACTTACTCCGCCGCGAGCGTGGCGCCGGCGAACGAGCCGCGACGCGCGCGATATTGGTTGATGCGATCCTCGATCTCGTGGCGGAAGTGCCGGATCAGGCCCTGGACCGGCCAGGCCGCCGCGTCGCCGAGCGCGCAGATGGTGTGCCCTTCGACCTGACCGGCCACGTCGAGCAGCAGGTCGATCTCGGACGGATCGGCCTCGCCGACCGACATGCGTTCCAGCACGCGCCACATCCAGCCGGTGCCTTCACGGCAGGGCGTGCACTGGCCGCAGCTCTCGTGCTTGTAGAAGTAGCTGATGCGGGCGATGGCCTTCACCATGTCGGTGGACTGGTCCATCACAATCACCGCCGCGGTCCCGAGGCCCGAGCGCAGCTCGCGCAGGCTGTCGAAGTCCATCAGCGCGGTTTCGCACTGCTCGGCCGTGATCACCGGCACGGACGAGCCGCCCGGAATGACCGCCTTCAAGTTGCCCCAGCCGCCGCGCACGCCGCCGCAGTGCTCTTCGAGCAGCTGCTTCAGCGGGATCGACATGACCTCTTCCACGTTGCACGGCTTGTTCACGTGGCCGGAGATGCACATCAGCTTGGTGCCGGTGTTGTTCGGACGGCCGAAGCCGGCGAACCAGTCGGCCCCGCGGCGCAGGATGGTGCCCACCACCGCGATCGACTCGACGTTGTTCACCGTGGTCGGGCAGCCGTACAGGCCCGCGCCGGCCGGGAACGGCGGCTTCAGGCGCGGCTGGCCCTTCTTGCCTTCCAGGCTTTCCAGCAGGGCCGTCTCTTCGCCACAGATGTAGGCGCCGGCGCCGTGGTGCACGTAGACGTCGAAGTCCCAGCCGTGGACGTTGTTCTTGCCGATCAGCTTGGCCGCGTAGGCCTCCTTGACCGCCTCTTCCAGGATCTCACGCTCCCGGACGTACTCGCCGCGCAGGTAGAGGTAGCAAGCGTGCGCCTGCATGGCGAAGGAGGCGATCAGGCAGCCTTCGATCAGGAGGTGCGGATCGTGCCGCATGATCTCCCGGTCCTTGCAGGTGCCCGGTTCGGATTCGTCGGCGTTGACCACCAGGTAGTGCGGGCGGTCGCCCACCACCTTGGGCATGAACGACCACTTCAGGCCGGTGCCGAAGCCCGCCCCGCCGCGGCCGCGCAGGCCCGAGTTCTTGACCTGGGTGATGATCCAGTCGCGCCCGGCCGACAGCATGTCCGCCGTCGCGTTCCACGCGCCGCGCTGCTTCGCCCCCGCCAGCCGCCAGTCCTGGAGGCCGTACAGGTTGGTGAAGATGCGGTCCTTGTCTTCGAGAATGCCGACCATGTGCAAATCAACCGCCGGAGATCCGGCGCCGGTGATAACGATTGCGCTGGACCAACGCCACCGCGAGGGCGACCCATCCAGCTCCGAAACAGATCCAACCGAGCGTGATCACCCAGTTGGGATAGGCGCCGAGGGACAGGATCGCCCCCACCACCACAAGTCCCATTCCCGTCAACCGCGCCGGCTGGGCCACCTTGCGCAGTTCCGCGCGGTAGGCCG
This sequence comes from Caulobacter sp. 17J65-9, assembly GCF_010975005.1. Classification (GTDB taxonomy): domain Bacteria; phylum Pseudomonadota; class Alphaproteobacteria; order Caulobacterales; family Caulobacteraceae; genus 17J80-11. The sequence goes on along the minus strand of NZ_JAAIVC010000091.1, from coordinate 7,821 downwards.
CCCTGCCTTCGGGGGTCGACAGGTCCGGCGGGTTCACGAACGCCCCTCCGGATCGAACGGGTGCTCTTCGCGCCACTTCTTGCGGCGCATGAACACCACCACCCAGCAGGCCAGGGCCGCGACCAGCGCCACCATCCCCAGCCACCAGAGCGTCTTGAAGTCGGCCAGGTCGAAGCGGCGACCGACCACCGAGACCAGGCCCAGGAGCGTGAAGACCCAGGCCCCCGCCTCCCACTTGCCGCCCGCCCGGTTGAGCTCGCGGTTGTAGGCGAGCCGGCGCTCCAGCAAGCGCCTGCGGGCCTCGATCTCCTCGGGCGTCACGTGGCCGTCTCCGGCGTCGGCGCGTTCGGCAGTTTCTTGATCTTCTTGGCGGCCGAGCCGTCGTAGAGCTTCGAATCGGTCAGGGTCAGCGCCCCGCCCTGCGGCTCCGAGGAGTGACGGCCGGCGTACGAGCCCGGGTACGGCTTCTCGCCGGCGCGGAACTTGTCGAGGATCTCGGCCAGGCTCTCCGGCGTCAGGTCCTCGTAGTAGTAGTCGTTGATCTGGGCCATCGGCGCGTTCACGCACGCGCCCAGGCACTCGACCTCCTGCCAGGTGAACCAGCCGTCGGCGGACATGTGGTCCTTGGCGCCGATCTTGTCCTTGCAGACCTTGATCAGGTCGCCCGCGCCGCGAAGCATGCACGGGGTGGTGCCGCAGACCTGGACCAGGACCTTACCCACCGGCTCCAGCTGGAACATGGTGTAGAAGGTCGCGACCTCGAGGACGCGGATGTAGGGCATGCCGAGCAGCTCGGCGATGGCGCGCAGCGACGGCTCCGAGCACCAGCCTTCCTGCTTCTGCACCAGCCACAGGATCGGGATCACCGCCGACTGGCGACGGCTCTCGGGATACTTCGCGATCCACCAGTTCGCCTTCTCCAGGGTCTCCGGAGTGAAGGCGAAGGACGCGGGCTGCTCCTTGGCGAGACGACGGACCGACATCAGACGGCCTCTTTCCTTACTTCGCCGGCGGACACGGGCCGCGCGGCTTCCAAACTCAATTGGGCCTGACGCACCGGCCCGACCCGGCGCGCGACGATCACGCCGAGGTAGGCGACCACGAACAGGCCCAGATAGATCGGCTGGCCGGAGGCCGCCGGGTCGTTCCCGATCAGGACCCGATAGGCCAGGCCGGCCGCCAGCAGCATCAGCAGCGGCGACCACACCGTGGCCACGTCCCGCAGGTAGCCGCGCGACCCGCCGGGGTGGAGCGGCCACCACGGCTTGGCCGCGACCCAGCGCAGCAGGACGACGCCCGCCAGCACGGCGAGCGACATCAGCGTCATGAGGATCGGGTCGACCGTCACCGGTCGATTTCCCCGAACACGATGTCCAGCGAGCCCAGGATGGCGGACACGTCGGCCAGCATGTGGCCGCGGTTCATCCAGTCCATGGCCGCCAGGTGCGGGAAGCCGGGCGCGCGGATCTTGCAGCGGTACGGCTTGTTGGTGCCGTCCGAGACCAGATACACGCCGAACTCGCCCTTCGGGGCCTCGACGTAGGCGTAGACCTCGCCCGGCGGGGTGCGGAAGCCCTCGGTGTAGAGCTTGAAGTGGTGGATGAGCGCCTCCATCGAGCGCTTCATCTCGCCACGACGCGGCGGGGCCACCTTGTTGTCCACCGCCAGCACCGGGCCGGGGGTTTTGCGCAGGCGATCAATGCACTGCTGCATGATCTTCAGCGACTGGTACATCTCCTCCATGCGCAGGAGGTAGCGGTCCCAGCAGTCGCCGTTCTTGCCGACCGGAATGTCGAACTCCAGGTCCGCATAGCACTCGTAGGGCTGGCTCTTGCGCAGGTCCCAGGCCACGCCCGAGCCGCGCAGCATCACGCCGGTGAAGCCCCAGGCGATCGCCTGCTCCTTCGACACCACGCCGATGTCGACGTTGCGCTGCTTGAAGATGCGGTTCTCGGTGACCAGGGCCTCGAGGTCCTTGGTCACGCGCGGGAATTCGCTGATCCAGCGCTCGATGTCGTCGATCAGGTCCGGCGGCAGGTCCTGGTGGACGCCGCCCGGGCGGAAGTAGTTGGCGTGCAGGCGCGCGCCGCAGGCACGCTCGTAGAACACCATCAGCTTCTCGCGCTCTTCGAAGCCCCACAGCGGCGGGGTGAGCGCGCCGACGTCCATCGCCTGGGTGGTGACGTTCAGCAGGTGGTTCAGGATGCGGCCGATTTCCGAGTACAGCACCCGGATCAGCTGGCCGCGGATCGGCACCTCGACGCCCAGCAGGCGCTCGATGGCCAGGCAGAACGCGTGCTCCTGGTTCATCGGCGCGACGTAGTCGAGCCGGTCGAAGTACGGGATGTTCTGCAGGTAGGTGCGCGCCTCCATCAGCTTCTCGGTGCCGCGGTGCAGCAGGCCGATGTGCGGATCGACGCGCTCGACGACTTCGCCGTCGAGCTCGAGCACCAGACGCAGAACCCCGTGCGCCGCAGGGTGTTGCGGGCCGAAGTTGATGGTGAACTTGCGGTCTTCGTCCCCGCCCAGCGCAGGGCGGGCGAGATCGGATTGGCCGGCTTCGGGCATGGGTCAGCCTTTCGCCTTTTCGTCGCCGGGCAGGACGTACTTGGCCCCTTCCCACGGCGAGAGGAAATCGAACTGTCGGAACTCTTGGGTGAGCTTCACCGGCTCGTACACGACCCGCTTCTGCTCTTCGTCCCAGCGCACTTCGACATAGCCCGTCATTGGGAAGTCCTTGCGCAGCGGGAAGCCGGTGAAGCCGTAGTCGGTCAGCAGCCGGCGCAGGTCCGGGTGGCCGGCGAACAGCACGCCGTACATGTCGAACGCCTCGCGCTCGAACCAGTCGGCGACCGGGAAGACGCTGGTGATCGTGGAGACCGGGGTCTCCTCGTCGGTCTGCACCTTGATCCGCACGCGCAGGTTCTTGGTCAGCGACAGCAGGTGATAGACCACGTCGAACCGGCGCGCGCGCTCCGGATAGTCGACCGCGGTCAGGTCGATCAGCTGCACGAAGCGGAACTCCGCGTCGTCGCGCAGCAGCTTCAGCACCTCGACGATGCGATCGCGGTCGGCCAGCAGGGTCAGCTCGCCGTAGGCCAGCTCGAAGGCGGAAACGGCGCCGTTCGACTTGGCGACGGCGGCCTCCCCGATGGCGGTCAGCTTTTCAATGCTCATGCCGCCCTCCTCAGCGCTCGATCGAGCCGGTGCGGCGGATCTTCTTCTGCAGCTGCAGCACGCCGTAGACCAGGGCCTCGGCGGTCGGCGGACAGCCGGGCACGTAGACGTCGACCGGAACGATCCGGTCGCAGCCGCGCACGACGCTGTAGCTGTAGTGATAGTAGCCGCCGCCGTTGGCGCAGCTGCCCATCGAGATCACGTACCGCGGCTCCGGCATCTGGTCGTAGACCTTGCGCAGAGCCGGGGCCATCTTGTTGGTCAGGGTGCCGGCGACGATCATCACGTCCGACTGGCGCGGGCTGGCGCGCGGCGCGAAGCCGAAGCGCTCCAGGTCGTAGCGCGGCATCGACGCCTGCATCATTTCCACGGCGCAGCACGCCAGGCCGAAGGTCATCCACATCAACGAACCCGTACGGGCCCAGGTGATGACGTCGTCGGCGGCGGCGACCAGGAAGCCCTTGTCGGTCAGTTCAGCCGAGACGTGCTCGAAGAACTTGTCGTGGACCTTGGGGTCGTAGCCTTCGACCATGGCGCGGCCGGCCGTGCCGGCGGGAAGCTTGTTCAGTCCCATTCCAGCGCCCCCTTCTTCCACTCGTAGATGAAACCGACGGTCAGCACGCCGAGGAACGCCATCATCGACCAGAAGGCGAACACCATCTCCGGCTTCGGCAGGTCGAACATCGACACCGCCCAGGGGAACAGGAACGCGACTTCGAGGTCGAAGATGATGAACAGGATCGACACCAGGTAGAACCGGATGTCGAACTTCGTGCGCGCGTCTTCGAAGGCGTTGAAGCCGCACTCGTAGGCCGAGTTCTTCTCGGTGTCAGGCGCCTTGGGCGCCATGATCCAGGCGGCCAGCATGAAGCCGACCCCCAGCGCCGCCGCGATCCCGAAAAAGATCACGATGGGCAGATATTCCAGCAGGAACGCGTTCATCGATGAGCCTCGTCCGCCGAGGAGAGCGGCGGAATCGCGGGCCTTTTAGACCATGGCCGGAGCCGGTTCAAACCCTTAGCGCGGCGTCGCCACACGCCCTCGTGAAATAACTGCGACGCTGGGGCGAACCTTTTCCGGCGGCCGGCAGTTGCAGGTCGAATTCCCGCCGCGGGGTGAGCGCGGGGATCGAACGCGTTCGTTCCACGGGGTCGCTGGAGGGGATCATGGCGACGCTTGCCATGCCGGCGCGGGCGACCGCGGCGGCTACGGTCGAATTGACCGTTCTCATGCCATGCCTGAACGAGGCCGAGACCATCGAGACCTGCGTGCGCAAGGCGCGCCGGTTCCTCGAGCGGGCCGGCGTGGTCGGCGAAGTGCTGGTCGCCGACAACGGCAGCACCGACGGCTCCCAGGCCCTGGCGGAGGCCAACGGCGCACGGGTGGTGCAGATCGGCGAGCGCGGCTACGGCGCGGCGCTGATGGGCGGCGTGCGCGCCGCTCGCGGCCGCTACGTGATCATGGGCGACGCCGACGACAGCTACGACTTCGAGCGGCTGGATCCGCTGCTGGAGCGGCTGCGCCAGGGCTTCGAGCTGGTCATGGGCAACCGCTTCAAGGGCGGCATCAAGCCCGGGGCCATGCCCTTCCTGCACCGCTGGCTGGGCAATCCGGTGCTGTCCCTGCTGGGCCGGCTGTTCTTCAACATTCCGATCGGCGACTTCCACTGCGGCCTGCGCGGCTTTTCGCGGGAATCGCTGCTGGCGCTGAACCTGCACTGCCCGGGCATGGAGTTCGCCAGCGAGATGGTGGTGAAATCGGCCGTCAACGGCCTGCGCATCGCCGAGGCGCCGACCACGCTCAGTCCCGACGGTCGCTCGCGCGCGCCGCACCTGAAGACCTGGCGCGACGGCTGGCGGCATTTGCGCTTCCTGCTGCTGCACAGCCCGAAGTGGCTGTTCCTGATCCCCGGCGCGGCGCTGATCGCCTTCGGCCTGCTGGGCATGGTCGTCCTCGCGCCCGGACCGCTGGCGCTGGCGCCCCACCTGGTGCTGGACGTGCGCACCCTGGTGGTCGCCTGCTTCGCGCTCGTCACCGGCACCCAGTTGATGGTGTTCAGCGCCCTGGGGCGCCGTTACGCCATGAACGAGGGCTTCATGCCCCCGGCCAACACCTTCCGGCCGCTGCTGGCGGCGCTGACCCTGGAGCGCATGCTGCTGGGCGCCGGGTTGGTGCTGGCCCTGGGCTGCGCCGGCACGGCCTGGGCGATCGGGGCCTGGGCGGCGTCGGACTTCGGACCGCTGATCAGCGGCGGCCTCACCCGCCTGCTGCTGGTGTCGCTGACCGCCGTGGCGGTGGCGCTGGAGGTCGGCGCCTCGGCCTTCCTGGCCTCCATGTTCACCCTGCGCCGGTGATCCGCCGATGATCCGCCGACTGCTGATCGCCGCCCAGATCGCCGCGGCCGCGGCGCTCTTGCTCTGGCCCGCCCTGATCGCCGGCCGCCCGGCCGTGTTCGACGACACCGACGGCTATTACTGGCTGGGCGAGAGCCTGTCGGAAGCCGGCATGCAAAGCCTGCTGCGCCTGTTCGGCGACCACCGCCCGATCATCGCCCAGGGCTCGCTGTTCGCCCCCGACGGGATGCAGTACCTCAGCTACATGGGCGCGCGCTCGCCCACCTACGGCGTCCTCCTGTTCCTGAGCCAGCGGTTGGGCTCGCTGTGGTTCACCGTCTATCTGCAGGCCCTGGCCGCGGCGTGGATGATCCGCGCCCTGCTGTACGCCGCCGTTCCAAGCGCGGGGTCCAAGGCCTTCTTCGGCCTGATCGGCGCCCTGTCGGCGGCCACCGCCCTGCCCTTCTACGCCGGCTTCGCCATGCCCGACCTGTTCGCCGGCGTCGCCGCCCTCGCCCTGACCCTGCTGCTGGCCTTCCCCGACCGCCTGCCGCGCGTCAGCCACGTAGCGGTCTGGGGGCTGCTGGCGCTGTCCCTCACCTTCCACCGCAGCATCCTGCTGGTCTCCCTGGCCCTGCTGGCCGCAGCCTTCGCCGCCCTCGCCTGGCGCCACGGCGTGCGCCTCGGCGTGCGACGGTGCGCCGTCCCGGCCGGCGCGGCGGCGGCGGCGCTCGCCGCCCTGATGGTCTATCCGGCGGTGATCCGCGCCCTGCCTGGCCCGGCCGAGCTTTCCAACCCGCCCTTCCTGATGGCCCGCGTGCTCGCCGACGGGCCGGGCCGGGTCTACCTCGCCAAGGCCTGCGCCCAGAGCGCCGACTACGCCCTGTGCGACTTCCAGCACGTGGCCATGACCGACTCGGACGACATCCTCTGGTCCCAGGAGCCCGGCTACGCCCTGGTGGAGACGGCGAGTCCGGCCACCCGGGCCCGGCTCAAGGCCGAGGAACGCGCCTTCGTCCTGGCCGCCGTGCGGTCCGCGCCGCTGGCCGAGCTCGGCGCCGCCCTGCGCAACGTCGGCCTGCAGCTGGTTCGCTTCCAGGTGGCCGAACCGCTGGAGTCGCCGGCCCAGTACATCGCGCGCGGGCAAAACGCGATCGCGACCATCCTGCCCGGGGCCGAGGCCTGCCAGCAGGAGCCCGCCTGCACCCCGCCCATCCACGCCGGCTTCCTGCGCTGGCTGCATTCCGGCGTCGTCGCGCTGGGGATCGGCTTCCTGGCGGTCTGGGCGGTGCGGGCCCGCACCGGCGCGCCCGCCGGCGACGAGGCGCGCCTGCTCTACGCGGCGGCCCTGATCGTGGGCTTCGTGGTCCTCAACGCCGCGCTCTGCGGCGCCCTCTCCGCGCCCGCGCCGAGATACCAGGCCCGGGTGGTCTGGCTGGTGCCCCTGATCGCCGGGGTCGTCGCCATCGCCCAGGCGCGCGGCTGGCGGACCGCCGCCACGACGCTCGGCACCGCCGCCCAGTCGACCGCCGTCGGCCTGCTGGCCGTCGCCTTCTACCGGCGCTGACCCGATGCGCCGATTCTCCATTCCCGCCTGGAGCGCGGTCTTCCCGGCCGCCCTGCTGCTGATCTGGCCCGCGCTGGCCGTCGGCCGCCCGTTCATCTTCTACGACTCCGACGGCTACCGGGCGGCCGGGATCAGCATCCTGAGCCTGCTGCACGGGATCGGCGCGCGCCTGTTCGGCGGCCACGGCCCGGTCGTCGAGAGCTGGTCGATGTTCGCCGCCGGGTCGGCCGAGTCGCTCAGCTTCATGGGCGCGCGCTCGCCCACCTACGGCCTGTTCCTGGCGCTCAGCGAAGCGGCCGGCTCGCTGTGGATCGCGCTCTATCTGCAGGCGCTGGCCGTGGCCTGGCTGGTCTGGACCTGGCTGCGCGCGGCCGCGCCGGCGTCCGGCGTGCGCGCCTACCTGATCCTGGTCGCGGCCCTCGCGGCGGCCACGTCCCTGCCCTTCTTCGCCAGCTTCCTGATGCCGGACCTGTTCACTTCGGTGGCCCTGCTCGGGGCCGTGCTGCTGCTGGTCTATCCTGACAAGCTGAGCCGCCGGAGCCAGGTCGCCGTCTGGCTGCTGCTGGCCGTGTCCCTGACCTTCCACACCAGCAATCTGCTGGCGCTCGCGGCCGTCCTGATGCTGGTCTTCGCCGTCCTGGTGGTGCGGACCGGCCTGCGGCCCGCCGCGCGGCGCAGCGCGGCGACCGGCGCGGCCGTCCTCGCCGGCCTCCTGGCCGCCGTCGCCTACCCGCTGGCCGTGCG
>NZ_JAAIVC010000090.1 GCF_010975005.1 Caulobacter sp. 17J65-9 | reverse complement strand
CCCCGGCTCCGGCCGCGACGCCTGGCCAACCGGCCGCCGAGACCGCGGCCCCGGCCGCCGCGCCGGCCCACTGATCCGGCGATCAGCCTGAACGAATTAAGCCCCCGACGCTCCGGCGCCGGGGGCTTTTTCATGCGCCCCGCGTGACGCGCGAGAGCGGTCAGCGCCAGGTGGCGGCGGCGATCAGGGTCGTGGGCGCGCGGCCGTCGTCCAGGCCGGTCTCGGGAAACTCGCCGGGCTCGGGCCGGCGGTACTTGCCGCTGACCAGGTCGTAGACCGGGAACAGGGCCGAGTAGTTGCAGTCGTGGTACTCGCTGGCCGTCGCATGGTGCATGCGGTGGTACTGGGGCGCGTTCAGCACCCACGACCAGCGGCCGAAGCCCAGCCGGATGTTGGCGTGCACCACGTGGTGCCAGAAGCAGATCAGGCCGTAGGCGGCCAGCGCCGCGGGCGTCACCTTGAACAGCAGGCCGACGATCGCGAAGATCGACACGCCCTTCAGCAGCGGGTCCAGCCAGTGATGGCGGCTGCTGGTGGTCACGTTCATGGCCGTGTCGCTGTGGTGCAGCGAATGCAGCCGCCACAGGAACGGCACGACGTGCTGGGCGCGGTGGAACAGGTACTCCCCGAGATCGGCGGCCAGCACGTAGAGCGCCACGCCCCAGAGGCCCAGCGGCCCTAAGTCGATCAGGCCGCCGCCCAGGCGGTTGACCAGCAGCGCGGTGGCCGGCCCGACGGTCAGCAGCATGAACTGGGTGGCGGCGTGGTTGATCAGGCCGATCCCGACGTTCAGCCGCCAGGCCCCGTGCCGGCCCGCCGGACGCGCCAGCTCGACCATGCGCAGGAGGGCGTAGATCGCGGCGGTGGACGCAATGAACACGAGCAAGTTCGTCACGCCGACGCTCCCCGATCGCTTCGCCGGGGAGATTGGGCCTAGAGGGCGTCGACTGACAAGCTGGCGGGCGCGCGCCTCAGAGGCGGCGGAAGGTCGTCGGCGCGCCGACCCGGGCCACGGCCGCGGCCAGCGGCTCGACCGCCACCTGCATGTGCCAGGAGGTGGCGTGGATGATCCGGGCCTCGTCGACCATCAGGGCGACGTGGTCTTCCCAGAACACCAGGTCGCCCCGGCGCAGGTTGGCGAAGCCGTCGCCGGCCTCGATGGTCTCGCCGGCCTCGCGGGCCTGCATGTCGGCGTCGCGCGGGCAGGCGCGGCCGCAGGCGTAGAGCGCCTGCTGCACCAGGCCCGAGCAATCCAGGCCCAGGCTCTCGCGGCCGCCCCACTGGTAGGGGGCGCCGAGGTAGCGTTCGGCGACGCCGGCGGCGTCGCGCTCGAAGGTGTCGAAGGCGGCCAGGTGGTCCTCGACCACCCAGCCGGCGCGGGCGATCTTCACGAACCGGCCCTCGCGGGCCTCGACCGTGACCAGGCTGTTCAGGGTCAGCAGCACGGCGACCGCCGACTTGTGGTCGGCTTCGGCGAAGGCGTAGGTGCGCAGGGCCGAAACGCGGTGGGTCGGCGCCAGCACCGGCTCGGCCAGGGCGGCGGCCTCGACCCAGCCCACATAGCCGTCGCGGCGCGCGCGGCCCCAGGCCCAGCCGTCCTTTTCGTCGAGCACGTCGAAGGCTTCGCCGAAGACCAGCTGGTCCTGCTGTTCAGAGGTGTTGTCGGGCGCCTTGCGGATGGCCGCCGCCGAGACCGCGCACTGGCGGCGGCTCGGCTCGGCGTAGCGCTGGGCGCGCACGATCCCTTCCAGGGCCTGCTCGGCCAGATCGGGCCGGGCCAGGGTGGTGCGGGGATCGAATTCTTCGGTCACCGGGGACTCCGGGCGATGAACTAGCGGACCGTGATCCTTAGTCCCCGGTTCCGAAGACCCGGTTAACGCGCGGCGGGAAACCGCTTGGCCAGCATCGCGAACACCGCGCGGATCGCCTGCGCCTCGCCGCCGACCGGCCAGCCCGGCCGCCCGCGCGAGTTCCAGGCGAAGACGTCGAAGTGGGTCCAGCTGCCGACCTTCGGCGCGAAGTGCTTCAGGAACAGCGCCGCGGTCACCGAGCCGGCCTGGGCCCAGTCGGCGGAATCGTTGCGCACGTCGGCGATGTCGCTCTTCACGGCGTCCTGGTAGCCGGGCCACAGCGGCATGCGCCACATCGGGTCGGCGTGCGCCTTGGCGGCCGCGGCGATCTCGACCGCCAGGCCCTCGTCGTCGGTGTAGAACGGCGGCAGCTCCGGCCCCAGCGCCACGCGCGCCGCGCCGGTCAGGGTGGCGAAGTCGAAGGTCAGGGCCGGCTCCAGCTCGCCGGCGCGGGCCAGCACGTCCGACAGGATCACCCGGCCCTCGGCGTCGGTGTTGCCGATCTCGATGGTCTTGCCCAGCCGCGTGGACAGCACGTCGCCGGGGCGGAAGGCGTCGCCGGAAATGGCGTTCTCCACCGCCGCGACCAGCACCACCAGACGCACCGGCAGGTCGGCCTGCATGATCAGCCGGCCGAGCGCGAGCGCGTGGGCGGCGCCGCCCATGTCCTTCTTCATGTTGCGCATGCCCGACGCGGGCTTGATGTCCAGGCCGCCGGAATCGAACACCACGCCCTTGCCGACCAGGGCGACCAGCGGCAGCTCCGTGCGGTCTTCCCGCCAGGCCAGCTCGATCACGCGCGGCGCGCGGTGCGGGGCGGCGGCGCGGCCCACGGCGTGGACGGCCGGGTAGTTCTCCTCCAGCAGATTGTCGCCGGTGACCACGCCGATGCGCGCGCCGTGCTTCTCGGCGATCTCGCGGGCGATGGTCTCGATCTGCAGCGGGCCCATGTCGGCGGCCGGGGTGTCGACCATCTCGCGGGCCAGCTCGCAGGCGCCGGCGACGTGACGGACGTGGTCGAGGTTCACGCCTTCGGGCGCCACCAGGCGCGGGCGGGCGTGGTTCTCGCGCTTCTTGTAGCGGTCGAACACGTAGGACCCCAGCGCCCAGGCCAGGGCGACCATGTCGCCGGAGTCGGCCGGCGGGTTCTCGATCACGTAGTCGCCGGCCGGCAGCTTGGTCGGCAGGGCGCGCAGGCTCATCGGCTCCAGCTTCGAGCCCAGGCCCCAGATGATCCGGTTAAGCTTGCCGTCCGCCCCGGAGATCGAGGCGACGTGCCCGTTCTGCGCCTTGAACCGCTGGGCCTCGCAGGTGGCGCGCAGGACGCCCTCGGGCAGCGCCTTGAACTCCTCCTCCAGCATCAGCTGAACCGGGATGGCGGCGGCGGCCGAAGAGGAAGATTGGGCGGCGGTGATCAGAACGTCGTGCATGGGGCCTCGGACGGGCTGTTAACGCTTCCTTGGGGCGACGCGCCGACCCTCCGGACGAAGGCTCAAGGAGGCGCTCTCATGTCGCGCAAGCTGGCGTTCGCCGCAACCGTCGCCGTCGCGGTCGTCGCCGCCGCCGCGCCGGCGCAGGCCGGCCTGTTCGGCAAGTCGAAGAAGGCCGAACCCACCGAAGCCGCCAAGGCGCCGGCCGGCAAGCCCGCGACCGCCGCCGCAGCTCCGGCCGCGCCGCGCAAGGCCACCAAGGAAGAACGCGCCCAGGCCGACCGCCTCGACCCGCTGGCCCGCGCCGCGTTCTGGGGCACGGTGTTCGACGCCGACCCGCAGGACGGGGAGGCGGGCGTGAAGCTGTCGGCCGCCCTGCGCGCGATGGACCGTTATCCCGAGGCCGCCGCCGCCGCCGACCGCGTGCTGGTGATGGATCCGGGCAATGTCGAGGCCATGCTGGAGCTCGGCCGGTCGCATATCGGCCGCGGCCAGGGCTTCTACGCCATCGATCCGCTGAAGAAGGCTCAGGCCGCCGCGCCGAAGGACTGGCGCGCGCCCTCGCTCCTGGGCGTGGCCTACGAGCAGGTCAGCCGCCACGACGACGCGGTCGCCGCCTGGAACACGGCGCTGAAGCTGTCGCCGGACAATCCGGCGGTGTTGACCAACCTGGCCTTGAGCTATGCGGCGGCCGGCGACGCGGCCCAGGCCGAGACCCTGCTGCGCACCGCCGTCGCCCGCCCGGGCGCGACCCTGCAGACCCGCCAGAACCTGGCCCTGGTGCTGGGCCTGCAAGGCAAGACCGCCGAGGCCGAGCGGCTGATCCGCGAGGACCTGCCGCCCGAACAGGCGGAAAAGAACCTGGCCTGGCTGCGCGCCAAGACCGCCGCCCCGGCCTCGACCGGCCGCACCTGGAACTCGCTGCAGGGCGGGTGAGAACTGAATTCTCCCTCCCCTTTATGGGGAAGGTGGCCCGAAGGGCCGGGTGGGGGACAGTCCGGCTTTCGCCGCACCAATTCCCCACCCTGGCCGCTGACGCGGCCTCTCCCTCCCCATGAAGGGGAGGGAGAAGTCTCAGTCGCGCAGCAGGTCGTTGACGCTGGTCTTGGACCGGGTCTGGGCGTCGACGCGCTTGACGATGACGGCGCAGCCGAGGCTCGGCCCCCCCTTCGGATCCGGAAGCGAGCCGGGGACCACCACCGAATAGGGCGGGACGTGGCCGCGGAACACCTCGCCCGTGGCGCGGTCGACGATCTTGGTCGAGCCGGACAGGAACACGCCCATGGCCAGCACCGCGCCCTCGCCGACGATCACGCCCTCGGCCACTTCCGAGCGGGCGCCGATGAAGCAGCCGTCCTCGATGATGGTCGGGTTGGCCTGCAGCGGCTCCAGCACGCCGCCGATGCCGGCCCCGCCGGAGATGTGCACGTTCTTGCCGATCTGGGCGCAGGAGCCGACCGTGGCCCAGGCGTCGACCATCGAGCCCTCGTCGACGAAGGCGCCGATGTTCACGAAGGACGGCATCAGCACCACGTTCTTGCCGATGTGGGCGCCGCGGCGGACGATCGAGCCCGGCACGGCGCGGAAGCCGCCGGCGGCGAACTCCGCCTCGGTCCAGGACGCGAACTTGTTCGGCACCTTGTCCCACCACGGGCCCATGCCGGGCAGGCCGGCGGCGCTCGGCATCACCGCGTTGGGGTGCAGGCGGAAGGACAGCAGCACGGCCTTCTTGAGCCACTGGTTGGTGACCCACTCGCCGTGGACCTTCTCGGCCACGCGGGCCTTGCCGGCGTCGAGCAGGGCGAGCGCCTGCTCGACCGCGTCGCGCATCGGGCCGCGGGTGTCGGGGGTCAGCTCGACGCGCGCCTCCCAGGCGGCTTCGACTTCGGCTTGCAGGGGGATCAGCTCGTTCATGCGGCGGTCCTGATCCGCGCGTCCATCAGGAACGGCGGGAGTTTGTCGGTTCGGTGGTGGACGAAGTCGGCGCTGCACTGGGCCGCGTGGGCGCCGACCAGGACGGTCGCCATGCCCAGCACGGCGGCCGGCTTCAGGTTGCGTTCGCTGTCTTCGAAGAAGGCCGCGGCGCGCGGGTCCACGCCGTGGATGCGCACCAGGTTCTCGTAGGTGGCCTGGGCCGGCTTGGGCACGAAGTCGGCCGCCTCCAGGTGGAAGACGTCCTCGAACAGGTCGGCGATCTCGAGCCGCTCCAGCACCCGCGCGGCGTGCTTGGAGCCGCCGTTGGTGAACACCAGGCGACGTCCCGGCAGGCGGGTCAGGGCCGCGAGCAGGGCCGGGTCCGGCAGCAGCCGGTCCATCGCCACGTCGTGCACCTCGTCGAGGAAGGCGTGCGGATCGATCCCGTGGTTGGCCATCAGGCCCGCCAGGGTGGTGCCGTGCTCGTGCAGATAGCTTTTCTGCAGGGCCTTGGCCTCGTCGCGCGCAAGGCCGGTCTCGCGCATGACGAAGGCGGTCATCTTGCCCTCGATCAGGGCCATGTACTCGCACTCGGCCGGGTAGAGCGTGTTGTCGAGGTCGAAGATCCAGGTCTCGACCCGGCTCAGGTCCGCGCTCATCCCGCCTTCACCATGGTGCCAGCGCCGTGCTCGGTGAACAGTTCGACCAGCATGGCGTGCGGACGGCGGCCGTCCAGCACGACCACGGCCTCGACCCCGCTCTCGACCGCGGCGATGGCGGTCTCCAGCTTGGGGATCATGCCGCCGGTGGCCGTGCCGTCGGCGATCAGCTTGCGGGCCTCGGCCACGGTCATCTGGCGGATCAGCTCGCCGTTCTTGTCCAGCACGCCCGGCACGTCGGTCAGCAGCAGCATGCGCTTGGCGCGCAGCGCGCCCGCGACCGCGCCGGCCACGGTGTCGGCGTTGACGTTGTAGGTCTCGCCCTCTTCGGAGACGCCGATCGGCGCGATCACCGGCACGTAGTCGACCTCGGCGTAGATCAGCGCCTCGATCAGCTGCGGGTCGACGTCCTTGGGCTCGCCGACGAAGCCGAGGTCGACGATCCGCTCGATGTTGCTGTCCGGGTCGCGCTTGGTGCGCCGCGCCTTGTCGACGGTGATCAGCCGGGCGTCCTTGCCCGACAGGCCCACCCCGCGCACGTCCGCCTCGCGGCCCGCCAGCGTGATCCAGTTGGCGATCTCCTTGTTGATCGCCCCGGACAGGACCATCTCGGCCACTTCCATGGTCGCCCGGTCGGTCACCCGCAGGCCGTCGACGAAGGTCGACTTCACGCCGGCGCGGTCCAGCATGGCCGAGATCTGCGGCCCGCCGCCGTGCACCACCACCGGGTGCACGCCCAGCAGCTTCAGCAGCACCACGTCGGCGGCGAACTGCCTGGCCACGGCTTCCTCGCCCATGGCGTGGCCGCCGTATTTCACGACCACGGTCTCGCGGTCGTAGATCTGGATGTAGGGCAGGGCTTCCGCCAGCGTCTTGGCGGTGGCCCAGCCCTGGCTCTCGGCGTCGGGGGTCGTGTTCATGTCGGGCGCGCGATAGCGCACGGGGACAGGCCTGTCACGGGCCTAAAGCACTAGAGCCGCAGCGCGCGTTTCACCTCACGCCAGTCGACGAACTTGAAGTTCTGGGCGCGGCCCTCGTTCTCGTCGTCCTGGATGACCAGCAGGCCCTCCGGATAGGCCCCGATCGGGCCGCTCCAGGCGTCCAGTCCGTCGGTGCCGCTGATCGCGTCGACACCGTTGGCGGCCACCACTTCGAAGCGCCCGGCGTAGGCCGGCGCGGGCCCGTCCACCCGCCAGACGGCGAAGGCGCTGTCGCCCTGGCTGGAGACGATCACGTAGCTGGCCGCGCCGTCGCGCATCAGGGTCGTGCCCTCGACGTCGGCGACCAGCAGCGACTTGTCCATCGGCGCCAGCTGCTCGCGGGCGTTCCCGGCGGCCGGATCGAAGCCGTAGGTCCACACGCCCTTGGCCTCTTCCCCGACGTAGAGCTTGCCCGCGACGTCGTCGACCACGCAGCCCTCTGACTGGGAGCCGACGGCGAAGCGGCGCTCCTCGACGCCCTTGGGCGCACCCGCGTCGTCGGTGATCCGGTACTGGCGCACCTGGCCGTCCTTGCCGACCAGCACGGCCGACACGACGTCGCCGCGGCGGCCCAGGCAGAAGCCGTAGGGCTCGCCCAGGTCCGACTTGATCAGGCCCCACGGCCGGATCGCGTTGGCCGGATCGGTCGAGGCCGGGTCGAACAGGTACAGCGCCACGCCCATGCGGCCGCGGTCGGAGGCCCCGATCAGCACCTGCGGACGGCCGTCGACCATCACGTCGGCGCGCAGGTCGACATTGTTCAGCAGGCCGTCGGGCAGGAACTGCAGGACCGAACCGTCCAGGGCGTAGGCGTAGAGCCCGGCCTTCTTGTCGGTGCCGAGCACGAAGCCGTCGACCTCGCGGCCGGCGAAGCGGGCGCGCGCGCCGGCCGGCGCGGCCCAGATCGCCGGGTCGTCGGCGGCGTCCGCGTTCACGCTGGCCACGGCGACGGTCTCCATCGCCGGCGCGACCTTGGCGGTCGGCGCGCGGGTCGGCGCCGATGCGCAAGATGCTCCGAGTACAGATATAATCAGCGGTGTCGCAAAACCTGTAAGAATTCGTCGAGAAATCATCACTCGTCCTGCGGCTCAGCTTCAATATTGTCGCCCTGCAAGAACGCGTCAGGACGGCGCGGTCAACGGGTCTCCTGGCAGGGGGACCTAAATGACTCGCAAGATGCTCTTCCTGGGCGCCGCCCTGGCGCCTCTGTGCTTGGCCGGCCCTGTCGCCGCCCAGGACGTGACCACCCAAGCCGCCGATCAGACGACCACGCTCGAGGAGTTGATCGTCACCGGCGAGCTCGCCTATCGCGACCGCACCGACGCCACCAATCCGGTGCTGTCGTACGACCTGGAGTACTTCCAGCGCTTCGAACCGATCAGCGTCGGCGAGATGCTGAAGCGCGTGCCGGGCGTCACCTTCACGTCCGACGTGCTGGAGTTCGACGGCGTGTCCATGCGCGGCCTGCCGCCGGGCTACACCCAGATCCTGATCAACGGCCGTCGCGCCCCGGGCGGCGAGGCCGACCGCAGCTTCTTCGTCGACCGCATCCCGGCCGAACTGGTCGAGCGCATCGAGATCGTGCGCGCGCCCAGCGCCGACCAGCCCAGCGAAGGCGTCGGCGGCACGCTGAACATCGTGCTGAAGGACGGCGTCGACCTGCAGGGCGGCTTCGTGAAGGCCGGGACCCTGATCAATTCGGACGGCGAGATGCGCCCGTCCGCGGCGGTGGCCTACGCCGGCTCCCGCGGCGACACCAGCTTCTGGGCCGGCCTGAACTACCAGGGCCGCCGCAACCCGAAGGAAAAGTTCTCCGACCGCGTGCGTCCCAGCGACGACGACGACATCGAGTACCAGAGCGACACCCGCGACGGCGTGGACATCTCGGCCAACGCCGAGCTGACCCAGCGGTTCGCCAACGGCCGCCTGCGCGTTTCGGGCCTGATCGTCGACACCGACCGTGACGAGGACGAGGTCTCCAGGACCTTCATCGTCGACGACGTGACCCGCGAGATCATCGACTCCGACGGCGTCGAACTGCAGCACGAGCGCATCGCCCAGCGCACCTACGCCCTGTCGCTCGACGGCGAGTTCGAAATCGGCGCCGGCCAGCTGGACTTCGACCTCGGCTGGTCGGGCTTCCGCGACGAGACCACCGCCGCCACCGACGAAGGCGACACGGTCGCCGAGGCGGAACTCGACGAATTCACCGCCGAGAACATCACCGACGACGAGTACGGCGCGGGCGTCGCCTACACCGTCAGGTTCGGTGGGAACGCGAAGCTGAAAGGCGGTGTCGACCTGCTGAAGAAGACCCGCGACGGCTCGCTCATCGAGTACGACATCGACGCGGGCGCCGTCGGCGATCCGGAAGATCCGGGGCCGGGCGCGGTCTACACCATCGAAGAGACCCGCATCGATCCGTTCCTGAAGCTGACCCTGCAGCCGACCGACGCCCTGACGGTCGAGGCGGGCCTCCGCTACGAGACGGCCAAGCGCGAAGTCAGCAGCGACGGTCTGTCCGCCTCCATGACGGAGAAGGAGCTGAACCCGTCGCTGCACGTGAAGCTGCAGGCCTCGCCGTCCGACCAGATCCGCTTCTCGGTCGCCCGCACGGTCAAGCGTCCCGACTACGACCCGATCGCCCCCTACACCCTGCTGGAGGAGCCGGCCGACGAGAACGCCCTGGTCGGCAATCCGAAGCTGAAGAGCGAGAAGGCCTGGGGCGTCGACCTGGGCTACGAGCACCGCATCGGCTCGCGCGGCGTGGTCGGCGTCAACGCCTTCTATCGGGACATCTCCGACCTGGTCGAAGTGATCGGCACGGGCGAGGAGATCGACGACGGCGGCGACATCTTCGACGTCTACCAGGCCCGCAACATCGGCGACGGCAAGACCTGGGGCGTGGAGTTCGACTTCTCCGCCCCGCTGACCGCCGTCGGCCTGCCGAACACCGGCCTGTTCGCCAACTACACCTGGATGGACAGCGAGGTGCGCGATCCGTTCACCGGCCAGGACCGGCGTTTCACCAACCAGCCGCACAACGTCTACAACGTCGGCGTCATCCACACCGTCGAGAGCTGGGGCGCGAGCTTCGGCGCCACCTATTCCGACCGCGACATGGGGCTGGAGTCCGCTTTGGACGAGACGGTCAGCGTCGACTACGACGCCGACCTTGAGGTGTTCGCCGAGAAGCGCTTCGGCAGCCGCTACGTGCTGCGCTTCGTGGCCGCCAACCTGCTCGACAAGGAAAAGCGCGAGCGCTTCGCCAAGTACGACGGCGACTCGATCGACGAGATCCTCGACAACCGCGCCAACGGGATCGTGGACGAGTACGAGCGTGAGGTCGAACACTCGGGCCCGATCTACCAGATCACCTTCCGGGCGGCGTTCTAGGCGCCGGACCTGCGGCCGGGGCGGCGACGCCCCGGCCGGCTTCCGAAACCGGGCCTCGGCCCGGCGCGTTCTCCGCAAGGAGGCGTGTCATGAAAGAGCACGAGATCGACGACCAGGGCCTGAGCCCTCGCCCGGAGGGACAGCCTGTATCGGCCGAGAACGTCTGCCCCGAATGCGGGGGCTCGGGCACGCTCGGCTCCGGCGAGGTCTGCCCGATGTGCGGCGGCACCGGCCGGCTCAACGAAAAGCTGGGCGGCACGACCGGCGTCTAAGCTGCGCCGTTGATCGGCGCGCGGCTGCGTGAGAGCGTCCCCCGACAACGGGGGGAGTTCACATGTCGCGTATGCTTATCGGGGCCGCCATGGCCGCCCTGCTGGCCGCCGGTGCGGCCCACGCTGAAACCGTGGCGGTCACGGCCGATCGGATGATCGACGTCGAGACCGGCAAGGTGGTCGAGCGGCCGGTCGTGCTGGTCACCGACGGGCGCATCACCGCCGTGGGTTCGCAGGACCTGGTGCGGCTGTCGTCCGACGTGAAGCGGGTCGACCTGCCGGGCATGACCCTGCTGCCGGGCCTGATCGACGCCCACGTCCACCTGGACAGCCTGGCCGAGGTCGGCGGCTACAACTACCTGCAGTACTCCGACGCCTTCTGGACCGTGGTGGCGACCAAGAACGCCAAGGACACGCTCAACGCCGGCTTCACCACCGTGCGCAACGTGGGCTCCAGCGACTATTCGGACGTCGGCCTGCGCGAGGCGATCGACGCCGGCTACGTGCCCGGCCCGCGGATCGTGACCGCGACCTACGCCATCGGCGCGACCGGCGGCCACTGCGACTCGACCTTCTTCCCGCCGTCGATGGAGGAGGTCGGCCCGGCGGTGATCGACAGCCCCGACGAGGGCCGCAAGATGGTGCGCAAGCTGCACAAGTACGGCGCCCAGGTGATCAAGATCTGCGCCACCGGCGGGGTGTTCTCCCACGGCGACACGCCCGGCGCGCAGCAGCTGACGCTGGAGGAGATGAAGGCCATCGTCGACGAGGCGCACATGACCGACATGAAGGTCGCCGCCCACGCCCACGGCGCCTCGGGCATCCGCGACGCCATCCTGGCCGGGGTCGACACCATCGAGCACGTCAGCCTGGTCGACGACGAGGGCATCCGCCTGGCCAAGGAGAAGGGCGCCTACTTCTCCATGGACATCTACAACACCGACTACACCCAGGCCGAGGGCCGCAAGAACGGGGTGCTGGAGGAGAACATCCGCAAGGACGCCGAGATCGGCGACATCCAGCGCGAGAACTTCCGCAAGGCGGCCAAGGCCGGGGTGAAGATGATCTTCGGCACCGACGCCGGCATCTATCCGCACGGCGACAACGCCAGGCAGTTCGCGGTCATGGTCCGCTACGGCATGAGCCCGCTGCAGGCCATCCAGTCCGCCACCGTCACCGCCGCCAAGGCGCTGGACCGCGACAAGGACGTCGGCGCCATCGCCGTCGGCCGCTACGGCGACATGATCGCGGTGAAGGGCGACCCGCTGAAGGACGTCACCGTGCTCGAGCACGTGCCGGTGGTGATCAAGGGCGGCGTGGTGGTGAAGGACGCGCGCTAAGGCTGTTCTCCTCCCCTGCGTAAGCGGGGGAGGGGGACCACCCGAAGGGTGGTGGAGGGGGCGAGCTGGCGCGCGACCGCGCCCCCATTTTGCATTCTTGAATTCGTGACCGGGGGCTCGGCTCGCCCCCTCCACCGCCTTCGGCGGTCCCCCTCCCCCGTTTCGCTGCGCTTCACAGGGGAGGAGAGGGGCTCAGATGCTGCTGAGATCGATCTCACACGCCTGGGCGATTTCCGCCCGCAGCTCGGGCAGGCCGAAGCCCTTTTCGCTGGAGGTCGCCTGCACCCGCGGGAAGGCCGCCGGGCGCTTGCGGATGGCTTCCAGGGTCTGCGCCGTCACCTTCTCGACCTCGGCCGGTTTCAGCTTGTCGGCCTTGGTCAGCACGATCTGGTAGCTGACCGCCGCCAGGTCGAGCGCGTCCATGGCTTCCTTGTCCGGATCCTTCAGGCCGTGGCGGGAATCGATCAGCAGATAGACCCGCTTCAGGTTCGGCCGGCCGCGCAGGTAGGACCGTCCCAGGTTCTGGAACTTCTTGGCCGTCTCGCGCGACACCTTCGCGAAGCCGTAGCCCGGCAGGTCGACCAGGCGCATCCGCTCGTCCAGCACGAAGAAGTTCACCTCGCGCGTGCGGCCCGGCTCGTTGGAGGCGCGCGCCAGGTACTTCTGGTTCACCAGGCCGTTGATCAGGCTGGACTTGCCGACGTTGGAGCGGCCGGCGAAGGCCACTTCCGGCAGGTCCGGCGCGGGCAGCTGGTCGATCTTGGCCGCGCCCATCAGGAAAACGGCGGGCCGCGCGAACAGGATTCGCGCGGCCTCGATCGTCTCGGGATCGAAGCTCACTGGGCTGGCTTCGGCTGGCCGCGCAGCTTGGCGATCAGGTCGTCGATCGGGTTCTCGGTCCCGAACCGGCGCATGATCACGTACTGCTGGGCGATCGACAGCACGTTGTTCCAGATCCAGTACACCAGCAGGCCGGCCATGAACCCGGCCATGATGAAGGTGAACACGATCGGGAAGAACTGCATCATCTGCTTCTGCATCGGGTCGGTGGCCGGCGGATTCATGCTCTGTTGCAGCCACATGGTCAGGCCGTAGAGGATGGCCAGCACGCCGATGTGCAGGTTGGTGTGCAGCAGGCCGCCGACCAGCGGCGCCGTCGACGGATCCCACGGGATCAGGCCGAACAGGTTCCACATGGTGGTCGGATCGGGCGCCGACAGGTCGTGGATCCAGCCGAAGAACGGCGCGTGCCGCATCTCGATGGTGACCGACAGCACCTTGTAGAGGGCGAAGAACACCGGGATCTGGATGAAGATGGGCAGGCAGCCGGCCAGCGGGTTGATCTTCTCCCGCTGATACAGGGCCATGGTCTCCTGCTGCTGCTTCTGCGGATCGGAGCCGTACTTCTTCTTCAGCTCCTCCATCTTCGGCTGCAGCTTCTTCATCTTCGACATGGACTCGAAGGCCTTGTTGGCCAGCGGGAACATGATCGCCTTCACCGTGACGGTGAGGATGAGGATGGCGACGCCGAAGTTGCCGGCCAGGCCGTAGAACTTCTCCAGCAGCCAGAAGATCGGGCGGGTCAGGAACCAGAACATGCCCCAGTCGATCGCGTCGTCGAAGCGGGGGATGTTCAGGTCCTTCTGGTAGGCGCTCAGGATCTCGGCGCGCTTGGCGCCGGCGAACAGGTGGCTGGTCGAGCTGACCTGGCCGCCGGCCGGAACGACCACCGGCTGGCCGACGAAGTTGACCTCGTACACGTCCACCGAGCCGCGCGGGGTCACGCGGAAGGCGCCGTTCATCTTGTGAGCCTGGTCAGGCATGACCGCGGCCAGCCAGTACTTGTCGGTGATGCCGACCCAGCCGCCGTTGCTGGCTTCGGCCGCCTGGAACAGGCCCTTCTTGCGCCAGTCCTTGTACTTGAGCTTCTCGAAGCGCTTCTGGCCGAACACGCCCACGGCGCCTTCGTGCGAGATCATGGTCTGGCGGCCGGTGACCGGGGGCACGCCCTGGCGCTGCACCGAGCCGTAGGGGGCCAGGGTCAGCGGGCGGCCGCTCTCGTTCACCACCGAGTCGGTGACGGTGAACATGTAGTTGTCGTCGACCGAGATGGTGCGCGTGAAGCGCAGGCCCGTCAGGTTGGCGTAGGTCAGGGTGATCGGCTTGCCCGGCGACAGCACGTCGCCGGAGGCCAGCTGCCACTGGGTGGCGCCGCCCGGCAGGTCGGACACGGCCGACGCGGCGTTGCCCGGGGTCCAGCCGAAATCGGCGAAATAGGCGTGCTCCGCGCCCTCGGGGCGGAAGAGCTCGACCGGCGGCGAGCTCTTGTCGAGCGTCTCGCGGTACTGGGTCAGGAACAGGTCGTCGATGCGACCGCCTTCCAGCGACACCGAACCGGCCAGGTGCGGCGTCTGGATCTTCACCCGCGGACTGGAAGCCAGCGCCTGGCCGCGCGCGGCGAACTGCGTGACCGCCGGGCGCCCCGTCGGGCCGGCCGCGGGCGCGGTCTGCACGGCCGCCGCCGCCGCCTTCGC
>NZ_JAAIVC010000008.1 GCF_010975005.1 Caulobacter sp. 17J65-9 | reverse complement strand
GGCCGGAGCGGCGGCGTCGCCAGCCGGAGCAGCGGCCGGAGCGGCGGCGGCTTCGGCGGCCGGAGCGGCCGTAGCGGCGGTGTCCTGCGCGAAGGCGGGGGCGGCGGTCAGAAGCGCAGCAGCGCCGACCATCGCGAGGAGAATGTTGGTCTTTTTCGTTTCGAGCATCGTTCGCCAGTTCCTGGTTGGTCTGACACGTTGGACCAAGGGTCGTCGCGCGGAAGCGTCTCCACCCTGAATAAATACGCTCGCCGCCTCCGCCGTTCCCTGGGAACAGCCTAGGCGACGCACGCTTTCGCTACGCCGACCCGGGGCTTCTGGCCGTCTTTCGACGGTCTCGGCCTCTTAGGCGCTGGGTGGCCCGCCCCGCCGGTGGCGATACGGACCCCCGCTTTTCTTGAAGAAGCGGTCACTCGCTCCTTTGTCGGACCCATAACAGAGCGTCAAGGGCCGAGGGCGGCATTTCCCCTTCGCGGGGAAACATAGGCGCCAAGTGTTATCGAATTACACCATGGCCTTGCGGGGGCATTTCGAGGAAATCGTCAAATCGTCGCAGGGGGCGTCTAGAGCCCTGACTGTGCCGAAACGGCCGTCGTCCAGATCTGGCGACGAAGCTCTTTGCGAGATTTCGGGACGTCTCGGGGGAATGGTGCCTGGGGCCGGAATCGAACCAGCGACACGCGGATTTTCAATCCGCTGCTCTACCAACTGAGCTACCCAGGCGCTCAAGGTCCCGCGAGGGAGCGAGGTCTATAGGCGAGCCGTTCGCGCCTGTCCAGCGGGGTTTTGCAGGAAACTTAGCCGCAGGTTTTTCAGGCCTCTGGCGGGGTTTCGTCATCCTCGCGCTCAGGCCCTTCGACGGCCGGCACGGCGTAGGATCCGGCGAACCAGCGCTGCAGGTCGACGTCGGCGCAGCGCTTGGAGCAGAACGGCAGGTAGCGGGCTTCGTCGGCCGCCTTGCGGCAAATCGGGCAGGTCTTCTTCGTGGTCATCGGGGGCGTATATCGGCCCGCGCCCGGTCCCGTCCAACCTCGGCCGCGACGGAGAACCGCGGGCCGAGCCGCGCTGCGAGCGGGCGGAGCCGCTCAGCCACGTCGGGCGGGCACACCGCCTCCAGCAGGCCCCCGGGCTGGGCCGCGCCCTCGGCCTCGAACCGCCGCGCCAGGCGGCAGGCGACGGTGAAGGCCGAAAGCCGGCCATCGGGGTCGCAGAGCCGCTCGACGGTGGGCGTGCGCCGGTGCGGCTTGGCCAGCATCAGCACCCCCAGCCGATTCGGCGTCAGCACGGCCACGCCGGCGCCGTCGGGCGCGAAGGCGGCCTGGGCGGCCTCGACCAGCACGGCGCGCGGCTCGGGAAAGCCCAGCAGGTCGATCGCCACCGTCCCGCCCAGCGACTTCAGCCGCAGCAGGCGCGCGGCCTGGCGCACGGCGGCCAGGTTGGCCTTCAGGCCCTTGCGGCCGGGCTCGGCCCCGCCGGCGGCGCGGTCGACGTCCACGGCCACCAGGGCGCGGGTGGGTTCGACGGTGACGGCGACGCCGTCCTTCAGCAGGCAGGTCTGATCGAGCGCGGCCTCTTCGGCCAGGTCGCAGGCTTCGCGCGCGGTCTCGCCGGTCGTCACGGCGGCCTCAGGCGCCAAGGCGCGCAGCTGCTCGGCGATGGACGGCGCGGGTTCGGCCAGCCCCACGGCCTGGCCGGCGGCGGCGCCCAGGAACTCCACGACCGGACCCTTGTCGGCGCGGGCTTCGGCGACGACCTCGACGCGCACGGCCGCACCCTCGGCCAGGGCCGCGGCGGCCCCGACGAGCTTCAGCACGGCCGGCGCGCCGACGCCGAGGTCGATGAAGGCCGAGCCGGCCCCGCGGGCCAGCGCTGTCACCCGCCCCACGAAACGTGCGCCGAGCGCGGCGCGCGGCTCGTCCGGGCGGTCGATCAGGAGGATCTCCGGCAGGCCGTCGAGCGTGACCAGGCCGCGGGTCTCGCCGGCCGAAACGTCGAGGTAGAGGCGCCGGACCCCGGTCACGGCCGCCAGCCGAGGCCCTGCAGAAGGCACTGGGTCTCGTAGAGCGGCAGGCCGACCACGCCCGAATAGCTGCCGACCAATTGAATGACGAAGCCGCCGGCGATCCCCTGCACCGCGTAGCCGCCGGCCTTGCCGCTCCATTCGCCCGAGGCGAGGTAGGCGGCGGTCTCCTGGTCGGTCAGGCGCTTGAAGGTGACGCGGGTCTCGGCCAGGCGCGCGGCTTCGCGGCCGTCGGGGCCGATTACGGCCACGGCTGTGCCGACCTTGTGATTGCGGCCCGACAGCAGGGCCAGACAGGCGCGGGCCTCGGCCTCGGTCTCCGCCTTGGGCAGGACGCGCAGGCCGACGCTGACGACGGTGTCGGCGGCCAGGACGAAGCAGCCTGGCGCCGAGGCGGCCGCCGCCCTCGCCTTCTCGCGCGCCAGGCGCAGGGCCAGCAGACGCGGCGTCTCTTTCTTCAGAGGCGTTTCATCGAGGTCGGCCGGAGCGACCCGGGCGGGTTCGATCCCGACCTGGCGCAGCAGCTCGAGCCGGCGCGGGCTGGCGCTGGCGAGCACGAGCGGCGCGGAAGACGAACCGGCTGGGGACATGGGCGACCTCGGAACTGGCGCCGCGCGACGGCGCCGGCGCTCTAGCAGCCTTTTTTGTTTGGGGAAACTGGAGCTCAGCCGCGGCGCTGCAGGGCGCAGATCAGGGTGAACAGCCGCCGCGCCGTCTCGTGGTCCAGCTCGACCTTGCCGGCCAGCCGCTCGCGCAGGATGGCGGAGCCTTCGTTGTGCAGGCCGCGCCGGCCCATGTCGACGGCCTCGATCTGGGCCGGCGTCGCGTGGCGCACCGCCTCGTGATAGCTCTCGCAGATCAGGAAGTAGTCCTTCATCACCGCCTTCAGCGGCGTGATGGACAGCAGGTGGCGCTTCTTGAAGTCCGGCCCCTCGATGTCGAGGGCCAGACGGTTCTCCTCGAAGGCCAGCTTCAGGTCGTAGGGCCCGCCTTCCGCGCCCTCGGGGCGGAAGCTGTTCTGCTCGATCAGGTCGAAGATGGCGACCTGGCGTTCGTGCTCGACGGCCGATGACGCCGGCGCCACGGAGGCGGGGTCGAGCTCGACGCGGCGCAGACGATGCTCCCCCATGACCGACCTCAGGCGCTCAGGTCGTCGGCGTGACGCGGCGTGCGCCGGGTCGGCCAGGGCTGGGACAGGTCGGCCAGCACCACGTCGACGCACTCAACCTCGACCCGCAGGTCGGCGCCGCCGGCGAAGGCCAGGGTGACCACCCCGCCCGGCGGATCGCCCGGCGCGAAGTCGATGGCCAGAAGCTCGACCACCGCGCCCTTGGCGTTCCGGTTGATGCCGCGCGCCTTGACCGACTGCACGTCGCCCAGCTGCAGGCCGGCGCGCACCCGCTGGCAGGCGTCCGGGCCCTCCCGCTCCCAGCGGAAGCGGTTGAACTCCAGGGTCAGCCGGCGCGCCTTCTGCTCCCAGCGGATGTCGCCGACCTTGGCGACGGCGTCCTGCAGGGCCGCCGAGATAATGCGCAGGTCGTCGGCGTCCTCGGCCAGCAGCCGCAGGGGCGCGCCCGATTCCGCTTCGCCGACCATGCTCACTCCTCCTCGGGGGCGCCTTTGATACGCCGGATCTGCGCGCCGCAGGCGCCGAGCTTTTCTTCCAAACGCTCGAACCCGCGATCCAGATGATAGACCCGATTCACCACCGTCTCGCCCTCGGCGACCAGGCCGGCGATCACCAGGCTGACCGAGGCGCGCAGGTCGGTGGCCATCACCTGCGCCCCGCGCAGGGACGGCACGCCCTTAACGCGCGCCTCGCCGCCGTGGACGGTGATGTCCGCGCCCAGGCGCATCAGCTCCGGCGCGTGCATGAAGCGGTTCTCGAAGATGGTCTCGCGGATGACGCTCTCGCCCTCGGCGGTGGTCATCAGGGCCATGAACTGCGCCTGCAGATCGGTGGCGAAACCGGGATAGACCTCGGTGGTCACGTCCACCGCCTTCAGCCGCTTCACCGCGCGCTTGACGATCATGCCGTCGTCGGTGGGCGTCACCTCGACCCCGGCCTCGACCAGCTTGTCCAGCAGGGCCTGGACGAAGTCGGTGCGGGTCTTGGTCAGGCGCACCTCGCCGCCGGCCATGGCGGCGGCGACCGCGAAGGTGCCGGTCTCGATGCGGTCGGGAATCACCGACCAGGTCGCGCCGTTCAGGCGCGAGACGCCGGTGATGCGGATGGTGTCGGTGCCCGCGCCCGACACCTTGGCGCCCATGGCGTTCAGGCAGTCGGCCAGGTCGCCGATTTCCGGCTCGCGGGCGGCGTTCTTGATGACGGTCTCGCCCTGGGCCAGCACGGCGGCCAGCATGGCGTGCTCGGTCGCGCCGACCGAAACGATCGGGAAGTCGATCACCGCGCCCTTCAGGCCGCGTGGGGCCTGGGCGTAGACGTAGCCCTCGTGCAGGTCGATGCGCGCGCCCAGCGCTTCCAGCGCCTTCAGGTGCAGGTCGACCGGACGCGCGCCGATGGTGCAGCCGCCCGGCAGGCTGATCTTGGCGTGGCCGGTGCGGGCCAGCAGCGGGCCCAGCACGTTGAACGAGGCCCGCATCTGGCGGACCAGGTCGTAGGAGGCGAAGGCGCTGACGATCTCGGGCGCGTGCAGCACCGTCTCGGCGCCGTCGGCCCCGTCCTGCTCCACCACCTCGGTGCCCAGACGCTGCAGCAGCCGGCCCAGGAAGCGGGTGTCGGCCAGGCGCGGCATGTTGGTCAGGCGCAGCGGCTGGTCGGTGAGCAGGGCGGCGGCCATCAGCTTGAGCGCCGAATTCTTGGCGCCGCTGATCGGGATCGACCCCTCCAGCCGGGCGCCGCCTTCGATGGCGATACGGTCCATGCGGATCCTTGGGCAGGCCCGAAGGAATCCGGGCCGCAAAAAAATGAAGCGCGCTATCTAGCGCGGCGCCGCGTCGGCGCGAAGGGGTCAGGCGTCGCCGTCTTTCGTCGGACGCCCCGTGGGCGGTGCCGGCGGCTTGCGGCGACGCAGGTTGGCGCGCAGGGCCAGCGCGAGCTTGGTCTGCCGTTCGTCGCGCGCCTGCGCCTTGCCCGGCGTAAGCGCGCCGGCCGGTTTCTGTTCGTCGCTCATCCGCTCACGGGTCCACGAACCGTTGATTCCAGCTCCTATGCGGCGCGCCGTTGCGCAAGTCGACGTCGAAATCGGCCGCCGCCTTAAGGGTGAGCAGCCAGCTGACCCAGCCGGCGTGCCGGTCGCGCCAGTCCAGCAGATCTCGCCCGTGATCGCGCACCTCCAGCACGCAGCCGGGGTCGGCCGCGTCGAGCTCCAGCTCCACCTCCGCGCCGAAATAGCGCAGCACCAGTCGGGCGGGTTTGCGACGCTCAAGCACCTCCACCCTCGCCTCCCGCCCGTCCGCAAAGCTCAGGACGAAGCCGTCGTCGGTCGCCGCCGAACGCGCCGCCCAGAACCTCGCCCGGCCCTCGTCGGTGTCCAGCAAGGCGAAGACACGCTCCGGCGGGCTGGCCAGCGCCACCCGCCAGACGATCGGAATTTCGGCCGCGATCTTCACAGGTGCATTTTATCGAAATTCCCGCTTGGCGCCCGCACAGGGCGCCGCTATATCCCCGGCTCCTCAGACGGGGCCGCCGTAGCTCAGTGGTAGAGCGCATCCTTGGTAAGGCTGAGGTCGGCAGTTCAATCCTGCCCGGCGGCACCATCTGAGATTTCCCGACAAGCTGAAGAAGCATCCGCCTAGCGCGGGCCGGCCTGTCGCCCTCCCCCTCATTCGTCGAAGCGTCTCAAAGACAGCCCCCGCTCGCTTCGCGTTCAGGGTTTGACCTGATTTTGGCGTGGCGACGCCGGCCTTAGGCTTCCGCACATCCGAGCGCGTCTCCACGGGAGCGACAGATGAGTGCGGCGGTCCTTGCGGCGGTGGCCCTGGCTTGCGCGGCGGTTTCGACGCCCGCGGTCGGGAAAGGCGACCAGGTCGTCGCCATCGACATCCTGCTGGAGCCGGACGCGGCGATGATCGATCGGGCGCAGGCGCTCAACGCCCGCCTGCGCGAGAACTATCCGAAGGGCTACACGCTCGGCGCCGGGCATGCGCCCCATGTCACGCTGGTGCAGCGCTACGTGCGCGCCGCCGATCTGGACAAGGTCGCCGCGGCGGTGAGCGAGGCCACGCGCTCCGGAGCGGCGCTGCCCATCGAGCTGAAGGCGGCGCGCATCGATTCGGTCGAATGGGCCGGCGTCGGCGTCGTCGTCCTGCTGATGGACCGTTCGCCCGAGCTGCTCGCCCTGGAAAGCGCGGTCGTCCAGGCGGTCGAGCCCTTCGCGGTGAGCGGCGGCGGGGCCGACGCCTTCGTCCAGACGCCCGGCCAGCAGATCAACGCCGAGACCATCAAGTATGTGGAGACCTTCGTTCCGGCCTCGTCGGGCGAGCGCTACATTCCCCACGTCACCGCCGGCACCGCTCAGCTGGACTATGTGGCGAAGCTGAAGGCGGAGCCGTTCCAGCCCTTCACCTTCCACGGCGAGACCATCGCCATCTACCACCTCGGCAACTTCGGCACCGCCCAGAAGCGCCTCTGGACGCTGAAGCGTTGAGCCCGCTGCCATCGTGGAACGACGGCGCGGCGAAGTCCGCGATTCTCGACTTCGTCGCGCGGGTGACGACGCCCGGCGGCCCCGACTTCGTCCCCGCCGAGGAACGCCTGGCCACCTTCGACAACGACGGCACCCTGTGGTGCGAACAGCCGCTGCAGACGCAGGTGTTCTTCCTGATCGACCGGGTGAAGGCGCTGGCCGCCAGCGACCCGGGCCTGAAGGACCGCCAGCCGTACAAGGCGCTGATCGAGCAGGACTTCAAAACCCTGCTCGGCTTCGGCAAGCAGGCCCTGCTCGAACTGGCCTTCGCCACGCACGCCGGCATGACCGAGGAGGCGTTCGAGGAGATCGCCCGCAACTGGCTCGCCACGGCGAAGCACCCCAAGCTCGGCCGACGGTTCACCGACTGCACCTACCGCCCTCAGCTGGAGCTGCTCGACCACCTGCGGGCCAACGGCTTCAAGACCTGCATCGTCACCGGCGGCGGCGTGGATTTCGTCCGCACCATTTCCGCGGCCGTCTACGGCGTGCCCCGCGAGCAGGTGATCGGCTCCAGCGTCAAGACGCGCTTCGAAATGCAGGACGGGCGCGGCCAACTGGTGAAACTCGCCCAGCTCGGCAGCTTCAACGACGCCGAGGCCAAGCCGCAGAACATCAGCCTGCAGGCGGGCCGCCGCCCCCTGCTCGCCTTCGGCAACTCCGACGGCGATCTGGCGATGCTGCGCTACACGAAGACCGGCCCCGGCGCGCGGCTGGCCCTGCTGCTCCACCACGACGACGCCGACCGCGAGGTCGCCTACGACCGCGACTTCGGGCTGAGCCCGCTGTCCGAGGGGCTGGACCGGGCGACGGACTACGGCCTGACGCTCGTCAGCATGAAGCGGGACTGGGCCACGGTCTTCGGGTCTGCGGCCTGACGCCCGATTCGCCGCACGGCCGCCCCGCCCGCCATCATCAAACCGTCACCGGCCGTCCGTACCGAGAAGGCTCGCCAGCGCCGATTCGGGGGATTCGCTGATGGTCGCCGACATGCCGGTCCGACACTTCCGGACGGTCTTCCTCTCCGACATCCATCTGGGCACGCGCGGCTGTCAGGCCGACATGCTGCTCGACTTCATCAAGCACATGGAGTGCGAGACGCTCTATCTGGTCGGCGACATCGTCGACGGCTGGAAGATGAAGGGCGGCTGGTACTGGCCGCAGAGCCACAACGACGTGGTGCAGAAGATCCTGCGCCTCGCCCGCAAGGGCACCAAGGTGATCTACGTCCCCGGCAACCACGACGACCGGGTGCGCGACTTCTGCGGGACCCACTTCGGCGGGGTGACGGTCGAGCGCGACGCGATCCACCAGACCGCCGACGGCCGCAAGTTCCTGGTCGTGCACGGCGACGAGTTCGACGGGGTGGTGCAGCACGCCAAGTGGCTGGCCTTCGTCGGCGACTGGGCCTACCGCACCATCCTGGCCATGAACACCTGGCTGAACCGGGCGCGGGCGCGGCTGGGCCTCGGCTACTGGAGCCTGTCGGCCTACCTCAAGGTCAAGGTGAAGAACGCCCTGCAGTTCATCGAGAACTTCGAGGAGGCGGTGGCCGACGAGGCCCGTCGGCGCGGCGTCGACGGGGTGATCTGCGGCCACATCCACAAGGCCGAGATGCGCGACATCGGCGGCGTCGCCTACGTCAACGACGGCGACTGGGTGGAGAGCTGCACCGCCCTGGTCGAGCACCCGGACGGCCGGCTGGAGATCCTGGATTGGGCGAAACTACGCGGCCGAGTGCACGCCAAGCGCGCCAGCCGCGCCCCGGCTCCGCTCGAAGCGGAGCCGGCCCCCGCCTAGAGCGCGACGACGGTTTCGGCGGGTGTCGCCTCCAACTCTTTGATCAGAGTCTTCCTGTCCGCTTCGGGTGAGTCCGTCCGAAGCGGGAAAGCTCCCGGTCACGACCGTGAAGCGTCGCCGTCGAGCAGTTCGAGGCCAGCGTCCCGCACCGAGCAGCAACCGGTGAGGATCATCGCCGTCTCCAGTTCGGCCCGAAGGATCCGGAGCATGTGGCTCACCGCCGGCTCGCCGCCGGCGCCCAGGGCGTAGGCCCAGGCGCGGCCCACCAGGCAGGCTTTCGCCCCCAGCGCCAGCGCCTTCAGCACGTCCAGGCCGGACCGCACGCCGCCGTCCATCAAGATCTCGAGGTCGCCGCCGACGGCGTCGGCGATCTTCGGCAGGGCGGTGATCGACGAACGCACCCCGTCCAGCTGCCGCCCGCCGTGGTTCGAGACCACCAGGCCCTGCGCCCCGGCTCGGACCGCATCGCGCGCGTCCGCGACATCGAGCACGCCCTTGACCACGATCGGTCCGTCCCAATTCTGGCGCACCCAGTCGAGGTCGGCCCACGTCACCGTGCGGTCGAAGTTGGCCGCGACCCAGGCCAGGAAATCGGTGACCCGCCGGCTGCCCTGCACGGCGCCGGCCACCGATCCCAGGGTGTGCGGACGCCCCCGCAACCAGACGTCCCAAAGCCACGTCGGATGCGTGATCCCGTCCTGCAGCTGGTTCAGCACCGCGGGCAGGCCTTTCAGGCCGGTGAACCCGGAGCGGACGTCGCGATAGCGCGCGCCCGGCGTCGGCAGGTCGACCGTGAAGACCAGCACGCGGCTGCCGGCCGCCCGCGCACGCTGGAGCAGCTCGCGCATGTAGCTGCGGTCCTTGAGGATGTAGAGCTGGAACCACGGCGGCGGCGCGCCGGCCCGGGCCAGTTCCTCGACGGTGCAGATCCCGAGGGTGGACAGGCAGAACGGGACGCCCGCCCCGGCGGCGGCCTTCGCGGCCTGGACCTCGCCGCGCCGGCCGTACATGCCGGCCATGCCCACCGGCGCGAGGCCGACCGGCATCGCCAGCTTCTGGCCCAGCACCTCCACGCCCATGTCCAGCTGGCTGACGTCGCGCATGACGCGCTGGCGCAGGGCGACGGCCTCCAGATCGGCGACGTTACGGGCCAGCGTCGCCTCGGCGTAGGACCCGCCGTCGATGTACTCGAACAGCACCCTGGGCAGCCGACGCCGGGCGAGCTCGCGAAAATCCGACACCGAAGCCGCGCGCATCCGCCCATCTCCCGGCTCACGAAATCAACACGCCGGCGCTCGCGCAGACGGAGGCTCAGAAAGAGCCAACCTTACCGATTCGTGAAGCCCGCCGGAGGCCGATCAGAACGCCGGCAGCACGGCGCCCTGGTACTTGCCCTCGATGAAGGTCTTCACCTCGGGGCTGCGCAGGGCGGCGGCCAGCTTCTGGATCTTCGGGTCGTTCACGCGGTCGGCGCGGGCGACCAGGAAGTTCACATAGGGGCTGTCGGCGCTCTCGATGGCCAGCGCGTCCTTGCTCGGGTTGAGGCCGGCGTCGAGCGCGTAGTTGGTGTTGATCAGCGCCAGGTCGACCTGGTCGAGCACGCGCGGCAGGGTGGCCGCCTCCAGCTCGCGGAACTTCACCTGCTTGGGGTTGGCGACGATGTCCTTCAGGGTCGACAGGGCGTTGGTCGGATCCTTCAGCTGGATCAGGCCGGCCTTGTGCAGCAGCAGGAGCGCGCGGCCGCCGTTGCTGGGCTCGTTGGGGATGGCCACCAGCGCGCCCTTGGGCAGGTCGGCGATCGCCTTGTAGCGGCGCGAATAGGCCCCGAACGGTTCGACGTGCACGCCGGCCACCGGAACGAGGTGGGTGCCGCGTTCCTTGTTGAACTCGTCCAGGTAGGGCTTGGTCTGGAAGTAGTTGGCGTCGGCCTGGCCCTGGTCGACCAGCAGGTTCGGCTGGACGTAGTCGTTGAAGACGCGGACCTGCAGGTTGATGCCTTCGGCGGCCAGCTTCGGCTTCACGATCTCCAGGATCTCGGCGTGCGGCACGGCGGTGGCGGCGACCACCAGGGTGTCGCCGGCCGGCTTCTCGCCGCGGCCGCAGGCGGCCAGCACGACGGCGGCGGCGGCCAGCACGAACAGGCGTTTGCTCAACATGGGAAGCTCCGAAAGCGGGCGGCTCAGCGCCGGCTGAAGTGCGCGACCAGCCGGTCGCCGACGGTTTGAAGGATCTGGACCAGCACCAGCAGCAGGGCGACGGTGACCACCATCACGTCGGTCTGGAAGCGCTGATAGCCGAAACGGACGGCCAGGTCGCCCAGGCCGCCGGCCCCGACCACGCCGGCCATGGCGGTGTAGGAGACCAGCGCCACGGCGGTGACGGTGACGCCGGCCAGGATGCCGGGCGTGGCTTCGGGCAGCAGGGTGCCGAACACCAGCTGGCGCGGCGTGGCGCCCATGGCCTGGGTCGCCTCGATCACCCCGCGGTCGACCTCGCGCAGCGCCGTCTCGACCAGACGGGCGAAGAAGGGTGCGGCCCCGACCACCAGCGGCGGGATGGCTCCGGCGACGCCCAGCGAGGTGCCGACCAGCAGCAGGGTCACCGGGATCATCACGATCAGCAGGATGATGAAGGGCACCGAGCGCAGCAGGTTGACCACCAGGGCCAGCGCCGCGTGCGCGGCCCGGTTGGCCAGCAGCTGCCCCCTGCCCGTCAGGAACAGCAGCACGCCCAGCGGCAGGCCGAACAGCACGGTGAGCGCCAGCGACGCGCCGAGCATGGTCAGGGTGTCGCCGCAGGCGCGGACGATCTCGGTCCAGTCGACGTTCACGAAGAAGTCGCTCATCGCACCGCCTCCACCTGCACGTCGGCGGCCCGGAAGCGGGCCAGGGCGCCTTCGACGTCGCCGCCTTCCAGCGACAGGGTCAGTTGGCCGTAGGGCGTGTCCTTGATGCGGGCGACGCGGCCCGAAAGGATCGAGAAGTCGACCCCGGTCTCGCGCGCCACCTGGCCCAGCAGGGGCCGGTAGGCGGCCTCGCCGCGATAGGTCAGGCGCACGATCCGGCCCGGCGCGGCCGACAGGTCGGCGGCCTCGTCCTCGAGGTGCTCGGCCTCGGAAACCATGGCGCGGGTGGTCGGATGCTGCGGGACCAGGAAGACGTCGGCCACCGGCCCGGTCTCGGCCACGCGGCCGGCGTCGAGCACACAGACCCGGTCGCAGACCTGGCGCACCACCTCCATCTCGTGGGTGATCAGCACGACGGTCAGGCCCAGCTCGCGGTTCAGGCCGGCGACCAGCTGCAGGATCTCGCGGGTGGTCTCCGGATCCAGCGCGCTGGTGGCCTCGTCGCAGAGCAGGATGTCGGGGCGGGTGGCCAGCGCGCGGGCGATGCCCACCCGCTGCTTCTGGCCGCCGGAGAGCTGGGCCGGGTATTTGCGGGCGTGGTCGGACAGGCCGACGCGGGCCAGCAGCTCGGCCACGCGCGCGGCGATCTCGCGGCGCGACAGCTCGCCCTCCAACTTCAGCGGATAGGCGACGTTGTCGGCCACCGTCTTGGACGACAGCAGGCCGAAGTGCTGGAAGATCATGCCGATGCGCCGGCGCAAGGCGCGCAGGCCGGCCGCGTCCAGCGCGCCGACATCCTGGCCGCCGACCAGCACGCGCCCGCCGGTGGGCCGCTCCAGCCGGTTGATCAGGCGCACAAGGGTCGACTTGCCCGCGCCCGAGCGGCCGATCACGCCGAACACCTCGCCCTGGCGGACGCTCAGGCTGACGCCGTCCAGGGCGGCGACCTCGCCGGAGCGGCCGGCGAACGCCTTGCGCACGTCCGCGAACACGATCGCGTCGGGCGGGGATTTAAGACTGGCTTCGGTCACGGTTCTCGAGCTCTCCACGCACGCTCGCTCGCGAAAGCTCGTGCGGAGGCGAATAGACCCGTGAAGGACGCAAGCGGACCTGCGTCGCCTCACTCATCTGTCGCGGACGATCCGTCCCCGCAGGAGTTGGCACCTTGCGCCGCTGCGCAGGTTGCCCCGACGTCAAAGGGCCTGTCCCTCGGTCGGTCTCGATGAGCTGGGCTGATTTGAGCGGCGCGGTCGCCCTCGTCAAGCCGCGGGCCAAAAAGAAAGGGCGCGGCGGATCGCTCCGCCGCGCCCTTCCCCAGCCCTCAGGACCGGATCAGTTCAGATCACTTCACCGGATTGCCGTCGGCGTCGATCACGCGGATCTCGCCGAGGTTCAGCTCGCGCAGGCCGGCCTCGATCTTGGCGCGGTCGCCGACCACGACCCAGGTCAGGTTGTCGTTGCGGACGATCTGGGCGGCGCGGCCCATGTCGCTCACCGTGGTCGCCTTGATGCGGGCGGCGTAGGTGTCGAACCAGTCGTCGGCCAGGCCGTACATGACCATTTCGCTGATCGCGCCGCCGACGCCGTTGCTGGTCTCCCACTGGCCCGGCATGGCCAGGGTGAGGTTGCTCTGCGCCATGGCCAGTTCGTCGGCGGTGACGATCCGGTCCTTGGTCACGTCGCGCAGCTCCTTGCGCATCTCGACGAGCGACTCCTTGGTCTTGTCGGTCTGCACGGGGGCGTAGGCGATGAACAGGCGCGGGCCCTTGGCGTCGCGCACGAAGCTGCCGGCGCCGTAGGACCAGTGCTTGTCCTCGCGCAGGTTCATGTTCAGGCGCGAGGTGAAGGCGCCGCCGAGGACCGTGTTCATGGTCTCGATCGCGACTTCGTCCGGGTTGGCCATCGGCGGCGCCACGACGGTGGCGGTGAGCACCGACTGCAGCGCGCCCGGCTTGTCGATCAGGTAGACGACCGGCTTGGCGGGCACGGCCGGCTGGCCGATGTTCTTCTGCGGCGAGGCGCCCTGCTTCCAGGCCCCGAACTCGGCCTCCAGCTTCGGCATGATCTCGACCAGGCTGGTGTCGCCGACCACCACCAGGGTGGCGTTGTTCGGGTGCAGCCAGGCCTTGTGGAAGCCGACCATGTCGTCACGGCTGAGCGCGGCGACCGAGCCCTCCATGCCCGAACCGCTCCACGGCACCGAATAGGCGTGGCCCTGGCCGTAGGCGATCACCGGCAGCACGCGCAGGGCCGCGTTGAACGGCTGCTGCTTCTCGCGCTGGATCGAGGCGATCTGCAGCTTCTTCAGGCGGTCGAAGTCGGCCTGCGGGAAGGACGGGTTGAGGATGACGTCGGCGTAGAGGTCGAGCGACTTGTCGAGGTTCGACTTCAGGGTCGACAGCGAGACCGTCGAGTAGTCGAGGTTCGAGCCGGTCCCCAGCGACGCGCCCAGCAGCGCCAGCTCCTTGCTGATCGCCAGGGAGTCGCGGCTGGTGGTGCCCTCGTCCAGCATGTTCATGGCCAGCGAGGCCGTGCCGGGCTTGCCGCCCTGGTCGGCGGCGTAGCCGGCGTCGAACATCATGTTGAAGCGCACCAGCGGCACGTCGTGGCGCGGGGCCACGACCACCTTCATGCCGTTCGACAGGGTCCCGCGCTCCAGCTGGGCGAACTTGGGCGCCTGCAT
Source organism: Caulobacter sp. 17J65-9 (assembly GCF_010975005.1). GTDB lineage: Bacteria > Pseudomonadota > Alphaproteobacteria > Caulobacterales > Caulobacteraceae > 17J80-11. The sequence goes on along the minus strand of NZ_JAAIVC010000008.1, from coordinate 40,709 downwards.
CTCGCCGGGCTTGGGCATGGACTTGCGGTCCGCGCCGGTCGAGGCGGCCTGGTAGTTCGGGAAGGGCAGCACCTCGAGGGTGTAGCTGCCGTCCGACAGCCAGGCCTTGCCGGCCTTCTGCAGGTCGGCCGGCGTGGCCGACTGCACCCGCGCCATGCTCTCCTTCCAGGCGTCCGGCGAGCCCCGGTAGACCTGGCTCTGGGCCAGGATGTCGGACTTGCCGCCGAAGCCGCCGATGCGCTCCAGGCCGTTCACGAAGCCCGAGGTGTAGAGCGTGCGGACCTTCTGCACCTCTTCGGCCGTCGGGCCGGAGGCCAGCAGGCGCGCCATCTCCTCGTCGAAGGCCTTTTCAACCGCCTTCAGGTCGTCGCCCGGACGGGCCGTCAGCTCGACCACGAACTGGCTGCCGATCTCGCGATCGTCGATGTAGGCGCTGACGTTGGTGGCGATCTGCTGGTCGTAGACCATGCGCTTGTACAGGCGCGAGGTCTTGTCGGAGACCAGGATGTCGGTCAGCAGGTTCAGGTAGTCGAAGTCGGCCGAGCCGATCTGCGGAACGTTCCAGACCTTGTAGAGGCGTGCCTGGGCGACGCGGTCGGTGACCACCGCGCGCTGCTCGCCCGAGCGCTTGCTGACCCACACCTTCGGGTGGGCGACCGGCGGGCCCGACGGGATGTCCCCGAAGTACTTCTCGACCTTGGCCTTGGCCTGTTCCGGGGTGATGTCGCCGGCCAGCACCAGCACGGCGTTGGACGGGCCGTAGTAGGTCTTGAACCAGTCCTTCACGTCGTCGAGCTTGGCGGCGTCGAGGTCGGCCATGGAGCCGATGACGGTGTGCCCGTACGGGTGGTCGGCCGGATAGGTGGCCTTGGTGACCAGTTCTTCGGCCACGGCGTAGGGCTCGTTCTCGCCCTGGCGCTTCTCGTTCTGGACGACGCCGCGCTGCTCGTCGAGCTTGCCCTGGTCGATGGCCCCGACCAGGTGGCCCATGCGGTCCGACTCCATCCACAGCGTCATGTCGAGCGCGGCGGTCGGGACGTTCTGGAAATAGTTGGTGCGGTCGGTGTTGGTGGTGCCGTTCAGGTCGGTGGCGCCCACGGCCTCAAGCTTCTTGAACCAGTCGTCGTTGAAGTTCTCGCTGCCGTTGAACATCAGGTGTTCGAACAGGTGCGCGAAGCCGCTGCGGCCGAACGGCTCGTCCTTCGAGCCCACGTGGTACCAGACGTTGACCGCCACGATCGGGGCCTTGTGGTCCTCGTGGACGATCAGGGTCAGGCCGTTCGACAGGACGTACTTGGTGTAGGCGATGTCCGGAACCGGCGCCTGGGCGGCGGCAGCGGGGGCCGGCTTCGGCTTGGCGAGCGCCGGCGCGGCGACCATCGGCGACAGCGCCAGGGCGGCGGCGAAACTCAACACGGTGCGACTGGGCGTCATAACTTCCCCCGAGATTCTCTATTCGCCCGCGCTTGGGCGACCCTGGGTCGATCAAACCACAGGTCGGGGAAGCTTGACCTTACGGTTTCGTAATGAAGCTCAGCCCTTGCGCCGCCGGTGGGAGGTTGCGCCCAGCGCCGCGCCGATCCCGGCGCCGAGGGCCACGCCCATGGCCATGTTGTGGAAGGCCACGCCCAGCGCCGTCCCGACCCCCACGCCGATGGCGATCCAGGCGCCGATGGGATCGGACTGCGGCTTCTCGGGCTTTTCGGGCGTCTCCGGAGCGTCGGTCGACATGGCGGTCCTCCCCTTCCACTGCGGCCTAGCCTAGCACGCTTTCGCATTCGGCGACCGGCGTGTCGCCAACTGAGACGAGGCGGCGCTTGACGGGGCGCGGCGCCCGCCCCATCACCGGCGCGACCGTTTCTGACCGGAGGTTCGCCGCGTGCGCCATCCCGCGACCCCGCTCGCTCAAGAGTTCTCCCCGCCCACCCGCGAACAGTGGATGGCCCTGGTCGATAAGACCCTGAAGGGCGCCCCGTTCGACAAGCGCCTGGTCGCAAAGACCTACGACGGCCTGACCGTCCAGCCGCTCTACACCGCCGACGACGGCGCCCCGGCCCTGGCCGCGCGGCCCCGCCCGCACGCCGATCCGGCCCGTCCCTGGGACCTGCGCACCGTCGTCGACCACGCCGATCCGGCGCGGGCGAACGCCGACCTGCTGAAGGACCTGCAGAACGGCGCGGCCTCGGTGCTGGTGCGCATCGACCCGACCGGCGTCGACGGCGTGGCGGTCGGCGGCCAGGACGAGCTGGCGCGCGTGCTGTCGGGCGTGCTGCTCGACCTCGCCCCCGTGGCGCTGGACGCCGGCCTGATGGGCCCGCAGGCGGCCAACGCGCTGGCGGTGCTGGCCAAGGGCGCGCCGGAAGCGCCGCTGGCCTTCCACCTGGATCCGCTGTCGGCCTTCGCCGAGGCGGGCGCCAGCGCCGGACCGATCGAATCGCACGTCGTCTCCGCCGCCCAGACCGCGGCGCGCCACGCCCCGGCCTACCCGAAGGCCAGCCTGTTCCTGGCCTCGGGCCGGGCGGCCCACGAGGCCGGCGGCTCGGAGGCGCAGGAGTTGGGCTTCATGGCCGCCGCCGCGCTGGCCTACGCCAAGGCCATGACCCGCGCGGGCCTGTCCATGCAGGCCGCGTTCGAGCGCATGGTGCTGGGCCTGTCGGCCGACGCCGAATACTTCACCACCGTCGCCAAGCTGCGCGCGGCGCGGGCCATCTGGGCCCGCCTGACCGCCGCCTGCGAGGTCGAGGCGACCGCCCGCATCGAGGCCCGCTCGTCGCGGCGCATGCTGTCCAAGCTGGACCCGTGGGTGAACCTGCTGCGCCTGACCGCCGCCGGGTTCGGCGCGGGCGTGGGCGGGGCCGACGCGGTGGTGCTGGAGCCCTTCACCCGCCCGCTGGGCCGCGCCACCGAGTTCGCGCGTCGCCAGGCCCGCAACACCCAGCTGGTGTTGATGGAAGAGGCCGCGCTGGGCCGCGTGGCCGACCCGGCCGGCGGCGCCTGGTTCCTGGAGCGCCTGACCGACGACCTGGCCCGCGCCGGCTGGGCGGTGTTCCAGGAGATCGAACGTCAGGGCGGCGTCGTCGCGGCGCTGGAGAGCGGCTTCATCGCCGAAGAGATCGCCAAGGTGCGCGCCGCCCGCGAGGCCGACGTGGCCAAGCGCAAGACCGGCCTGATCGGCACGTCTGAATTCCCCAACCTGGGCGAAGCCTCCGTCGCCTCCGAAGAGGTCGATCCGGCCGCTTTCGCCAAGCCGGCCGACGTGCGCCTGCCCGGCCCCGACGGCCGCTGCCCGGCGCTGGCGCCGGTGCGCCTGTCCGAGCCGTTCGAGGCCCTGCGCGATCGCGCCCTGAAGCTCGAGCCCAAGCCGCAGGTATTCATCGCCACGCTGGGCGGGGCTTCCGACTACACCGCCCGCCTCGGCTTCAGCCGCAACCTGTTCGCGGCCGGCGGCGTCGCCGCCGTGGTCGGCGCGCCCGACGCCTATGACGCGGCCACGGCTCCGATCGCGGTGATCGCCTCGTCGGACGAGCGCTACGCCGCCGAGGCGGGCGCCGCCGCGGCCGAGCTGCAGCGCAAGGGCGCCAAACGCGTCTTCCTGGCCGGCCGGCCGGGCGACCTCGAAGCCGAGCTGAAATCGGCCGGCGTCGACGATTTCCTGTTCGCCGGCGGCGACATCACCGCGGTGCTGGACGCCGCCCTGAGCGCGCTGGAGCACGCCCGTGGAAACTAAGCCCTACGACGTCGACACCTGGCGCTTCCTGCTGAAGGCCTTCTCCGGCCGGGTGGCCAAGCCCGAGGACGTCGACAGCGACGCCGCCGTGTTCGCGCTCGGCGACACCGAGAACGGCCGTGTCATCGACATGGAGCTGCCCCAGCCCGTGATCTGGTGGAACGACGACGAGGAGATCGGCGCCGTCGTGGTCCAGGCCGAGGCGCACGAGACCGACGACGGCGAGGTGCTGGAGGTGCTGGGCCTGGCCCTGCCCGACGGCGAGACCGCCGTGGCCTTCCTGGACGACGTGGACCTGGTCGACGACACCGACCCGGTGTGGCGCGGCCTGATCGACCAGGTCGTGGGCGAGGACGCCTACGACGACGAGGACGAAGACGGCGACGACGAGGACCTGGAAGTCTTCGACGAGGACGACGATGACCAAGTTTCCTGATTTCGCGTCCCTGGCCTTCGACGCGGTCCAGCCGCGCGCGCCCGAAACGGCCGCCGCCGGCGAAGACTGGCTGACGCCCGAAGGCATTCCCGTCGCGCCGATCTACGGCCCCGCGGACGCCGAAGGGCTGGACTTCACGGCGGGCTATCCGGGCCTGGCGCCGTTCGTGCGCGGCCCCTACCCGACCATGTACGCCACCAACCCGTGGACCGTGCGCCAGTACGCCGGCTTCTCCACGGCCGAGGACTCCAACGCCTTCTATCGCCGCAACCTGGCGGCCGGTCAGATGGGCCTGTCGGTCGCCTTCGATCTGGCCACCCACCGCGGCTATGACAGCGACCACCCGCGGGTGAAGGGCGACGTCGGCATGGCCGGCGTGGCCATCGACAGCATCTACGACATGCGCACCCTGTTCAGCGGCATCCCGCTCGACAAGATGAGCGTGTCCATGACCATGAACGGCGCGGTGCTGCCGATCATGGCGCTCTACATCGTCGCGGCCGAAGAACAGGGCGTGAAGCCCGAACAGCTGTCGGGCACGATCCAGAACGACATCCTGAAGGAATTCATGGTGCGGAACACCTACGTGTATCCGCCCGCGCCTTCGATGCGGATCATTTCCGACATCTTTTCATATACTTCGGCGCACATGCCGAAGTTCAACTCGATCTCGATCAGCGGCTATCACATGCAGGAGGCCGGCGCGACCGCCGACCTCGAACTGGCCTACACCCTGGCCGACGGCGTGGAATACATCCGCGCCGGCGTGGCCGCCGGCCTGCCGGTCGACGCCTTCGCGCCGCGCCTGTCGTTCTTCTGGGCGATCGGCATGAACTACTTCATGGAAGTGGCGAAGATGCGGGCCGCGCGCCTGCTCTGGGCCAAGCTCCTGAAGCGCGAGTTCGAGCCGAAGGACGCCCGCTCGCTCAGCCTGCGCACCCACTGCCAGACCTCCGGCTGGAGCCTGGCGGCGCAGGACGTGTTCAACAACGTCTCGCGCACCTGCGTGGAGGCCATGGCGGCGGCCGGCGGCCAGACCCAGAGCCTGCACACCAACTCGCTGGACGAGGCGCTGGCCCTGCCGACCGACTTCTCGGCCCGCATCGCGCGCAACACCCAGCTGTTCCTGCAGACCGAGACCGGCCTGACCCGCGCGATCGATCCGTGGGGCGGCTCGTACTACGTCGAGCGTCTGACCCACGACCTGGCCGAACGCGCGCTGGCCCACATCGACGAGGTCGAGAAGCTGGGCGGCATGGCCAAGGCCATCGAGCAGGGCCTGCCGAAGCTGCGCATCGAAGAGGCCGCGGCCAAGACCCAGGCCCGCATCGACACCGGCCGCCAGACCGTGGTGGGCGTGAACAAGTATCGCCCGGAAGTGGCTGACGACATTCCGGTTTTGAAGGTCGAGAACGCCTCGGTGCTGAAGCAGCAGCTGGACAAGCTGGCCCGCCTGAAGGCCGAGCGCGACCCGGCCGCCGTCGAGGCGGCGCTGAGCGCCCTGACCGAGGGCGCGCGCGGAAACGCCAACCTGCTGGCGCTCGCGGTCGAGGCCGCCCGCGCCAAGGCCACGGTGGGCGAGATCAGCGACGCGCTGGAGAAGGCGTTCGGCCGCCACCGGGCCGAGATCAAGGCGATCCAGGGGGTGTACTTGCGCGAAGCCGGTTCCGACGCGACCACCGAGCGCGCCCGCGCCCTGGTCGACGCCTTCGCCGAGGCCGACGGCCGCCGGCCCCGCATCCTGGTCGCCAAGATGGGCCAGGACGGTCACGACCGCGGCCAGAAGGTGATCGCCACCGCCTACGCCGACCTCGGCTTCGACGTCGACATCGGCCCCTTGTTCCAGACCCCGTCCGAGGCCGCCCGCCAGGCGGTGGAGAACGACGTGCACGTGGTGGGCGCCAGCTCGCTGGCGGCCGGCCACCTGACCCTGGTGCCGGAACTGAAGGCCGAGCTGGAGAAGCTGGGCCGCCCCGACATCATGATCGTGGTCGGCGGCGTGATCCCGCCCCAGGACTTCCAGGCCCTCTACGACGCCGGCGCGGCGGCCATCTATCCGCCGGGCACGGTGATCGCCGAGGCGGCCGTGGACCTGCTGACCAAGCTGAACCAGCAGCTGGGCTACGCCCAGGCGGCGTGATGTTTCCGGAAGCCCCCGCGATTTCAGCGGCCGGGCTTCCGGAGCCCGGCGCGTTCTCGACCTTTCACCCCTTCATCAAAGGGGTGTTCAGCCAGTGGCACGCCACTGAGTTCACGCTCGGAGGGCTCACGTTCGTCACCGCCGAGCAGTGGATGATGTTCGCGAAGGCCGAGCTGTTCGGCGACGCGACGGCGGCCGAGCGGATCCTGGCGACATCGGATCCCGGCGAACAGAAGCGATTGGGCCAGACGGTGTCGGGCTTCGAGCACGAGCGCTGGGCCATTTGGAAAGTCGACATCGTCTACCGCGGCAACCTCGCCAAGTTTGGTCAGAACGCGGGCGCGGCTCGCCAACTTCTGGCTACAGGCGACACGATGCTGGTCGAAGCCAATCCCCGCGACTGGATCTGGGGCTGCGGCTGGGCGCTCGATGATCCGAAAGCCGTGGATCCCGCGGCTTGGCGCGGCGAAAACCTGCTCGGCCGCATCCTCACCAAGGTCCGCGCCGACCTCGCCTGATCACAAGAGGGTTTGCCTCGCCCCCTGCCCCGGGCTTAGCTTGACTGGAAATCACGTCGTTCGGGGAACGCCCATGTCGAACAAGCTTCTGGTGCTGGCCGCCGCCTGCGTGCTCGGGGCTACCGGTCTGGCCGCAGCGCAGGCCGGCGCGCCCGTTTCGATGTCGGCGCAGGACGTCGTCGCCACCCGCCAGTCGGCGCTGGACATGTCGGCCGCGGCGTTCGGCGGCATGAAGGGCGTCATCGACGCCGGTGCCGACGTGAAGGGCCAGGCCTTCGCGGCCAAGGGTCTGGCGCGCTGGGCCAAGCAGCTGCCGTCGATGTTCCCGGCCGGCACCGGCGCGGACAGCGGCGTCGCCACCAAGGCGAAGGCGGAGATCTGGACCGACCGGGCCGGCTTCGAGAAGGCCGCCGCCGACTACGCCGCCCAGACCCAGAAGCTGGCCGAACTGGCCGAGGCCAACGACAAGGCCGGCTTCGCCGCCCAGTGGGCGACCGTGCGCCAGTCCTGCGGCGCCTGCCACGACGGCTACCGCGCCAAGTAGGCTCAGAGGTCGACGACCGCGTCGCCCTTGCGCGTGATCCGCTCGGCCACGATCGAGCGGTGGCAGTTGGTGGCGTCCGCCTCGTAGCAGAGCAGCGCCGCCGGCCGCGCCTGGGCGATCTCCCGGGCGCGGACCAGCTCCACCTGCGCGCCCGGCTCCTCCAGGTGCGCGTCGTAGATCTCTCGCATCTCCGCGATCCGTCCCGCCCGCACCGCCTCGCGCCCGGACTTCGGCGTGCCCAGCTGGCGCAGGTGGACGTAGTCGATCCCCGCCTCGGCCAGGCTCGCGGCCAGGATGGTCTTGGAAAAGCCGGCCCGCCGCGAGGCCGCGATCGCCCGCACGTCGACCACCACCTTCACCCCGGCCGCGCGCAGCTTGTCGATCACGTGCGCCTGGGTGTCGTGCTCGTAGCCGATGGTGAAGACCTTCATGCGGGGACAACGAACAAATCGGGCGGGTGGGCGCCCTCTCCTCCCCTGCGAAGCGGGGGAGGGGGACCGCCGGAACGGCGGTGGAGGGGGCGAACCGACGAGGACAAACAGTAAGGGGGCGCGCCTGAGGCCCGCCCCCTCCACCACCCTGCGGGTGGTCCCCCTCCCCCGTAGCTTCGCTACAGGGGAGGAGAATGACTTCACCGGGTGAAGTTGGCCCGCAGGTAGAAGAACCGGCCCGGCGCGTCGTAGGCGTTCGGGTCGTAATTGTTCAGGCCGCAGCTGACGCAGCCCGGCGGGTCCTTGTCGAACAGGTTGTTGACGCCGAAGGCCAGGCCGAACTGGTCGTCGAACATCTCCGGCCGCCAGCGGAACTGGGCGTCGAAGTAGGTCCGCGCGTCCAGGGTGTTGGCCGCCTGGCTTTCCTCCACCGCCGACAGGTAGCGAAGGCCCACGGTCGCGCCCCAGTCGGCCCGGTCCCAGTCCACCGTCAGGGTCGATTTGGTCTCCGGATAGGCCTGGTCGGGGCTGCCCCGCTCCGTGCCCTCGCGCTTGATGGCCGCCAGGCCGGCGCCGGTCGGCACCAGCTCGGTGTACTCGAGCAGGAAGGTGGTGTTGGAGCGCACGCTGAAGCGGCCCATGTCCGTCTCAGGCCCGCGCCAGATCAGGTTCAGGTCGACCGTGCGGGTCTCGATGCCGCCGATGTTGATCAGCGGGTTGGAGACGCCGGCGACCGCGCCCGACACGGTGCGGGTGATGGTGGCGCAGGCCAGCGGGTCGTTGGTCTCGGCGCACAGGTTCAGCAGGCCCGCGGCGCTCTGGGCCTGGATGGCGTCGTCCAGCTGGATGTCGGAGTAGGCCACCTCGACCGAGCCGCCGCTGGCCCAGCCGGACGACTTCAGGAACTCCGGCTCCCAGACGAAGCTGGCGTTCCAGCCCTCGCTGGTTTCCGGCACCAGGCCCGGATTGCCGCTGGTGAACACCGGCAGCTGCGGGTTCAGCTGCACGTAGCTGCCGTCGCCGGGCACGCCGTTGGCGATACAGTTGGCCTGGACCGCGGCGCTGGCCGGAGTCCCGCCGCCCAGCCCCAGCATGTCGGAGCACGGGTCGACCACTTCCTGGTCGAAGCGCGAGGCCGTGCCGTACAGCTCGCCGATGGACGGGGCGCGGAAGCCCTGGCCCTTCGACAGGCGCACCAGCACGTTGTCGGTCGGCCGCCACAGGGCGCCCAGCTTGTAGGTCGAGTCAGACCCCGAGGTGGAATAGTCGAACCAGCGCCCGGCCACCGACAGCTCCAGCGAGCGGAACATCGGCTGGTCGGCGATGACCGGGATCTGCAGTTCGCCGTAGACCTCGTTGACGCTGATCTCGCCGCTGGCCGGCTGGGCCGGGATGTCCGAGGACAGGCCCGCCGCGACGATGGCGTCGGGCTGGAAGTAGCCCTCGGTCTTGCGGTGCTCGGCCCCGACCGCGAAGGCCACGGCGCCGGCCGGCAGGTCGAACAGGTCGCCGGTCAGGTTGAAGCTGAAGTCCTGCAGCTTCTGCTCGGACGAGTCCTGCTGGGTGAAGCCGATGAAGTCCAGCATGTCCTGGGTGATGCTGCCCTCGCCGCCGAAGATATTCAGCGGCACGCAAGAGCCCGTGCAGCCCGACGGATCGCCCAGGGCCTGCTGCACGCGCTGGGCGTTGACGTTGCCGGTGAAGGTCTGCTCGGCGTGGTTGGTCGACACCACCGCGTTGGCGTCCCAGTACCAGGGCCGGCCGGCGACGTCGAAGTCGCCGCTCAGGCTGGCGGTGACGTTCCAGGTGTTGACGTCCTGGGCGTAGTGGCGCGGCCCGCCCTCGACCAGGCGGCGGCCGACGAAGGCGTAGGTGCCGGGCCCGAGGTCGAAGCCGAACGGGTTGTACGGGTTGTCGGCGTCGATGGTGACGGTGTCGAGCAGGTTGCCGTTGCCGGCGTCAGGTCCCACGAACAGCGGCAGCGGCGCGGCCTGGTTGGCCGACTTGCGGTTCACGTAGCTGGCCCGCACGCGCAGCTGGACCCGGTCGGTCAGGTCCTGGGTCACCTGGCCGAACAGGCTGACCCGCTCGGACGGCGTGACGATGTAGTTGTAGGGCTGGAAGTTGAAGCGATCGAGGGTGGCGAAGTCCTTGAAGTCGCTGCCCGGCCCGGTCGGATTCAGGGGATCGTAGAACGGCACGTTGCCAACGCCCATCGGCCCGCTGAGGGTCATGTCGAGGTCGTTGTTGGTGTTCGGGTCGTGGACGATGAAGCGGCCCAGCGGCGTGCCGGAGCTGCAGCCGCCGCCCAGGCACGACGTCGCGTACGGGCTCGGGAACCGCGAGATGTCGCGGTCGGCGGCCATCACCGGATCCTGCTTGAAGTAGCCGCCGCCCACCACGATGCGGGTGTTGTCCTGGGTGGCGCCCCACGACACGTCGTAGTTCTGGCTGAAGCCGTCGCCCTCGCCGTAGCCGCTGACCTGGGCCGAGGCCTGCAGGCCCTCCTGGCGGTTCTTGGTGATGATGTTGACCACGCCGGCGATGGCGTCCGACCCGTAGATCGGCGAGGCGCCTTCCTGCAGCACCTCCATGCGCTGGATCATCGAGCTGGGAATGGTGTTCAGGTCGACCGCGCCCGGCACGCCCGAGGCCGAGGCCCCCGCCACCCAGCGCAGGCCGTCGACCAGCACCAGCACCCGGCGCGAGCCCAGGTAGCGCAGGTCGATCTCGGCCGCGCCGGCGCCCACGCCGCCGCCGTCCGGCGGATTGCCGAAGTTGCCGGAGTTGTTGAACTTGGCGTTCAGGCCGCCGCCAGCCGACGGGATGCGCTGCAGCACGTCGGCGGTCGAGGTCAGGCCGGTCTTCTCGATGGTCTCGCGGTCGAGCTCGACGATCGCCTGGTCGCGCTCCAGCGGGCTGCGCCGGATGCGCGAGCCGGTGACGACGATCTCGTCGACGGCGGCCGCTTCCGGATCGCCGGAGGCTGGAGTGGTCTGGGCCTGGGCCGTCCCGACCCCGGTCAGCAAAGCCAAAGCCGCGGTCGCGGCCAACAGTTCCGTACGACGCTTCAACACATCCGCCCCCATTTCTGATTAGGGGCGCACGCTCTTGCGGAACACCAACGCAATTCCACGAAGAGAATGCGCCAACTGCTCAGCTAGAGGAGAAGCGGGTCACGAAACTGTCAAGCTAACAACTAGGTGAAGCGACGTTGACCATGCGGCGCCGTGTAACGGAGCCACAGTGCACGCAACGTCAGCTTTCCCGACGGAAGACGGTCAGGCGCCGAACGCCTGCTCCAGGTCGGCGATCAGGTCGTCGCCGTCCTCCACCCCGACCGAGAAACGGATCAGGTTGTCGCTCACGCCGCCGGCCTCGCGAACCGCCTTGGGCACCGAGGCGTGGGTCATGATCGCCGGGTGGTTCACCAGGCTCTCCACCCCGCCCAGGCTCTCAGCCAGGGTGAAGATGCGGAAGCGCTCCAGCACGCGCTTGGTGCGCTCCAGGTCGCCGTCGACCACGCAGGAGATCATGCCGCCGAAACCGCGCATCTGGCGCTTGGCCAGTTCGTGCTGCGGGTGGCTCTCCAGGCCCGGGTAGTAGACCTTGGCCACGCCCTTGTGCGCCTCCAGCCAGCGGGCGACCCGCATGGCGTTCTCGCAGTGGCGCTGCATGCGGAGCGCCAGGGTCTTCACGCCGCGGTTGGCCAGGAAGGCGTCGAACGGGCCCATCACGCCGCCGATGGAGTTCTGGAGGAACTTCACCTCCTTCGCGAGCTCCTCGGTGCGGGCCACGACCACGCCCCCGACCATGTCGGAGTGGCCGTTCAGGTACTTGGTGACCGAGTGCATCACCAGGTCGAAGCCCAGCTCCAGCGGGCGCTGGGCCCACGGCGTGGCGAAGGTGTTGTCGGCCACGGTCAGCAGGCCGTGCTTCTTGGCGATGGCGGCCAGCGCCTCCAGATCGGCCAGCTTCATCAGCGGGTTGGTCGGCGTCTCGACCCACAGCAGCTTGGTCTGGGGCGTGATCGCCGCCTCGACCTTGGCCGGATCGGAGAAGTCGACATAGTCGAACGACAGGCCCGCCGAACGCCGACGCACGCGCTCGAACAGCCGGTAGGTGCCGCCGTACAGATCGTCGCCGGCCAGCACGTGCGCGCCGGCGTCCAGCAGCTCAAGGATGGTCGAGGTCGCCGCCATGCCCGAGCCGAAGCCGAAGCCCTGCACGCCGTTCTCGAGGTCGGCCACGACGCGCTCGAACGCCTCGCGGGTCGGGTTCTTGCCGCGCGCGTACTCGTAGCCCTTGTTCACGCCCGGGCTCTCCTGGGCGTAGGTCGAGGTGGCGTAGATCGGCGTCATCACCGCGCCGGTGGTCGGGTCCGGATGCTGGCCCGCGTGGATGGTGCGGGTGGCGAAGCCGAGGCGGTTGGGCAGGTCGGCCATGACAGGCGCTCCGTGCATCACTCCTCCCATGCCGGGAGAAGGCAAAATCGTTAGCTTCGACGCCGAAACGTCGGCGTCCTTCGAGACGAGCGGATGTAGGCGCCCGCTAAGCTGAAACCAGGGCTTCGACGCTCAGACGTGCTCGCTTTCGTCGTGGCCGCAAGCGAAGCACCTCCACGGGAAGTCCTGCGTCGGCGCAAAGCCCGGGCAGGAGCAGTTCATGCAATACCGCCCGGCTTCCGCCGCGGTCGGGGCTTCGCGCTCGTCTGTCTTATCCTCAACCGGCATTCGCCCCTCCGCCTCGCCGAGCCTACGCCGCCGCTACACACGCCGCATAACTGCTGCATCGAGCGGAATTCGCGAAATCAGTTCATATTCGGCGGGTAAATCGCCATCAGACAATAAAACGCGCCAGCGGCTCCCGATGTAAACGCCGCGGAATGCCCGAAAAACGCAAGCGACCCCACCAGTGAGGAAGCGCCCCTATACTTTCCACGTTGCATCAACGCGATTGAAACGGCGCAAAAGCTAACCGCGGCCAAATACACCAACCCAGGATGCGGCGCATTGAATCTGAGCGCCAAGATCACGGCGACGACACTCGCCGTCGCGCCGATCAAAAACGACCCCAGATACCACACCGCTTCCAGCCCGTATCTCAGGCCGCCGCCTGCGGGTGCAGGCGCAGGTGGTTGATCAGGTCCACGCGGGTGATCAGGCCGACGAACTCCTCGCCGTCCAGCACCAGGGCCACCTCGTCGCGCTCAAACACCGGCACCAGGGCGTCCATCGGCTCGGAGGCCTGCAGGGTGTTGAGCTTGGTGGTCATGGCCGAGCGGACCGGCTGCTTGAAGCGGCCGTTGCGGGCCACCTCCTCGTTCTCCACGCCGCGCAGGATGTCGCTCTCGTCGAGGATGCCGACCAGGCGGTTGTCCTGCATCACCGGCAGCTGCGAGACGTCCGACTGGCGCATGCGGTTGTAAGCGGTCAGCAGGGTGTCGTCGGGGCTGATGGTGACCGCGCCGCCCTCGGTGTACTTGCGGAAGATCAGGTCGCGCAGGTCGCCGTGCAGCTCGCGGTCGGTCAGGCCCTGCTCGGCCAGCCAGCTGTCGTTGTAGACCTTGGACAGGTACTTGGTGCCGGTGTCGCAGACGAAGGTCACGACCCGCTTAGGGCTCGTCTGCTCGCGGCAGTAGCGCAGCGCCGCCGAGATCAGCGTGCCGGACGACGAGCCGGCCAGCACGCCCTCCTTCAGCAGCAGCTGGCGGGCGGTCTCCATGCTCTCGCGGTCGCCGATCGAGTAGGCCTTCTTGACCAGGCGCATCTCGGCGTTGGTCGGGATGAAGTCCTCGCCGATGCCCTCCACCGTCCAGGAGCCGGCTTCGATCAGCTCGCCGGTCTCGTGGTAGTGGCACAGGATCGAACCGACCGGGTCGGCCAGCACCATCTCGGTCTTGGGCGACACCTTCTCGAAGAAGCGGCCCAGGCCCGTCAGCGTGCCGCCGGAGCCGACGCCGACCACCACCGCGTCCACGTCGTGGTCCATCTGCTCCCAGATCTCGGGGCCGGTGGTGGCGGTGTGGGCGGCCGGATTGGCCGGGTTGGCGAACTGGTTGACGTAGAAGCCGCCCGGGATCTGCTGGGCCAGGCGCTCAGCCATGTCCTGGTAGTACTCGGGGTGGCCCTTGCCGACGTCGGAGCGGGTCACGCGCACGTCGGCGCCCAGCGCGCGCAGGTGCTGGACCTTCTCGCGGGCCATCTTGTCGGGGACGACCAGGATGGTCTTGTAGCCCTTCAGCACGCCCACCTGGGCGAGCGCCAGGCCGGTGTTGCCGGCGGTGGCCTCGATGATGGTGCCGCCGGGCTTGAGGTAGCCCTCGCGCTCGGCCGCGGCGATCATCGACAACGCGATGCGGTCCTTGATGGAGCCGCCGGGGTTCTGGCTCTCCAGCTTCACGAACAGCCGGCAGGGGCCGGTGTCGATGTTCTTCACCTCGACCATCGGCGTGTGGCCGATCATGTCGAGCAGGGTCCCGAAGGGCTTGGGCGTGGCGGCTTGGGTCATACGACTGACTTCCCCCAACGGAAGGCTGACCGCAAGCCCCCGGCGAACGGGGTCATTCCTTGCAGATCGCGTCCATGTCGCGGAAATGTTCGTCCCGGTGGGGCTCGCCCGCTACCGCCAGCGGCCGCGTCTCGATCCGTGAGCCGTTCGCCAGCGTGTTGTGGACCGGGCATTTCTCGACGATCTCGAACAGGCGCATGGTCTGCTCCGGCGTCAGGTCGCCGTCGAACGCCACCTCGCGGATGAACCGGTCGCGCGGCGGGCCCTCGCCGGTTTCGTGGCGGACCTCGACGCGCACCCGCTCCAGCGCGATGCCCTTGTAGTCGGCGTACATCCGCGCGGTCATGGCCGTGCAGGCGCCCAGCGCCGCGGCCAGCAGCTCGTAGGGATCCGGCCCCGATCCCAGACCGCCGACCTCGACCGGCTCGTCGGCCACGACGGTGTGGCCGCGCACGTCGATTTCGACCTGAAACTTGCCGGCGCGGGTTTCCGCGACTTCGACGGCCCTGGTTCGCATCGAGCTCTCCTAACGGCGCGCCAACCCCGGCGCGATCAGCCCCGTTCCGGCCGGGTGCGGTTGACCTCCGGGCGCGGGTGACCCAAGCAGGGCCGCGTCCAAGGTGGAGAGGCGAAGCATGAGCGGCAAGAGCGTGGTGGTCACCGGCGGTTTCGGCGCCTTGGGGCGCGCGACGGTCCGCGCCTTCCTCGAGGCGGGCTGGCGGGTGGCCGCGGTCGATCTGGGCGAAGCGCCGGAAGGCACGCCGGACGGCGTGCTGGCGATCGGCGGCGTCGACCTGGCCGACCTCGATTCCGCCCGGGCCGCGATGGACAAGGCGGCCGGCGCCCACGGCGGCCTGCACGCCCTGGTCAACGTCGCCGGCGGCTTCCGCTGGCAGACCCTGGAGGACGGCGACCTGTCCGGCTGGTCGGCCCTGCACCGCATGAACGTCACCACCGCCGCGACCGCGTCGAAGGCCGCCCTGCCCGCCCTGAAGGCGTCGGGCGCGGGCGCGATCGTCAACGTCGCCGCCGCCGCCGCCCGCCGCGCCGCCGCCGGCATGGGCGCCTACGCCGCCTCCAAGGCTGGCGTGCTGCGCCTGACCGAGAGCCTGGCCGAAGAGCTGAAGGACCAGGGCGTGCGCGTGAACGCGGTGCTGCCGACCATCATCGACACCCCCGCCAACCGCGCCGACATGCCCGGCGCCGATTTCGGCCGCTGGGTGCAGCCGGCCGACCTGGCCGCGACCCTGCTGTTCCTGGCCTCCGACGCCTCGCGCGCGATCACCGGCGCCGAACTTCTGGTCGCCGGCCGCGTCTAGCGCATTTTCCGCCGAAGTGGCCGGATCGGGCTCTAAGGCCTACAAACGCCCAAACACGTTCTCCGGGGAGGAGACCTGAGATGACCCGTTCCACCCGCCTGACCGCGCTGGCCGCCGTCTCGGCCTTCGCCCTGCTGGGCGCCTGCGCCACCGCGCCGACCGCGGCTGCCCCCGCCCCGTCCACCGCCACGCCCGCAACCGCACCGGCCGCCGTCATGGCTCACGACATCCACTCCTTCGCCCGCCCGGACGAGGCGCGCGTCACCCACGTCGGTCTGGACCTGACCACCGACTTCGCCGCCAAGCGGCTCTCGGGCACGGCGACGCTGGACGTCGACGCGAAGCCGGACGCCCGGATGATCGTGCTCGACACCAAGGACCTGGAGATCCAGTCGGTGACCGACGCGTCGGGCAAGCCGCTGCAGTGGCGTCTGGGGACCGCGCCGCAGGGCACGCCGGAAGTCATGGGCGTGCCGCTGGAAGTCACCCTGCCGGCCGGGACCAAGCGCATCGTCGTGCGCTACGCCACCTCGCCGAACGCGGCGGCTCTGCAATGGCTGACCCCGGCCCAGACCGCCGGCAAGAAGTACCCGTACCTGTTCAGCCAGGGCGAAGCGATCCTGACCCGCACCTGGATCCCGACCCAGGACAGCCCGGGCATCCGCCAGACCTACGACGCGCGCATCGTCGTGCCGTCGGAGTTGAAGGCGGTGATGAGCGCCGAGATGCTCACCCCCGACGGCGAGCCGGCCGAGGGCGGCCACGCCTTCCGCTTCCACATGGACAAGCCGATCGCGCCGTACCTGATCGCCATCGCGGTCGGCGACATCGCCTTCAAGCCGCTGGGTGCGCGCACCGGCGTCTACACCGAGCCGTCCATGCTGGATAAGTCGGCCTGGGAACTGGCCGACGTCGAGAAGATGGTCGAGGCGGCCGAGAGCCTCTACGGCCCCTACCGCTGGGGCCGCTACGACCTGCTGGTCCTGCCGCCGTCCTTCCCGTTCGGGGGGATGGAGAACCCGCGCCTGACCTTCGCCACGCCGACCATCCTGGCGGGCGACCGCTCGCTGGTGTCGCTGGTGGCGCACGAGCTGGCGCACAGCTGGTCGGGCAACCTGGTGACCAACGCCACCTGGGCCGACTTCTGGCTCAACGAGGGCTTCACCACCTATTTTGAAAACCGGATCATGGAGAAGCTCTACGGTCCGGAGCGCGCCGCCATGCTGGCCAACCTCGGCTGGCAGGACCTGCAGAACGCCGTGGCCGAGGCCGGCGGCCCGAACGCGCCGGACACCCGCCTGCACCTCGACCTGACCGGACGTGATCCGGACGAGGGCATGACCGACATCGCCTACGAGAAGGGCGCGACCTTCCTGCGCACCATCGAGGAGGCGGTCGGCCGCGAGCGGTTCGACGCCTGGCTTCGGTCCTACTTCGACCGCCACGCCTTCCAGCCGATGACCGCCGAAGTGTTCCTGGCCGACCTGCGCGCCAACCTGATCAAGGGCGACGCCGCCCTGGAGCAGAAGCTGCAGCTGGACCGCTGGGTCTATGAGCCGGGCATCCCCGAGAACGCCGTGGTGCGCCAGTCGGACGCCTTCGCCCGCGTCGACGCCCAGGTCCAGGCCTTCGCGGCCGGCGGCCCCGCCTCGAAGGTGAACACCGCCGGGTGGACCACCCAGGAGTGGCAGCACTTCCTGGGCTCCCTGCCCGCCAAGATGACCCCGGCGCAGCTGGCCGACCTGGACAAGACCTTCAACCTGTCCAACCAGGGCAACAGCGAAATCCTGTTCGCCTGGCTGAAGATCGTCGTGAACAACCGCTACCAGCCCGGCGTGCCGGCGCTGGAGAAGTTCCTGACCAGCCAGGGCCGGCGCAAGTTCGTCCTGCCGCTGTTCACCGCCCTGATGAAGCAGGGCGACTGGGGCCAGAACCTGGCGCGAAAGATCTACGCCGAGGCCCGCCCCGGTTACCATCCGGTCACCAGCCAGTCTGTAGATGCGGTGGTGAAGTAAAGCCCACGCTGGATCGACCGGCCGCGGGCTGGGTTTTCCTCCGGTTCAAAGGAGTCCGCGTCCAGTGACTGTCCGCGCCCGCCGCGCCCGCATCGTGGCCACCCTCGGCCCCGCCAGCCGCGCCCCTGAAATGGTCGTGCGTCTGGCCCAGGCCGGGGCCGACGTGTTCCGCCTCAACTTCAGCCACGGGACCCACGAGGACCACGCGGCCAACTACGAGGCGGTGCGCGCGGCCGAGGCCCAGGTCGGACGGCCGCTGGGCATTCTCGCCGACCTGCAGGGGCCGAAGCTGCGGCTTGGTCGGTTCGCCGACGGGTCGGTGGCGCTGGAGCGCGGCCAGAGCCTGCGGCTCGACCTGGACCCGACGCCCGGCGACAAGACCCGGGTCTCGATCCCGCACCCGGAGATCTTCGCCGCCCTGAAGCCGGGCCTCTCCCTGCTTCTCGACGACGGCCGGGTGCGCCTGGACGTGGTCAGCTGCGGCAAGGACTTCGCCGAGACCCGCGTGATCGCCGGCGACAAGCTGTCCGACCGCAAGGGCGTGGCGGTGCCGGGCGCGGTCATCCCGCTGTCGGCCCTGACCGACAAGGATCGCGTCGACCTGGCCTTCGCGCTGCGCCTCGGCGTCGACTGGATCGCCCTGTCCTTCGTGCAACGCGCCGACGACATGGCCGAGCTTCGCCGGCTGGTCGAAGGACGCGCCGCGGTGCTGGCCAAGATCGAGAAGCCGGCCGCCCTGGAGCGCCTGGACGAGATCCTCGACCTCTGCGACGGCGTCATGGTCGCCCGCGGCGACCTGGGCGTCGAGGTCGAGCCGGAAGAGGTGCCGATCGCCCAGAAGGTGATCCTGCGCGCCGCCCGCCAGCGCGGCGTGCCGGCCATCGTCGCCACCCAGATGCTGGAGTCGATGACCACCTCGCCGACCCCGACCCGGGCCGAGGCGTCCGACGTCGCCAACGCGGTCTACGAGGGCGCAGACGCGGTCATGCTGTCGGCCGAGACGGCGTCGGGCATGTATCCGCTGGAGTCCGTGTCGATGATGGACCGGATCATCTCGCGGGTCGAAGCCGACCCGTCGTGGCCCGGCCTGATGGACGCCGAGCACGCCGGCATGCAGGAGGCCGAGGTCGACGCCCTGGTCGCCGCCGCCCGCAAGGCCGCCGAATCCGGCCGCACCGCCTGCCTGGTGGTGTTCACCACCCTGGGCGGCACGGCGCGGCGGCTGTCGCGCGAGCGTCCGCTGCAACCGGCCCTGGCCCTGACCCCACGGCCGGAGATCGCCCGCCGCCTGGCCCTGGTCTGGGGCCTGGAGCCGCGCGTCGGCCCGCAGCCGACCGGCCTGAAGGACCTGACCGAGCAGGCGATCCAGACCTCGATGGACCTGGGCATCGCTCCGCCGGGCCGGCGCATCCTGATCCTGGCCGGCACGCCCTTCGGGGCGCCGGGCGCGGCCAACCTGCTCAGGCTGGCGCACACGCCGTCGCGCTGACTCTCCTTCTCCCCTTGCGGGAGAAGGTGGCCGGCGGAGCCGGCCGGATGAGGGGTGTGAGCGCCGCGGCTTCCGGATGGGGGGCGTGTCAGTGCGGCAAGCTCTGAGAGCTCGCGCCGACACCCCTCATCCGTCGCGCTCCGCGCGCCACCTTCTCCCGCAAGGGGAGAAGGGAAGACCCTAGTTGCTGACGCCGTGCCGGCGCAGTTCGTCGTCCAGCCGGCCGGTCAGGGCCAGGCCGAACATGCGGAAGTCGCTGACGAACGACCAGGCGAAGTACTGCCAGGACGCCGGCTTGTTGCGCTCGATCAGGGCGTGGGAGACCCAGGCCGCGCCGTAGGAGGCGAGCAGGCCAGCCAGCAGCCACCAGGGCTGGCGCATGACGATCGCCATCACCAGGCAGGCCAGTCCCGTGGAGGTGCCCGCGTAATGGACAAGACGGGTCTCCGCCCGGCGGTGCTCCCGCAGGTAGATCGGCCAGAACTCGGCGTAGCGGTCGACCTTGGGCAAGCCGATGTCCATGGAAACTCCTCCGGACGCTGACAAACTCACGCTAACGGGCGCGAGGTTTCCAGAAGGCGCCGATTCAGGCCGTCTTCGCCAGCGCCTCGCCCTGCAGGGCCGCAAGCTCGGTCGGGACCACCTCAACGAAGGCCGCCCGCGCGGCCGCCCAGTCCTCCAGAAGGTCACGGGCCAGGGCCGAACCCGTCTCGCGCGCGTGCGCCTCGACCAGCGCCTTCAGCCGGGCCTCGGCATCGCCCTCGGCGGCGCGCAGGAACACGCTCTGCGGATTGAGCCGCCGCGGCAGGTCGCCGTCCGGATCGTGCACGAACACCGCTCCGCCGGTCATGCCGGCGGCGAAGTTCCAGCCGACCGGGCCTAGCACCACCACCGTGCCGCCGGTCATGTACTCGCAGCCGTGCGCGCCCAGGCCCTCGACCACCGCCGTCGCGCCGGAATTGCGCACGGCGAAGCGCTCGCCCGCCGCGCCGGCCACGAACAGCCGCCCGGAGGTCGCGCCGTAGAGGGTGGTGTTGCCGATCAGCGCCTGGCGCTCGCCCGACGGATCGGTTGGCCGGATCACCAGGGTGGCGCCGGACAGCCCTTTGCCGACATAGTCGTTGGCCTCGCCCACCAGCTCGACGCGCAGGCCCTGTACGGCGAAGGCGCCCAGGCTCTGGCCGGCGGCGCCGCGCAGCTGCAGGGTCAGGTGACCGGCCGGCAGGCCGTTCAGGCCCCACTTACGCACGATCGCCGACGAGGTGCGCGTGCCCACGGCGCGGAGCGTGTTCCGCACGGTGTAGGTCAGCTGCATCTTCTCGCCGCGCTCGATCAGCGGGGCGGCGTCGCGCAGGATCTGGGCGTCGAGCCCGTCCGGCACCTCGTTGCGGCCGGTGCGCTCGCGCCAGGGCTTCAGCGGCTGGGACGCCACCCGCACCAGCAGCGGGTTGAGGTCCAGGTCGTCCAGGTGCGCGCCGCCGCGGCTGACCTGGCGCAGCAGGTCGGTGCGGCCGACGATCTCGTCCAGCGAGCGATAGCCCAGCGAAGCCAGGATCTCGCGCACCTCCTCGGCGATGAAGGTGAACAGGTTCACGACCTTGTCGGCCGTGCCGGTGAACTTCTCGCGCAGGCGCTCGTCCTGACTGCAGACGCCGACCGGGCAGGTGTTGGACTGGCACTGGCGCACCAGGATGCAGCCCATGGCGATCAGCGAGGCGGTGCCGATGCCGAACTCCTCGGCCCCCAGCAGGGCGGCGATCACCACGTCTCGCCCGGTGCGCACGCCGCCGTCGGTCCGCAGGCGCACGCCTTCGCGCAGGTTGTTCAGGGTCAGCACCTGGTGGGCCTCGGCCAGGCCGATCTCCCAGGGACAGCCGGCGTGCTTGATCGAGCTCTGCGGCGAGGCCCCGGTGCCGCCGACGTGGCCGGCGACCAGGATCACGTCGGCCTTGGCCTTGGCCACGCCCGCCGCGATCGGACCGATGCCGGACATGGAGACCAGCTTCACGCAGACCCGGGCCTCCGGGTTGATCTGCTTCAGGTCGTAGATGAGCTGGGCCAGGTCCTCGATCGAGTAGATGTCGTGGTGCGGCGGCGGCGAGATCAGGCTGACGCCCGGCGTCGCGTGGCGCATGCGGGCGATGAACTCGGTGACCTTGAAGCCCGGCAGCTGGCCGCCCTCGCCGGGCTTGGCGCCCTGGGCGATCTTGATCTCGATCTCGCGGCACTGGTTCAGGTACTCGGCCGTCACGCCGAAGCGGCCGGAGGCGACCTGCTTCACCGCCGAGTTCGGGTTGTCGCCGTTGGCGTGCGGGCGATAGCGCTCCGGGTCCTCGCCGCCCTCACCCGACACCGAGCGGGCGCCGATGCGGTTCATGGCGACGTTCAGCACCTCGTGCGCTTCGGGCGACAGGGCGCCCAGCGACATTCCCGGCGTGACGAAGCGCTTGCGGAGCTCGTTGACGCTCTCGACCTCGTCCAGCGGCGCAGGCGCGCGGTCGGGATCGAGGTCCAGCAGGTCGCGCAGCGACACCGCCGGCACCTCGCGGGCGGCGGCGGAGAACTGCTTGAAGCGGCGGTAGTCGCCGCGGTTGCAGGCGTCCTGCAGCAGGTGGATCAGCTTCGCGTCCAGCGCATGGGTCTCGCCCGAAGCGCGGGCCTTGAAGAAGCCGCCGACCGACAGGGCCACGCGCCCCTCGGCCCAGGCGGCCCGATGCAGCTCGAGCGCCCGCGTTTCGAGGCCGGCCAGACCGATGCCCGACACGCGCGACGGCATGCCGGGGAAGAACTCGGCGACCAGGGCCCGCGACAGGCCCACCGCCTCGAACTCGCGCCCGCCGCGGTAGGACGAGACGACCGAGATGCCCTTCTTGGCCAGGATCTTGAGCAGGCCGGCCTCGATCGCGCCCTTGAAGTTCAGGCAGGCGTCGCGCAGCGACAGCGCCCCGTAGGCCCCGCGCTCGCGCCGGTCCAGGAACACCTCCTGGGCCAGGTAGGCGTTCACCGCCGTCGCGCCGACGCCGATCAGAACGGCGAAGTAGTGGGCGTCCACGCACTCGGCCGAGCGGACGATGATCGACACGAAGGAGCGCAGGCCCTCGTCGACCAGCCGGGTCTGCACGCCGCCGACGGCCAGGATCATCGGCGCGGGCACGCGCCCCGGCCCGGTCCCCTCGTCGCTCAGCACGATCTGGGCGCAACCGGCGCGGACGGCCGCGACGGCCTCGTCGCGGATGCGGTCCAGCGCGGCGCGCAGGGCGGCGCCCGCCGGCGCGCCGTCGGCCGGCTCGTCGAAGGTGCAGTCGATCACCGCGACGGAGTCGATCCCCACCACGTCGAGCATGCGTTCGTACATGCCGGTGGTCAGCACCGGGCTGTCGAGCACGAAGACGTCGGCCTGGGTGCGGTCCTGGGCCAGGATGTTGCCGAGGTTCTTGAAGCGGGTCTTCAGGCTCATCACGCCCGCCTCGCGCAGCGAGTCGATCGGCGGGTTGGTGACCTGGCTGAAGTTCTGGCGGAAGTAGTGGCTGAGCGGCCGGTAGCGGTCCGACAGCACGGCCAACGGCGTGTCGTCCCCCATCGAGCCGACCGACTCCTTGCCCTCGCCGACCATGGGGTCGAGCAGGACGTCCAGCGTCTCCAGGCTCATGCCGGCGGCCAACTGCCGGCGCAGCAGGGCCTCGCCGTCCAGGAAGCGGGGCTCCGGGCCGGGGCCGATACGCGGCTCCAGCTCGACCACCGCGCTCAGCCACTCGGCGTAAGGGTGGCGCGAGGCCAGTTCCTCGACAATGCCGGTCTCGTCGTAGAGGCGGCCCTGCTCCAGGTCGACGGCGATCATGCCGCCCGGGCCGATGTTGCGGCGGCGCGCGATGCGCTCCTCCGACACGCCGGTCATGCCGGCTTCGGAGCCCACGATCAGCAGGCCGTCGACGGTCTCGGCCGCGCGCAGCGGGCGCAGGCCGTTGCGGTCCTTGCCTGCCACCACCCAGCGGCCGTCCGAAGCGCAGATCGCGGCGGGACCGTCCCACGGCTCCATCACCGCGTTGCAGTAGGCGTAGAGCGCCCGCCGGGTCTCCGAGGCCTCCTCGTCTACGGCCTCGGGGATCAGCAGGGCCTTGGCCATCGGGGCCGAGCGGCCGGCGCGGACCAGCACCTCGAAGACGTTGTCGAGCGCCGCGGAATCCGAGCCGCCGGGTTGGACCACCGGCTTCACCGAGGCCTCGTGGTCGCCGAAGGCGTCGGCGGCCATGCGGATCTCGTGGCTCCGCATCCAGTTCACGTTGCCCTTCAGCGTGTTGATCTCGCCGTTGTGGGCCAGCATGCGGAACGGCTGGGCCAGCCGCCATTCCGGGAAGGTGTTGGTCGAATAGCGCTGATGGAAGATCGCGAAGGCCGAGGCGAAGCGCGCGTCGGCGAGGTCGGGGTAGAAGGCGTCGATCTGCTCGGCCCGGTACATGCCCTTGTAGATCAGCGAACGGGCCGACAGGGACGGCATGTAGAAGCCCGGCAGGCGGGCCTGCTCGACCCGGGCCTCGATGCGCTTGCGGCACAGGAACAGGGCGCGCTCCAGCGCCTCGCCCTCCAGCCCCGGCGGCGGGGCCAGCATGATCTGCTCGATCTCCGGCCGGGTGGCGGCGGCGCGTTCGCCCAAGGCGCTGACGTCCACGGGCACCTGGCGCCAGCCGTAGAGGTAGAAGCCGAAGCGCAGCACCTCGCTCTCGACCAGGGTGCGGGCGGTCTCCTGGGCGGCCAGGTCGGTGCGCGGCAAGAACACCACGCCCACGCAGATCGGCCCCTCGCGCGGGATGTGGCCGATGCGGCGGACCTGGTCGGCGAAGAAGGCCTGGGGCACGCCCAGCATGATCCCTGCGCCGTCGCCGGTCTTGCCGTCGGCGTCGACGGCGCCCCGGTGCCAGACCGCCTTCAGCGCGCGCAGGGCCAGCTCGACCACCTCGCGGCGGGGCTGAGCGTCGACGGCGCAGACCAGGCCCACGCCGCAGGCGTCGTGCTCGCTCTCGAGATCGTAGGCGCCGGCCTCGACCAGGCGGGCGCGCTCGCGGATGTAGTGCTCGATGGTGCTCACGCCGCCTGCTCCTGAACCCGCGCCTGCAGCCAGCGGTGGATCGCCGCCGCCGCGTCCTGGCCGTCGCGCACCGCCCAGGCCACCAGCGAGGGCCCGCGCACCACGTCGCCAGCCGCGAACACGCCCTCCAGGCCGGTCATGAAGCTCTTCGGATCGACCCTGAGCTCGCCGCCCTTGCGCACCATCAGGTCGGGCGCGCCGAACCGCTCCAGCAGGTCCTCCGGCGAATAGCCCAGCGCCTCGATCACCAGGGTCGCAGGCAGGTCGAACTCGCCGCCCGGGACCTCCTCGACGCCGCGCCTTCCCGCCGCGTCGGGAGCGGACAGGCGCATGCGCACGCAGCGCACGCCGTCGCCCAGCAGGGCTTTGGGCGCGCCCAGCCATTCGAAGCGCACGCCCTCCTCCTCGGCGTGCTCCACCTCGCGGCGCGAGCCCGGCATGTTTTCGCGGTCGCGACGGTAGAGGCAGGTGACCGAGGCCGCCCCCTGGCGCACGGCGGTGCGCACGCAGTCCATGGCGGTGTCGCCACCGCCGACCACCACGACGTGCTCGCTCTTCGCGTCCACGCGTCCGCTGTCGTAGTCGGGCACCGTGTCGCCCAGGCCCACCCGGTTGGAGGCGATCAGATAGTCCAGCGCCGGGACGGTCGTGGTCGGCCCGAAGCCCGGCCCGGCCAGGGCGCGGGCCTGATAGGTCCCGACCGCCACCAGCACGGCGTCGTGGCGCGCGCGCAGCTCAGCCATAGAGAGGTCGGCGCCGACGTCGCAGCCCAGCTCGAACACCACGCCGCCGTCGGCCAGCCGGCGCGTGCGCCGCTCGACCACGTCCTTCTCAAGCTTGAAGCCGGGGATGCCGTAGATCAGCAGGCCGCCAGGCCGGTCGTGGCGGTCGTAGACGGTCACCGCCCAGCCTTCCGAGCGCAGCCGGTCGGCCGCGGCCAGGCCGGCGGGCCCGGCCCCGATTACGCCGATCGAGCCGTCGCGTTCGCGCGAGGGGCGGATCGGCTCGACCCAGCCGTTGGTCCAGGCCAGGTCGCCCAGATAGCGCTCGACCGAGCCGATGGTCACCGCGCCCCAGCCGGACTGCTCCAGCACGCACAGGCCCTCGCACAGCCGGTCCTGCGGGCAGATGCGGCCGCAGATCTCCGGCATGGCACTGGTGGCCGAGGCGAGCTCCCACGCCTCGCGCAACCGCCCCTCGCCGGTCAGGCGCAGCCAGTCGGGGATGTCGTTGTGCAGCGGACAGGCCGACTGACAGAACGGCACGCCGCAGTCCGAACAGCGCGAGGCCTGCTCGCCCGCCGCGCTGCCGGCGAAGTCGGCGACGATCTCGGTGAAGGCGCGCACGCGCTTGCCCGCGGCCGTCTTGGCCGGCGGCCGGCGGATGGTTCGAACGAAGCTGGGCGAGCGGCTCATGGGCGCGTCCGGATTTTTCGGAGGCGGCATTTCGACCAGCCGAAAACCCAGCGGCAAGGGCGATTTTTACCTAAAGATGCGGAACGCGCCGCGCCTGCGGGTGAAAAATTGCAAGATGAAGAAGCAAGGGAGAACGCCTCGCATCCGCGATCACGGCCGGACGCGATCCCACGCCTGCAAACCCCGTTCTTCGAGGCCGGAAATTTTTTAGCGCCCGCGGGCCGGTTCGCTCAGGGCTTCGGCCGCGCCGAGCAGGGTGGCCAGCGGATGGACGATCAGCCAGGTCGGAATCGCGCGCATGTAGTCGACGAATCGGCCCTTGGATTCGAAGCGGGCGCGGAAGTCGCTGCGCTCCAGGACCGGCAGGATGCGCGGCGCGATGCCCCCGCCGATATAGACCCCGCCCTCGGCCCCGACGGCCAGAGCGTAGTCGCCCAGCACGTCGCCGAGGATGGCGCAGAACCGCTCGACGGTGGCCAGGCAAGGGGCGTCGCCCTCCAGCGCCTTGTCGGTGATGGTCGCCGGCGACAGGTCGCCCGGGTCGCGGCCGCCGATGCGAGCCAGGGCGGCGTGCAGGTTGACCAGTCCCTGCCCCGACAGGATGCGTTCCACCGACACGCGCCCGAAGCGCGCCTTCAGGATGCGCAGGACCTCGAGCTCCACCTCGTCCTGCGGCGCGAAGCTGGTGTGGCCGGCCTCGCCGGACAACGGCACGGCCTGGCCGTTGCGGCGCACCAGGGCCGAGGCGCCGAAGCCGGTGCCCGGTCCGGCGACAGCGACCGTACGCCCGGGCGGCGCCTCCGACGGCCCGCCGATCTGGCGCAGGTCCCCGCCTCGCAGGCACAGGGCGGCCATGGCCAGGGCGGCGTAGTCGTTGAGCAGCCGCGCCTCACGGAAGCCGCGGGCCCGCAGGTCCGCCTCCGAGAGCGTCTGGTCGAGGTTGGTGAAGTGGATCACCCCGTCGCGCACCGGCCCCGCCACCGCCAGGGCGACCAGCGGCGGGCGCTGCACCCGAACGGTGGCGAGGTAGGTGTCGATCGCCTGTTCGATCGAAGCGAAGTCACGGCCGGCGTAGGCGCGCGGCCGCATCACTTCGGGCGGCTCCTCGCCGACGCGCACCAGGCCGAAGCGGGCGTTGGTGCCGCCGATGTCGCCGACCAGGCCGAGCCCGGCGGGATCGAGGGAGCCGCTGTCGTCGGTCAAAAGTGCCCCGAGAGCGCCTGCTCCAGCTGCTTCACCGGCGTGTGGACGTGGTCCTTGTCGACCTCGACGACGATCTTGTCCTTCAGCGGCTCGGAGGCGTGCTTGCGGAACATGCCCAGCGCGCGCGGGCCGGCGGCCACGATCAGCCGGTCGAAGGCGCCCTTCTGAGCCCGGTCGGCCAACTGGTCGGCGACCTTCTGGATGAAGGTGCTCTCCAGCATCATTTCCGGCGTGACGGCCGGCTCGACGGCGCTGCGGCCCGGCCCGACGCGGGCGTAGGTGATGGTGCGTTCGCGTTCGATGTCAGGCCGGTGCGGGCCGGACAGGCCCTCGGTCTCCAGCGCCTGGAGGTAACCGGTCTCGCGGTTCCGGGTGAACACGCGGGCTTCCGCGCCGTCGAAGGTCGCGACCCAAGTGGTCTTGCTTCCCATGTACTTACTCCTGACGCCTACGCCGGCAGACAACGCGGGAGGCGGTCGGGGAGTTCGCAGCTCAGGCGAGACGGAAGCCGGCTTAAGCGCCGCCGTCCTGCTCGATGACGCTGAGCACGGTGATCTTCTGCCAGATCTTGCGGGCCAGGTCGGTGCTGAGCGCTTCGACGTCGTTGACCGACGCGATCAGGCGCGGGTCGCGGGTGTGCTCGGCGTAGAGCGCCGCCAGCTTGCCGATCAGCGACAGCATCTCGGCGCAGTAGTCGAGATACCGGTTCAGCTCGAAGCCGGTCATGGTCCGCTTGGGCGACGCCGCGGTCGGCGCCCCCTCGCCGTTGGTGATGGTCGGGTCCTTGGTCAGCTGGTGCATGTCCACCACGTGGGCGAACGAGCGCAGCTCGTGCAGGTCGGCCAGCGCGCGCCGGCGCTTCAGCCGCTCCTCGATGCCCAGCAGGAACCACACCGCCGCGCCGGCCAGGATCAGCAGGTTGACGCCCGCCTCCAGCGCCTGGGTGAGCTCGCTCACGTCGTCGCCCACCGTGAACCGGTCCCATTGCACGAAGCCGAAGGCCCAGACCTGCAGGGCCACCGCGCCCACCGCCACCGCCAGCACGGCGGCGCGCAGCAGCAGGTAGGGCCGGCCGATCCGCCGCGCGCGGCGCGACACGGTGCGCGCCACCTCGTTCAGGTCCTTGCAGACCGCGGTCAGGCCCGCGTTCGGAAAGCGCTCGGCCATGCGGGCGTGCAGGCGTTCCAGGGTGGCGACCACGTCGGCCGATTCGAGATTGCGCCGCACCGGTACCCCCACGCGCCCGATACCGACGTTAGCAGAGCCGTAAGCGCCCGGCCAATCAGTCGTCCTCGTCCTCGTAGCCCACAAGGGCCAGCGCGCGGGCCCGCACCCCGTTCAGTTCGGACCAGCGCAGCAGGCCCTCCTCGCGGCCGTGGGTGATCCAGAGCTCGCCGGGCGCCACGTCCCGGATGGTCGCGGTCAGCTCGTCCCAGTCGGCGTGGTCGGAAACCACCAGCGGCAGCTCAACGCCGCGCTGCCGCGCCCGGGCCCGCACGCCCATCCAGCCCGAGGCGAAGGCGGTGACCGGATCGGCGAAGCGCCGGGCCCAGCGGTCGTTCAGGGCCGACGGCGGGGCGATCACGATCTCGCCGCCCAGCCCGCCCTGAGCCTCCGTCGCCGAGGCCAGCGGGCCCAACTCGACCCCGTGCGCCTCATAGAGCGCGTTCAGCCGCTCCATCGCCCCATGAACGTAGATGGTCCGTGTCCAGCCCGCCTCGCGCAGCAGGCAGATCAGCCGCTGCGCCTTGCCCAGCGCATAGGCGCCGACCAGGTGGGCGCGCTCGGGAAACTGCTCGGTCGAGCGGATCAGCTTGCCGATCTCGTGCCGGTCGTCCGGATGGCGGAACACCGGCAGGCCGAAGGTGGCCTCGGTGACGAACACGTCGCAGGGCACCGGCTCGAACGGCCGGCAGGTCGGGTCGCGCCGGCGCTTGTAGTCGCCCGAGACCACCAGGGTCAGGCCGGCGTGGCGAACCACCGCCTGGGCCGAGCCCAGCACATGGCCGGCGGGCGCCAGGCTGACCTCCACCCCGTCGCGCGAGACGACCTCGCCGTAGGCCAGGGCCTGGGTCGAGCCGGCGAAGTCCTGTCCGTAGCGCTCGGCCATGATCGCCAGGGTCTCGCGCGTGGCCAGCACCACGCCATGGCCGGCGCGGGCGTGGTCGGCGTGGCCGTGGGTGATCACCGCCCGGGCGACCGGGCGCACGGGGTCGACGTGGAAGTCGCCCGGCGCGCACCACAGCCCCTCGGGCCGGGGACACAGGACCTTCTCTGGCCGCACCGCTCGCCTCCGGCGCTATGCCGCAGCCGCCGCACCACGCGGGGCTCCGGGTTTTCATATAGGACCGAGGCGAAGGCGAGGTTTCAGAAATTCCGTCGCCGACGAAGGGATCGAGCGGTGAACCTGGAAGCCGTCCACGACGCGCCCTGGCTGGTGGAGGCGCATCTCGCGTCCGCCGTCGCGGCCGTCGCCTTGGGCGCGGTCCAGCTGGCGGCGCCCAAGGGCGCCCTGCCCCATCGCGTGCTGGGCTGGCTGTGGGCCGGCGTGTTCGGTCTCGCCGTCGCGACCTCGGTCCTGCTGCACGACCAGGTCGCCGACGTGCCGCACCTGGGGCCGTTCTCCTCGCTGCACCTGTTCACCCTGCTGGCCGTGGTCGGACTGCCGCTGGGCCTGTGGGCGGCGCGCACGCGCCGCGTGCTGCTGCACCGGGCGGTGATGGTGGGCGTGTTCGCCGGCGTGCTGCTGAGCGCGGGCCTGTTCGCCCTCACGCCTGGGCGTTTGCTGAGCCGCATAATGGCTGCGCCGGTCGCCGGCCCGGTCCTGGCCATCGCTTTCCCGGGCGAAGCGCGCCCGGCTATAAGCGGCTCATGAGCCAGCCTCCCATCGCCGACCTGCTCGACCGCCTCGTCAGCAGCAGCCCTCACACCCATGCGCTGGGCATGTCCCTGGTGGGGGTGGAGGGCGACCTGGTCACCCTCAGGACGCCCTACCGCGAGGACCTGATCGGCGACCCCGACACCAAGGTGCTGGCCGGCGGCGTGGTGACGGCGGTGCTGGACCACGCCTGCGGCATGGCGGTGTGGGCGGCGATGAACCGGTTCACCTCGATCGCCACGCTGGACCTGCGGATCGACTACATGCGTCCGGCCAAGCCGGGGCTGGCCCTGATGGCCCAGGCGCGCTGCTACAAGCTCACCCGCTCGGTCGCCTTCGTGCGGGCCTGGGCCTACGACGAGGATCCGGAGGACCCGGTGGCGGCCGCCCAGTCGGCCTTCATGCTGGACTCCGACGCCGGCCGGAAACCGGGCGCGAATCTGCGGCCGTCGTCGACGGAGGCGGGCGCGTGAACGAAGCGGCGGAAACCCTCGAGGCGATTCTCGGCCGAATCCCCTACGCCCGGTTCCTGGGCCTGCGCGCCGAGCTGGCCGGCGACGAGATGACGGCGATCATGCCCTTCGCCGAGCACCTGATCGGCAATCCGCTGCTGCCCGCCCTGCACGGCGGCGTCACCGGCGCCTTCATGGAGCTGACCGCGATGGCCCAGCTGGCCATCGTCGAGCGGCGTCCGCGCCTGCCCCGGCCGATCGGCGTGACGGTGCAGTACCTGCGCTCGGGCCGGCCGCTGACCACCTACGCCCGCGCGCAGATCAAGAAGGCGGGCCGGCGAATCGCCAACGTCCACGTCGAGGCCTGGCAGGAGACCCGCGCCGCCCCGATCGCGTCCCTGCACGCCCACTTCCTGCTGTCGCAAACCGAGGAAAATTAACGTTTCTCGCCTTTCGCGCGAGTGTTCGTCAGCGGTGACGCTTGACGAATGCTGCCGCTTGCCCGCGAAATCGTGGTTAACAAGCTCCTAAGCTCTACCGTTAACGGCGGAGGGGTGTTAAGAGCTTGTTAACTTCCTATCGAGTGGGCGGGTCAAAAATGGATAAGATCGAAGTCTGCAACAAAGTGGCCGACAAGCTGTTCGCGACCGAACACGCCGTGGACGAAGCGATGGTTCGCGCCTCGCAGTTTCTGGAATCGATGGTGGAAGCCCGTCGTGAGCTGAACCTGTCGGCCGTGGCCGGCGAGGTCGCCACCACCCGCACCGCCGAGACGATCGCCGCCCTGGCGGAAGCCCGTCGCGCGGTCATGTCGGCTCACGCCGCCCTGCAGAACCTGCAGCGCAAGATCGGCGTCGACGACGAGCTGATCACCCATGCCATGGGCAAGGGCACCAACGAAGGGGACGTGGTCGGCATGACGGCGGCGCCCGGCCTCCGGATCGCGGCCTCTCAGTAAAATTAATACTCAGCCGCTTGCGGGCGGCGAGCCGATTCTGTCACTTTCGCCCCCGAGGACATCCTCGGGGGCGTTTCGTCTTGTTCGGTATCTACGGATTTGACATCTACGGACTTGTGGCGCTCACCGCGACCTTCCTCGGGTGTGGCTTCGCCCTATGGAAAGGCGGGAAGTTCGAGCAGGCCGGAGCTGTCCTGACATTTTTCGCCCAGGTCGGTGCAGTGTTGGCGCAGCAGGACACGAGCCGCCTCGCGCCCAAGGACGTCATCACGCTGATCGACATCGCCCTGCTGATCGGATTCGGCGTCGTGGCGTGGAAGTCGACCAGAAGCTGGCCGATCTTCGCCGCCGCGTTCATGATGATCAAAATGACCGCGCACGTGACGTCCTGGCTAAACCTGGAAATCGGCACGTTCGCCTACATCAGCGCGCTGAACATCGCCGATTACGGCGTCGTCACGACGCTTGCCATCGGAACTTGGAACGCCTGGCGCGAACGTGACGCGCTGGACTTCGCCCGACGCTGACCCGACTGACGCCGCCGCGTCCCGGCGTCGCGTACAAAAGAATAGGCCGCCGGACTTTCGACACGGCGGCCTTCTTGTTTTCCGGCGCTTGCGGACGCGCCGTCAGCCGGCGACCAACTCCCCGCGCGCGCCCTGCTCGATCAGGGCCACCGTCCGGTCCAGGCCGAAGATCGCCGCGAACGAGCCGAAGCGCGGGCCCTGGGTCTGGCCCAGCAGCACTTCGTAGAGCGCCCCGAACCAGGCCCGCAGGGGCTCGAAGCCGTGGTCCTTGCCCACCGCATAGACCTCGTTCTGGATCAGCTCGCCGTCCTTGCAGTCGGCCGGCAGGGCCTTGAGGCGCGCGGCCAGGTCTTCCAGCGCGGCCTTCTCCTTGGCGTCGGGCAGGCGGAACTGCTTCGCCGGACGGACGAAGTCCTCGTAGTAGTTCAGCGCGTAGCCGGCCAGGCGGTCGAGCATGGGCTCGCTCTCCGGCGTGGCGCCCGGCGCATAGCGCGACAGGAAGCCCCACAGGGTCGCCTTGTCGGCGGCGTTGGCGGCCGAGACCAGGTTCAGCATCAGGCCGAAGGTGACCGGCGGGCCTTTCTTCGGCGGCAGGCCGTTGTGGACGTGCCAGACCGGGTTCTCGATCGGCGTGGCGTTCGTACCGTCGGCGAGCGAGCGGTTGTAGGCGTCCAGTTGCTGCAGGTACTCGTCGGTGGCCTTCGGGACCACGTCGAAGTGCAGCTTCTTGGCCGACTTGGGCGACTGGAACATGTAGTAGGCGAGGCTTTCCGGCGCGCCGTAGCGCAGCCAGTCCTCCATGGTCAGGCCGTTGCCCTTGGACTTGGAGATCTTCTCGCCGTTCTCGTCCAGGAAGAGCTCGTAGTTGAAGCCCTCCGGCGGCTCGGCGCCCAGGATGCGGGCGATGCGCGAGGACACCTTGACCGAGTCGATCAGGTCCTTGCCGGCCATCTCGTAGTCGACGCCCAGCGCGACCCAGCGCATGGCCCAGTCGGGCTTCCACTGCATCTTCACGCGGCCGCCGGTGACCGACTGTTCGACGCGCTCGCCGTTCTCGTCCTCGAACACGATGGTGCCGCGCTCGACGTTGCGCTCCAGGGTCGGGACCTGCAGCACCCGGCCCGTGGTCGGGCTGACCGGCAGGAAGGGCGAATAGGTGGCGCGCCGGTCCGGGCCCAGGGTCGGCAGCATGACCGCCTGGATTTCGTCGAAGCGCGCCAGCGCCTTCAACAGGGTCTCGTCGAACCGGCCGGAGCGATAGCAGTCGGTGGCCGACAGGAACTCGTAGTCGAAGCCGAACGAGTCCAGGAAGGCGCGCAGGCGCGCGTTGTTATGCTGACCGAACGAGGGATGCTCGCCGAACGGGTCGCGCACCACGGTCAGCGGCTTGCCCAGGTCCTCGGCCAGCATCTCCTTGTTCGGCACGTTGTCCGGCACCTTGCGCAGGCCGTCCATGTCGTCCGAGAAGCAGACCAGCCGGGTCGGCAGGTGGTCGTCGGTGAGCGCGCGGAAGGCCGCGCGCACCATGCTGGTGCGGGCTACCTCGCCGAAGGTGCCGATGTGCGGCAGGCCCGAGGGGCCGTAGCCGGTCTCGAAGATCACCGCCCGACCCAGCGCCGGGAAGGTGGTCACCGCCTCGTCCGCCTTGCCTTTCTGCAGCAGGCTGGCCGCCAGGTCGCGTTCCGCGTCGTCGTTCAGACGCGTTTTCAGGAGCCGCGCCAGCAGGTTGCGCGCTTGCTCGAAGGGCCAGGCCCGGCCGTCGCGGGCGATCGAAGAGAGACCGTGTTGCATGGCGCGGGGCTTAGGCGGCGCGCCGCCCCGGGTCAACGTCCCCAGCCGCTCCACAACGCCTCGGCCTCGGCCCACGAGCCCAGCACCCGCTCCGCCCCGGCCTCGGCCAGCCGCCCGGCGGTGACCGGATCCATGTGGCCGCCGCCGGCGAAGCCCCAGACCGTCATGCCGGCGGCCAGCGCCGCGCGCACGCCGTTGACGCTGTCCTCCAGGACCAGGCAGCGGCGCGGATCGGCCCCGATCCTGTCGGCGGCGTAGAGGAAGACGTCCGGGTGCGGCTTGCCGCGCGCGACCAGTTCGGCCGAATAGACGTGCGGATCGAACAGCGGCAGCAGGCCGGTTATGTCGAGCTTCTTGCGCAGGTGCGCCGCCCCGCTGGAGCTGGCCACCGCGCGGGCCAGCGGCAGGGCCTCGACCGCCGCCGCAACGCCGGCGATCTCGGCCAGCCGCTCGGCGCAGGCGGCGACGAAGCGCGCCTGCAAGTCCGGCATGAAGTTCTCGGCCAGCGGCCGCCCCGTGGCGGCGCGGTAGTCGGCGTCCAGCGCCTCCAGCAGCGGCCCCGGCGGCAGGCCCAGGAAGCGCGCCTTGTACTCCACCAGGTCGTAGGTCACGCCCAGCTCGGCCATGGCCTCCAGCTCGACCTCCAGCGACAGCACCTCGCTGTCGACCAGGACACCGTCGCAATCGAAGATCACGGCGTCGAACATGCAGGCGCTCCGGGCGGTTACCGTGACGCCCGGTCTAGGCTGCGTCGCGCCGGGCGCAAAGCCGTGAGCCCCGCCCGATGGCCGACGTCCCGCCGCCCGTCCCCGCCTCGCCCCGGCCGCTGCTCAGCGGACGGCCGATGGCGACGGCGCGCGCGCTGCTGCTCGGCGACCGGATCAACACCGCCGGGCTGGAGCGCAGCGACGTCTACGCCACCTCGCCCCTGTGCTTTCGCGTCGGCGACGGCTTCGCGGCGGTGTTCCGCTACGGCGTGGTCGTGCTGGTCGGCCTGACCCCGCTGGAAGAGGACGAGGTGCTGCGCGGGCTGCGGCCGCGGGTCAGCGAACCGGTGGAGACGCGCGAGGAAGAGGCCGTGCCGATCCGCCTGGCGCGTGAAGGCGAGGAAGGCGTCGGTCCGGACGGGACGGTGCAACTGCGCGCCTTCTCGCCCGAACATCTGATGGTGGCGGCCGACGTGCTGGCCAAGAGCACGGCCCTGGCCCACGACGAGCAGCAGGTGGCCTCGGTGTTCGACACCCTGGAGCCGTTCGCCGGCCGGCTGGCGGCGGACGGACGTGCGCCCGGCGGTCGGCGCGCCATGCTGAAGCTGATCGGCTCCGCCCTGCTGGTGCAGCACCGGGTCTCGGCGCGGGTGGCGGTGCAGGAGCGGCCCGACGTGCTGTGGGACCGGCCCGACCTGGACCGGCTCTACTCGCGTCTGGAGGACGAGTACGAGCTGACCGAGCGGGCCGACACCCTGAACCGCAAGATCGAGGTGATCGGCAAGACGGCGACCGCCCTGACCGACCTGATCGACACCCAGCGGTCGCTGCGGCTGGAAATCCTGATCGTGCTGCTGATCGCCGCCGAGATCGTTCTCACCCTCTGGCAGATGGCCGGCGGCGGCCACTGAGCCGCGGCCGCGATCCACGCCTACCCCGGAAGGCCGTCGATCTTCGGCACGTCTTCAAGGCCTACGTCCCACTCCGCCCGGCTGGCGAAACAAACGTGCGCGGTCGGCCGGATCTCGACCGGGCTCTCGACGCTCCCGGCCGGCACGACCAGCAACGCGCCGTTCATCTGCACGGTCGGAAGCGCGGCCCCGCATTCGGTGCAGAAGCTCCTTTCGTGCCGGGTCCCCGGAACGCGAAAGCTTTTGACGTTGCCGCGCCCTGACAGCCAGGTCAGCTCCGCGCCGGAGGCGAACAGGTTGGCCGCGTGCGCCGACCCCGTTCCCTTCCGGCACCGGGCGCAGTGGCAAAGGAAGAAGGCCTCGAACCCTCCGAGAACCTCGAACCTGACGGCGCCGCACAAGCAGGCGCCTGTCGTCGATTGGACCATGAGCCGTCCTCATTCTTGATCACACGGCGATCGCAACAACAGTCGCCCCGCCGGTCAACGGCTCGCCCCCAAAAGCGCCACCTTACGTTCGCGTCAACATTGAGCTTCCCCTTACGCGCGCGTCAAGTTACAGTCGCGACCATGAACGACGACCGCCGGACCTATTCGATCCGCCAGCTCTGCCGCGAGTTCGACGTCACCGCGCGCGCGCTGCGCTTCTACGAAGACAAGGAACTGCTGTTCCCCTCGCGCCGCGGACAGACGCGGGTGTTCTCCGCGCGCGACCGCGCCCGGCTGCAGCTGATCCTGCGCGGCAAGCGCATCGGCTTCTCCCTGGTGGAGATCCGCGGGTTGCTCGAGCTCTACGACCGCAAGGACGGCAACGCCGTGCAGATGGCCGAGACGCTGAAGCGTTTCCGCGCCCAGCTCGACACCCTCAAGCGCCAGCGTCACGACCTCGACGAAGCCATCGACACCGTCGAGAAGGGCTGCGCCTGGCTGGAGGAAAAGGTGGCCGAGCACCGCCCGGACCTGCTGCCCCAGGCGGCCGACTACGAGACCCTTCTGCGCGCCCGCCTCGGCGAAGACGCCGACGAGGACGCGCCCGCCCCCACCCGCAAGACCGCCTAACCGAGGACCAGGAAAACCATGGCCTACAAAGCGCCCGTCCGCGACTTCAACTTCCTGCTGACCGACGTCCTCGACATCGACCGGTACTCCAACCTGCCGGGCTTCGCCGACGCCTCGTCGGACCTGGTGGCCCAGATCCTCGAGGAAGGCGCGAAGTTCGCCGAAGAGGTGATCGCGCCGCTGAACCGCGCGGGCGACCTGGAAGGCTGCAAGCGCAACGCCGACGGCACGGTGACCACGCCCACCGGCTGGCGCGACGCCTACAAGCAGATGGTCGAGGCGGGCTGGCCGGCGCTCAGCTCCGATCCCGCCTATGGCGGCCAGGGCATGCCGGCGGTGGTGGCGATGGCCTACGGCCAGATGACCGCCGCGGCCAGCGCCGCCTTCTCCATGTACCCGGGCCTGACCAACGGCGTGTACCACGCCCTGCACGCGGCCGGCTCGGACGAGCAGAAGGCCACCTACCTGCCGAAGCTGGTGTCCGGCCAGTGGGGCGGCACCATGAACCTGACCGAGCCGCAGTGCGGCACGGACCTGGGCATGATCCGCACCAAGGCCGTCCCGAACGGCGACGGCAGCTACCGCATCTCGGGTCAGAAGATCTGGATCAGCTCCGGCGAGCACGACTTCACCGACAACATCATCCACCTGGTGCTGGCCCGCATCGAGGGCGCGCCGCAGGGGGTGAAGGGCATCAGCCTGTTCGTGGTGCCGAAGTTCCTCGTCAACGCCGACGGCAGCCTGGGCGAGCGCAACGGCGCCCAGTGCGCGGGCCTGGAGCACAAGATGGGCATCCACGGCAACGCCACCGCCGTGATGGCCTACGACGACGCCAAGGGCTGGCTGGTCGGCAATGCGAACGAAGGCCTCAAGGCCATGTTCGTGATGATGAACGACGCGCGCCTCGGCACCGGCCTGCAGGGCCTGTCGATCGGCACCGCGGCCTACCAGGCCGCCGTCGAGTTCGCCAAGGAGCGCCTGCAGGGCCGCTCGCTGACCGGGCCGAAGAACCCGGACGGCCCGGCCGATCCGATCATCGTCCACCCGGACGTGCGTCGCATGCTGATGGAGTCCAAGGCCTTCATCGAGGGCGGCCAGGCCTTCGTGCTGTGGACCGCCCTGCACGCCGACCTGCAGAAGGCGCCCGACGAGGCCGTGGCCACCAAGGCCAAGGACTACATGGGCCTGCTCACCCCGGTGCTGAAGGCCTACCTGACCGACCGCGGCTTCCACGTCGCCTCGCAGGCCATGCAGGTGCACGGCGGCTCGGGCTACACCGAGCACTTCCCGGCCTCGCAGTATCTGCGCGACGCCCGCATCACCATGATCTACGAGGGCACCAACGGCGTGCAGGCCCTGGACCTGGTCGGCCGCAAGCTGGCCGCCAACGGCGGCCGCGCGGTGATGACCTTCTTCCAGGAAGTCGACGCCTACGTCGCCGAGCGCCAGGAGAACGCCGAGCTGAAGCCGTTCGTCGACGGCCTGGCCGACGCCAAGGCCAAGCTGCAGGAAGCCACCTTCTGGCTGATGCAGAACGGCGTGGCCAACCCGGACAACGCCGGCGCCGCCTCGACCGACTACCTGCACGTCTTCGGCCTGACCACCCTGGCCTACATGTGGGCGAAGATGGCCGAGGCCGCCCAGGCGAAGATCGCCGCCGGCGACGCCGACCCGTTCTACGCGACCAAGCTGGTCACCGGCCGGTACTTCCTGGAGCGGATCCTGCCCGACGCGGCCAGCCACCTGGCCAAGCTGAAGACCGGCGCCGACACCATGATGGCCCTGCCGGCCGAAGCCTTCTGATCCGACGACGCCGGCGCCCGAAAGGGCGCCGGCGTTTTCGTTTCAGCCCCTGAACACACGAGAAGAAGCGTACCGAGGAAACCGCGATGAACGTCCTGAACGTCGAAGAACCCGCCTTCATGCAGGAAGAGGACGTGCGCCTCTTCGACGACATGGTCGCCCGCTTCGTCCAGGACCACGCTTCGCCGGAAGAGACCGCCCGCTGGCGCGCCAACCAGGCGGTGCCGCGCGAGCTGTGGAACCAGGCCGGGGCGGCCGGCCTGCTGTGCGTCTCGTGCCCCGAGGAATACGGCGGCGCCGGCGGCGACTATCGCCACGAGGCGGTGCTGATGCGCCAGCTGGGCTGGCAGGGCGCCGACCACTTCGGCATCTCGCTGCACAACGCCATCGTCGCCCCCTACATCTGGCACTACGGCACCGAAGAGCAGAAGCAGCGCTGGCTGCCGGGCATGTGCACCGGCGACTTCGTCGGCGCCATCGCCATGACCGAGCCGGGCGCCGGCTCCGACCTGCAGGGCGTGAAGACCACCGCGCGCCGCGACGGCGACCACTACGTCATCAACGGGTCGAAGACCTTCATCACCAACGGCCAGCTCGCCAACCTGATCTGCGTCGTCGCCAAGACCGACCCGTCGGCCGGCGCCAAGGGCACCTCGCTGATCTTCGTCGAGACCGACGGCTGCGAAGGCTTCGAGCGCGGCCGCAACCTCCACAAGATCGGCATGGAGGGCAACGACACCTCCGAGCTGTTCTTCAACGACGTGCGGGTGCCGATCGACAACGTGCTGGGCGGGGCCGAGGGCCTGGGCTTCGTGCAGCTGATGCAGCAGCTGCCGCAGGAGCGCCTGAACATCGCCGTCCAGGGCGTGGCCGCGGCCGAGCGCGCGCTGGCCACCACCCTCGACTACGTGAAGAGCCGCAAGGCCTTCGGCAAGGCGGTGATCGACTTCCAGAACACCCAGTTCAAGCTGGCCGAGTGCAAGACCAAGCTGACGGTCGCCAAGGTGTTCGTCGACTACTGCATCGGCAAGCTGATCAAGGGCGAGCTGGACCCCGCCACCGCCTCCATGGCCAAGTACTGGGTGAGCGACATCCAGGGCGAGGTGATCGACGAGTGCCTTCAGCTGCACGGCGGCTACGGCTACATGAACGAGTATCCGGTGGCCCAGCTCTACAAGGACGCCCGGGTGCAGCGGATCTACGGCGGCACCAACGAGATCATGAAGCTCCTGATCGCCCGTTCGCTCTGAGCCGCCTTAACCTCGAAATCCGGTTTTCCTTCACGCCCCGTTAGTCTCGTTCGTCTAAGGTCGATCGCTACCGAATGCGCTCACCTAACGGCGGTATCGGCTTCGGGGCGGAAGGATCCGGCATGACGGCTGCGGTCGAATCGACGGGATTGGTGCAGGCCGCGCGCACGCGCCGGACGCATCTCGCCCGTCGTTTCGTGCTGGCCTCGCTGGCCGCCCTGGCGATGAGCCGCCTGCTGGGCTGGGAAATCAGCATGGCCTGGATGGTCGCCTACGGGGCGACCCAGCTGGCCGAAGTCGCCGCCTTCGGCCCCCTCCCCCCGGAAACCGTGCGCCTGCCCGTCTGGCGCGCCGCCCTGGGCTCGGCCTGCCTGTTCGCCAGCGGGGCGATCTTCGGCGCCCTGTCCGTGCCGCTGTGGATCCTGGGCGGGCCGATGGGCGGGGTCTGCGCCGCCTTCGTGCTGTCGGCCGCGGTGATCAACGGCGTGGTCAACACGCCCACCTCGCGCCTGGCCATCAGCCTGACGCTGGCGCCCTACTTCGTCTACCTGATCACCACGCCGCTGTTCGTCCGCTATTTCGGCGGCAGCGGCGCCTACGACACCGCCATCGTCATGGGCGCGGTGATCTTCTTCGGCAATTCGGCCTTCTTGTGGAAGGCGCTGGACGGGACGCGCGCCTCCGAGGCCGCCGCCCGGGCCGAGAGCGAGCGCAAGCGCGCCGAGGCCGAAGCCGCCAACGCCGCGCGCACCGCCTTCGTCGCCACCGTCAGCCACGAGCTGCGCACCCCGATCAGCGGCATGCTGGCCGGCGCCGCCGAGCTGGAGCGCACCGCCCGCGATTCCGGCGCCCGCTCCAACGCCGCCCTGATCTCCGACGCCGCGCGCATGATGAAGGCGCTGCTGGACGACCTGCTGGACCATTCCAAGCTCGAAGCCGGCCGCATGTCGGTGGAGAACGTCGCCTTCGACCTGCGCGCTGTGCTGGCCCAGACCGCCCGCTTCTGGGGCGCGGAAGCCCGCAAGCAGGGCCTGCGCCTGCGCGTCGAAGGCTCGGCCGGCCTGCCGAACTTCGTCGAGGGCGATCCGACCCGCCTGCGCCAGATCCTCAACAACCTGATCTCGAACGCGGTCAAGTTCACCAAGCAGGGCTCCGTCACCCTGCGCCTGTCGGCCTGGCCGGCTGAGGACGGGGCCGTCGCCCTGCGCTTTCAGGTGGCCGACACCGGCACGGGCATGGACGCCGAGCAGCTGGGCCGCCTGTTCACCCCGTTCGAACAGCTCGACGCCGGCGCCGCCCGCCGGCACGGCGGCACGGGCCTGGGCCTGGCCATCAGCCGCCAGCTGGCCCGCCTGATGGGTGGTCACCTGGTCGCCTTCAGCGTCAAGGACCAGGGCTCGCTCTTCACCCTGGCCCTCACCCTGCCCCTCGCTGCCGCCGCCGACGACGCCGCGCCGGCCGCCGAGCCCTTCGTCATGCGCCCGCTCGCGCCGGCGCCGGTCGCCGCTCCGGCCCCCGCTGCGCTCGAAGCCGCGGCCGAGGCC
>NZ_JAAIVC010000089.1 GCF_010975005.1 Caulobacter sp. 17J65-9 | reverse complement strand
GCGCGGCCGTCCTCGCCGGCCTCCTGGCCGCCGTCGCCTACCCGCTGGCCGTGCGCGCCCTGCCCGGGCCCCAGGAGCTGCACAGCCCGCCCTTCCTGACCGCGCGGGTGCTGGCCGACGGCCCGGGCCGCAGCTTCCTGGCCGACGCGTGCGGCCACGGCCGGCCCTTCGCCCTGTGCGCCTTCCGCGCCGCCGACCTCGCGGACGCCGACAGCTTCCTGTGGGAAGAGACTGTCGGCACTGGGGTTTATCGGGTCGCCACCCTGCCCGTCCGCGAGCAGCTGCGGGCCGAGCAGATGCGATTCGTCGCCGGCGTGTTCGCGAACGCCCCATTCCGCCAACTGGGCGCCTCGCTCGGCAACTGGGGCCGCCAGCTCGCCGCCTTCTACGTGGAGGAGCCGATCACCGCCCAGGGCGAGGTGTTCGCCAAGTCCGTCAC
Organism: Caulobacter sp. 17J65-9; assembly: GCF_010975005.1. Lineage (GTDB taxonomy): Bacteria > Pseudomonadota > Alphaproteobacteria > Caulobacterales > Caulobacteraceae > 17J80-11. Next base: position 13,955 of record NZ_JAAIVC010000089.1, on the reverse strand, counting down.
CCGCGTGCCCGGGGCCGAGAAATGTCTCCAGGACGGCGCCTGCGATTCCGCGTTCAGCGTCGGCGGGCTGCAGCTCTGGCACGGGCTTCTGCTGGCGCTCGCGATCGGCTTCCTGGGCTGGCGGCTGACGCGCGCCGACGTCCGCTCGGCGCTCGGCCGCGACGGCGGCGGCGCGGGCGAGGCCGCCCTGCAGTCGGTCGCCGCCGCCGGCCTGATTCTCGGCTTCCTGCTGGTCAACGCCGCGGTGTGCGGCATGCTTTCGGGCCCCGCGCCCCGGTACGAGGCCCGGGTGGCGTGGCTCGTCCCCGCCCTGGCCGGCGTGCTGGCCTACGCCCTGCCCCGCCCGGCGGTCGAAACCAGCCCGCGCGCGGTGTGGCGGGGCCTGCGCGCCGCGGCCGCCCCGCTTTCGCGTTTCGACCGGCCCGTGCTGCGCTTCGCCGTAGTGGGCGGCTCGGGCTTCGTGCTCGACGCCAGCCTGACCTACGGCCTGGTCCATTTCGCGGGCCTGGGCCCGATCCCGGCGCGGCTGTGCGCCTTCTCGGTCGCGGTCTGCTTCACCTGGCTGCTGAACCGCCACTGGACCTTCGCCGCCCGGCGCAGCCCGCGGCCGCTGAAGGAGGCCCTCGCCTACGCCCTGGTCCAGGGCCTGGGCGCGGCGGCCAATCTCAGCGTCTACGCCGGCGCGCTGAGCCTGGCGCCTCGGCTGGAAGCCTGGCTGATCGTGCCGCTCGTGCTCGGCGCGGCGACCGGCATGAGCCTCACCTACCTCGGCTCCAAGCACGTCGTGTTCGCCCGCCGGGCGCTCGGCTAACGGCGGTCTCGACCATCTCGCCTTTTTCGTTGGAGACGCGGTTGACAGGGGTCCGGCCGCCCGCCTAAGAAGCGCGCCTCGTCGGGGCCACGCTCCGATGCGCGGGTGTAGCTCAGTTGGTTAGAGCGCCGGCCTGTCACGCCGGAGGTCGCGGGTTCGAGCCCCGTCACTCGCGCCACTTTGCTAAGCTCGTAAGAGATCGAAAGTCGGCGCTCTCCGCCTCAATGCGCGGGTGTAGCTCAGTTGGTTAGAGTGCCGGCCTGTCACGCCGGAGGTCGCGGGTTCGAGCCCCGTCACTCGCGCCACTTTCGCTTCTCTTCGAACTTCGCCGCGCTCAGTGCGCCGCCATCGTCCCCTGAACACGCGTGAAAGCCGGCTCGCCGGACAGCTCGGCGTAGAGCTCGCCGAGATCCCCGAACACGCGCTCCCACGCGAACAGCTCGACCGCGCGCGCCCGCGCCGCCCGCCCCAGCTGATCCAGGTCCCGGTCAAACAGCGCTTCGACCGCCTCGGCGAAATCTTCCGGGGTCGCCGACGCGGCCAGCGAGCCCACCGTCGAATCCACGGTCTCAGCCACGCCGCCCGAAGCGACGCCCACCACCGGCAGGCCGCAGGCCATCGCCTCCAGCACCACCAGGCCGAACGGTTCGCGATCATTGGCGTGGACGAAGGCGTCGCAGCTGGAGAGCAGGCGCACCAGGGCGCGCGGATCGCGCTCGTACGGCAGGCAGATCACGCCGGGCTCCGAGGGCAGGCCCGCCCCCGCCCCCACCAGCACCAGCACGTACGGATCGCCCAGGCGCTGCACCGCCTCGATCAGCACGTCGATGTTCTTCTCCTTGGCCGGGCGCCCTGCGAACACCAGCACGCGCGCCTCGGCGGGAAGGTCCAGCCGCCGGCGCAGCCAGGCCGGGTCGCGCCGGTCGGGTACGAAGGTCTGCACGTCCACCCCCAGCGGGCGGCAAACCACACGCTCGACGCCTGCGTCGTAAAGGCGGCTGGCGATGAAGCGGCTGGGGGCCACCACCCGGTCGAACTGGCAGAACAGCCGCGCCCAGCGCTTCTCCACCGGCCTCTTGGCCCATTCGCCCAGGTGAAGGGCCGCCAGGGCCGCCGGATCCGAGTGGCAGAACCCCACCACCGGCACGCCGCAGGCCTGCCCAGCCTCCAGGGCGGCCTGGCCGGGCGCATAGGGGTCGCCCGCCTCGATCACCGTGGGCTGCAGCACCTCCAGCGCCGTCGTCCATTTCCGCACGTTCGACGGCCAGCGGTAGCCGTCGCCGAACGGCAGCGGCGGCGCGTGCAAGGTGACCACCCCGGCGCCGTCCGAGCCGGTGCGGGCGCCCGGGACGACCAGAGAGTGTCGAAGTTTCGGACGGTTAACGCTCACCCACGCCCGCTTGGCGTCCAGGTAGCGCTTCACGCCCCCGCTGCGGGGCGCATAGAGCATGGTGACGTCGACCAGATGCGGGCCCGCGTCCGACGCGTGCAGGCCCAGCCGGACACGCGTGGCCTCCGGATCGCCTCCCGGAAACCAGGAAAACTCACGCTCGCGCACGCCGTAAGCCATCGCCGCTCTCACTGTCTTCCGCGCAACAACGCACGAGAGTGCGACCGGGTGGCGACAGCTCGGCGGAAGCGCGCTCGAGAAGCGTCACCGCGTTAATTATGGCGTAGGCGGCTGAGCCGTTTCGGACTAGAAAGCTGTGGCGTACTGCCACGCATTCGCCGCATTGTGGCGAAAGCTGGGGCGCAAGCGTGACCGTTCGCCGCCGCGCGTTCGTTCGGGTTTCTGACCAGGGGTTATCGACAATGCGTAAGATGCTCGCGACCGCGGCCGCGCTGGGGCCTTTGTGCATCGCCCAGACCGCCCTCGCTGAGACGTCGGTCTCGACCGAACGAACCACCCCGATCGCAACCGCGACCGCGACGCCCACGTCGACCCCGGACGACGTGAAGATCACCTCCACCGGCAAGGTGAAGCTGACCAGCGGCGCGGCCGTCACGCTGAACAGCAACAACAGCGTGGTGAACGAAGGCGCAGTCACCATGGAGAGCGCCGCGGACGGCGCCACCGGCGTGCTGGTCCAGGGCGGCTTCACCGGCAACGTGACCAACTCGGGCGCCATCTCCGTCAAGGACAACTACACGGCGACGGACGACGGATCGGTCGCGACGGGCCACCCGAACGGCGAGACCAAGGCAGACGGCGACCTCGACGGCCCGTACGCGACCGGCACCGGCCGCTACGGCATCCGCGTGACGGGCGCCTCGCCGTTCGTCGGCAACGTCACCAACAACAAGTCCGGCTCCATCACGGTCGAGGGCAACGAGTCCTACGGCATTCGAATCGAGCCGGCCCTGCAGGGTGATCTCACCAGCAACGGCATCATCAGCCTGACCGGCGACAACGGCTACGGCGTGCTGGTCGAGGGCGGCGTCACCGGCGAGGTCAAGCTGGGCGGCTCCATCAACACCCTGGGCGGCAACACCACCGGCGCGGCCTTCACCGGCGACATCGGCGGCGGGCTGACGATCGACGGTCAGGTCGCCTCGACCGGCTACCGCTACAACACCCGCCCGGCAACGAAGGCGTTGCGCGACCAGCTCGACGCCGACGACGGCATGCTGTTCGACAAGGACGGCAATCCCATCCTCGGCGCGAAGGCCGGCGGTCCGGCCGTACTGATCGGCGCCGACGTGGCCGGCGGCGTGCTGTTCGACGCCGCCCAGCCGAACCTCGACCCCAACGTCGACGACGAGGACGGCGACGGCGTCAAGGACACCGACGAGACCACCGCCAACATCACCAGCTGGGGCTCGGCTCCAGGCGTGCAGGTCGGCTCGACCACCCAGACCGTGACGCTGAGCCCGGTCGGGACCGGCGACAACGCCTACGGCCTGGTGAACAAGGGCACGATCAACGGCCTGGGCGTCTATGACGACGTGGACGCGACCGCGATGGCGATCGGCGTCACCGGCGGCCAGGCGGTCGTGGTGGACGGCGGCGTGCGCAACACCGGCACGATCCACTCGGTCGCCTGGGACGGCACCTCGACCGCCCTGAAGTTCAACGCCACCGCCTCGACCGGCGAGATCCGCAACAGCGGCGTGATCCAGGCCGAGAAGAACGGCGACGACGCCAAAAACGCCATCGCCATCGACATCGCCAACGGCGCCACCATCGGCCTCGGCCTGCCGCAGGGCGTGATCCGCAACGAGAAGACCGGCCTGATCCAGGCCACCGTCAGCGGCGACAAGGGCGACGCCATCGCCATCCGCGACCAGTCGGGCACGGTCGACCGCATCGAGAACACCGGCAAGATCCGCGCCGGGGTGGTCGGCACCGACGACGCCGAAGACACCGACGACGCCGACACCGATGCGAGCAACGAAGTGGTGACCGGCAAGGCCGTCGCCATCGACGTCAGCGCCAACACCACTGGCGTGGTCATCCGCCAGTGGGGCGTGAACGACGGCGACGACGGCGCTGACGGCAAGGCCGACGCCGACGCCGACGCCGACGGCGTGGACGACGCCGACGAGTCGGACATCATCGGGGCCGTGCGCCTCGGCTCGGGCGCCGACCGCGTCGAGGTCGCCAACGGCCGCCTGCTCGGCGACATCTCCTTCGGCGCCGGCGCCGACGTCCTGGTCGTGGGCGAAGGCACGACGGCCGGCGAAGTCCGCGGCGTGCTGACCGACAGCGACGGCCTGCTCGACATCACCGTGCACAAGGGCGTGCTGGAGGCCCGCAACACCTCCGCCCTCGCCCTGACCAACCTGACCGTGGAAGCCGACGGCGAGCTGATCTTCACCGTCGACCCGACCACCTCGGGCGCCACCCGATTCAACGTGTCGGGCACCGCCACCTTCGCCAACGGGGCCACCCTCGGCGTGCGGTTGACCGACCTGCTCAGCGACCCGACCGCCCAGTTCGTGCTGGTCGACGCCGCGACGCTGAACCTGGGCTCGATCGACATCAGCGAGCTGACCGACAACACGCCCTACCTGTACATCCCGGACATCACGCGCTCGGGCAATCAGCTGATCCTGCAGCTGGACCGCCGCACCGCGTCCGAGGCCGGCATGATCGCCTCGGAAGCCGCGGCCTACGACGCGATCTACAACGCCCTGCAGACCGACAGCGGCCTGGGCTCGGCCTTCCTGGCCCAGCTGGATCGCGACGGCTTCTTCGAGCTCTACAGCCAGATGCTGCCCGACCACTCCGGCGGCACCCTGCTGTCGCTGGCCTCGGGCGTGGACGCGGTGACCCGCGCCCTGTCCGATCCCCGCCCCGAAGCGCCGCTCGGCGAAACCACGGGCTGGATCCAGGAGATCAACTTCTACGCCGACAAGTCGAAGAACCAGTCCTACGGCTTCCGTTCGGAAGGCTTCGGCGTCGCCGGCGGCCTCGAGCGCGGCACCAACATGGGCGCCTTCGGCCTGTCGACCGCCTTCACCTCCTCGGACATCGAGGATCCGCAATCGCGCGGCGACGAGAACCTCAGCTCCCAGCTCCTCGAGCTCGGCGCCTACTGGCGCGGCGCGGGCGAGAACTGGCGCGGCTGGGCGCGCGCCGCGGCCGGCTACGCCATGTTCGACAGCACCCGCCAGCTGATCGGCGCGGGCCTGAACCGCACGAACGAAGCGGACTGGAACGGCTTCACCTTCTCGGCCGGCGCCGGCGCCAGCTACGAGAAGAAGTTCGGCCGTCGCTGGTACATGCGCCCCGAGGCCACGCTGGACTACTTCTACCTGAGCGAGGAAGAGCGCCAGGAGACCGGTGGCGGCAACGGCTTCGACCTGATCGTCGACGGCCGCGACGGCCACATGCTGACCGGCATCGCCGCGGTCAACTTCGGCGGCCGCTTCGGCAGCCAGGGCTGGCTGACCCCGGAACTGAAGCTGGGCTGGCGCCAGAACATCAGCTTCGACGCCGGCGAGACCATCGCCCGTTTCCGCAGCGCCTCGGCCTCCTCGCCCTCCTTCGTGCTGAGGGCGGACGAGCTGAGCGGCGGCGGTCCGATCATCGGCTTCCGCCTGCTGTCGGGGAACACCCTGGGCTTCCTGGCCCTGGAAGGCGGCGCGGAGCTGCTCGACGACTACGCCCGCTACTCCCTGCTGCTGCGGGCCGGCTTCCGCTTCTAAGCGCAAGCCACGGGCTGGAAACGAAAACGCCGCCGCGAGCCTCTCGCGGCGGCGTTTCTCATTTCGGGCGACGACGCCTCAACGCGACCAGGCCGCGCGCTGAAGAACGACGCGATACCCGTCCGGGTCCTCGAAGGTCAGGCCGACCCGATCCCAGTAGGGATTGAACGAGGCTACGGGCGGGTAGCCGGCCTGGTTCATCGCCTGAACCGCCGCCGCCCACGCCGCGTCGTCGGGCAGGTAGAATACGAGCAGGTTGTCCTGGGTCGGCGCGCGCCCGGCCGCCTGGCCGTGGGCGCGGGTGAACTCCAGGTGATAGGGCGCGCCCTCGCGCCCGAGGATGACGCCGTCGAAGCCGTCGTGATCGTGGAATTCGCCAAGGACGGACAGGCCCAGACCGTCCCGGTAGAACCGGACGACGTCAGGCAGACGATCCGTCGGTCGGGCGACCCTCAGCGTCGGCGTTTCGTGCATCCGCGCCGGCTATCATGATCTGACCGCGGTGTCGCCGCGCCCGAGCAGGGCGAGGTCGGCCGATCGTCGCCTGAAGGATGGTGGGCGGCGAGGGGATCGAACCCCCGACCTACTGGGTGTAAACCAGCCGCTCTACCGCTGAGCTAGCCGCCCAAAGGAAAAGGGCGCGGAAGCTCCGCGCCCTCCCCTGTCTTTCGACCTTGAACGGATTAGCCGTTCAGGGCGCCCTTCAGGCCTTCGCCGACGCGGAAGCGCGCGGTGGTCGAAGCCGGACGCGCGACCTGCTGGCCGGTGCGCGGGTTGCGGGCCATGCCGGCGGCGCGCTTCACCGGAGCGAAGGTGCCGAAGCCGACCAGACGCACGTCCTCGCCCTTCTTCAGGGCGTCGACCACGCAATCGGTGAAGGCGTCGACCGCCTTCTTCGCCTGGTCCTTGCTCAGCCCAGCCTTGTCCGCCATCGCGGCGATCAGTTCGGCCTTCGTCATCTCAGAATCTCCCAGCCCTTATTCCTGGTGCGACGACGTCGTGCCTTGACTCGATTCGACGTCGTTTCGAGATGAGTATGAAACTCAGATTCCCTTTGCGTCAAAGGAGAAACGCCGCCCGGGGAGGCCCCGGACGGCGTTTTTCCACCGATTCAGCGTCGATTCAGTGCGCGACGACCGCGCCGGCGTCGTCGGACGCCGGCTTGGCCGGCGCGGCCTCCTCCTCTTCCGACCACTCGATCGGCGTCAGAGGCCCGGCCAGGGCGTGCTTGAGCACCTGGTCGGCGGTCGAAACCGGGATGATCTCCAGGCCCGACTTCACGTTGTCGGGGATGTCGACCAGGTCCTTCACGTTCTCTTCCGGGATCAGCACCGTCTTGATGCCCGAGCGCAGGGCCGCCAGCAGCTTCTCCTTGAGGCCGCCGATGGCCAGCACCCGGCCGCGCAGGGTGATCTCGCCGGTCATGGCCACGTCCTTGCGGATCGGCACGCCGGTCAGCACCGAGACCATGGCGGTGGCCATGGCGATGCCGGCCGAGGGACCGTCCTTGGGCGTGGCGCCCTCCGGCACGTGGACGTGGACGTCGACCTTCTCGAACACCGGCGGCTTGATGCCGTACTGGGTCGCGCGGGCCCGCACGTAGGACGCCGCGGCCTGGATCGACTCCTTCATCACGTCCTTGAGGTTGCCGGTGACCGTCATGCGGCCCTTGCCCGGCATCTTCAGGGCTTCGATGGTCAGGATGTCGCCGCCGAACTCGGTCCAGGCCAGGCCGGTGACGATGCCGACCTGGTCCTCGGTGTCGGTCTGGCCGTAGCTGACCTTGCGCACGCCGGCGTACTTGGCCAGCCGTTCGGCGTCGACGGTGATCGAGGTCACCTTCTCCTTGACCATGTCGCGCACGGTCTTGCGGGCCAGGCCGCCGAGTTCGCGCTCCAGGCTCCGCACGCCCGACTCACGGGTGTAGTAGCGGATCAGGTCGCGGACGGTCTCCTCGGGGACGATCCACTCGCCTTCCTTGAGGCCGTGGTCCTTGGCCAGCTTGGGCAGGATGTGGCGCTTGGCGATCTCGACCTTCTCGTCCTCGGTGTAACCGGGGATGCGGATGATCTCCATGCGGTCCAGCAGCGGCTGGGGCATGTTCAGGCTGTTGGCCGTGGTCACGAACATCACGTTCGAGAGGTCGTAGTCGACCTCCAGATAGTGGTCGTTGAACGTGGAGTTCTGCGACGGGTCCAGCACCTCGAGCAGGGCCGCGGCCGGGTCGCCGCGGTAGTCCTGGCCCATCTTGTCGATCTCGTCGAGCAGCATGAAGGCGTTGGTGGTCTTCGCCTTCTTCATCGACTGGACGATCTTGCCGGGCATGGAGCCGATGTAGGTCCGGCGGTGGCCGCGGATCTCGGATTCGTCGCGCACGCCGCCCAGCGACAGGCGCACGAACTCACGGCCCGTCGACTTGGCGATGGACTTGCCCAGCGAGGTCTTGCCGACGCCCGGCGGACCGACGAGGCACAGGATCGGGCCGCGCAGGTTGCCGGTGCGCTGCTGCACCGCCAGGTACTCGATGATGCGTTCCTTGACCTTCTCCAGGCCGTAGTGGTCCTGGTCGAGGATGTCCTCGGCCAGACCCAGGTCGATCGGCCGGGTCTTGGCCTTGCCCCACGGCACCGACAGCAGCCAGTCGAGGTAGTTGCGCACCACCGTCGATTCCGCCGACATCGGGCTCATGTTGCGCAGCTTCTTCAGCTCCGCCTCGGCCTTGGTCCGCGCTTCCTTGGACAGCTTGGTCTTCTTGATGCGCTTCTCGAGCTCGATCAGCTCGTCGCGCGAATCGTCCTGCTCGCCCAGCTCGCGCTGGATCGCCTTCATCTGCTCGTTCAGATAGTACTCGCGCTGGGTCTTCTCCATCTGGCGCTTCACGCGCGAGCGGATCTTCTTCTCGACCTGCAGGACGGAGATCTCGCCTTCCATCATGGCGTAGACCTTCTCGAGCCGGCGCGGCGTCTCGAAGGTTTCCAGCAGCGCCTGCTTGTCGGCGATCTTCACCGACAGGTGCGCGGCCACGGAGTCGGCGAGCTTGCCCGGATCGGTGATCTGCGGGATCGAGCTCAGCGCCTCGGGCGGCACCTTCTTGTTCAGTTTGACGTAGTTTTCGAACTGCTCGACCACGGCGCGCGACAGGGCTTCGGCCTCGCGCGCGTCACCGATCTCCTCGCCGACCTCGGCGACCTCGGCTTCATAGTAGTCGGCCTGGCTGGTGAACCGGCGGACCGCCGCGCGGCTCTTGCCTTCGACCAGCACCTTCACGGTGCCGTCCGGCAGCTTCAGCAGTTGCAGGACCGTCGCGATCACGCCGACCTCGTAGATGGCCGAGGGGGCCGGATCATCGTCGGTGGAGTTCTTCTGGGTGGCCAGCAGGATCTGCTTCTCGCCGCGCATCACCTCGTCCAGGGCGCGGACCGATTTGTCGCGCCCGACGAACAGCGGCACGACCATGTGCGGGAACACGACGATGTCCCGCAGCGGCAGCACCGGAAGAACCTTGATCTCGGACATATGATGCTTGCTCCCTGACCGGCGAAAACGCACCGGCCGTTCAGACCGCGGGGTTCCGGCGAAGCGCCGGCTTCCGCAGCCCGCCCACGATTCCGCGGGCTGTTGTCTGGGACTATGTGGCCGCCAAAGAGCGTCGTTCAAGCGGAGCGGCGTTACGCAGCCAGAACGTCGCACCTCCGCAGCCACGCTGGAAGTTCTCACCCCTGAACGGCGATTGGCTTGCGAAAACAAGCCGGAACCTGGGGAAAACGTTCCAAAATGAGAGCGGCGCGCCGGAGGCCGGCGCGCCGCGATAGCTCAGGTTTTCCTGTGGAGAACTCGCGTTCCGGTCAGGATGCCGCACCTTTGTCACGGCGCTCGGCGTAGATCAGCAGGGGCTGGGCCCGGCCTTCGATGACCTCGGCGTTGATCACCACCTCTTCGACGCCCTGGTAGGTCGGCAGCTCGAACATGGTCTCGAGCAGGATGCCTTCCAGAATCGAACGCAGGCCGCGCGCGCCGGTCTTGCGGGAGATCGCCTTGCGGGCCACCGACGACAGGGCGTCGTCGGTGAAGGTCAGGCCGACGTTCTCCATCTCGAACAGGCGCTGGTACTGCTTGACCAGGGCGTTCTTGGGCTCGGTCAGGATCTTGACCAGGGCGGTCTCGTCCAGGTCCTCCAGCGTGGCCAGCACCGGCAGACGGCCGATGAACTCGGGGATCAGGCCGAAGCGCATCAGGTCGTCCGGCTCGACGCCGCGCAGCACCTCGCCGGTGCGGCGCTCCTCCGGATCCTTCACCTTGGCCCCGAAGCCGATCGAGGTGCCCGCGCCGCGGCCGGAGATGATCTTCTCCAGGCCGGCGAAGGCGCCGCCGCAGATGAACAGGATGTTGGTGGTGTCGACCTGCAGGAACTCCTGCTGCGGATGCTTGCGCCCGCCCTGCGGCGGCACGGAGGCGACGGTGCCTTCCATGATCTTCAGCAGGGCCTGCTGCACGCCCTCGCCCGACACGTCGCGGGTGATGGACGGGTTGTCGGACTTGCGGCTGATCTTGTCGATTTCGTCGATGTAGACGATGCCGCGTTGGGCCCGCTCGACGTTGTAGTCGGCCGCCTGCAGCAGCTTCAGCACGATGTTCTCGACGTCCTCGCCCACGTAACCGGCTTCGGTCAGGGTCGTGGCGTCGGCCATGGTGAAGGGCACGTCGATGATGCGCGCCAGCGTCTGGGCCAGCAGCGTCTTGCCCGAGCCGGTCGGCCCGATCAGCAGGATGTTCGACTTGGCCAGCTCGACGTCGTTGTTCTTCTGGGCGTGGTTCAACCGCTTGTAGTGGTTGTGAACCGCGACCGAGAGCACCTTCTTGGCGTGGTCCTGGCCGATCACGTAGTCGTCGAGAACCTCGCGGATCTCTTTCGGCGTGGGAACCCCGTCCTTGGATTTGACGAAGGCGATCTTGTGCTCTTCACGGATGATGTCCATGCAGAGCTCGACGCATTCGTCGCAGATGAAGACGGTGGGCCCGGCGATCAGCTTGCGCACCTCATGCTGGCTCTTTCCGCAGAAGGAGCAGTAGAGGGTGCTCTTGGTGTCGCCGCTGGCGGCTTTCGTCATCAGTGCTTCTCACTCACCGGCGAGGCCCGGATCGGGCCACGCTCGCCTCCTCGGGGCGTCCCCTGCAGGATATGGGCCGCGAGGGTTCAAAAAATGACAATCCCCGATACCGCATTCGACCACAAGCGTGTCGCGTCGATCAAGGGCGGGGCTTCCACAATCCCGTTTTTCGGGGAGGCGACAAATGGGGACGACTGAGCGCGAACGCCAGATCGTGGCGTTCGATTTCGACGGCACCCTGACCGTGCGGGACAGTTTCACGGCCTTCCTGCGGTGGCGGGCGGCGCCTTCGCGTTTCGTTTCGGGATATGCCCGCCTCACGCCCGCCGCCCTGCGCTACGTTATGGATCGTGACAGGGAACGGCTGAAAGCTGCTGCGGTTGCCGAGTTCCTCACAGGCCTGCCGCGCGCGACATTGGAGCAACAGGCGCAAAGCTTCGCGGACGCGGTCTGGGACCGGTTCATGCGGCCCGACGCGCTGGCGACCTGGCGGCGCTGGCGCGACGAAGGGGCGCGGCTGGTGATCGTCACCGCCTCGCCCGACGTCACCGTCGCCCCCTTCGCGCGCCGACTCGGCGCCGACGACCTGATCGGCACGCAGCTGGCCTTCGACGCCGACGACCGGGTCGCGGGCAGCTTCGCCACGCCCAACTGCCGCGCCGCCGAGAAGGTCTGCCGGCTGAAGGCCGCCTTCGGCCCGGACGTCAGCCTGGCCGCCGCCTACGGCGACACCTCCGGCGACACCGAGATGATCGCCATGGCCGCCGAGAAGGGCTTCAGGGTGTTTCACGGCGTGCCGGGACGGGGCTGAGCCCAATCTCCCCCCGAGCGTCAGCGCTGGGGGGAGCAGGCGGCCGGAGGCCGCCGTGGGGGGCTCCAGCGGAGCGCGGCGTGGGCCGTCGCGCGAACCCAGCCCCCTCCACCGCCTTCCGCCCAGCCCGCGCCGTAGGCGCGGGCGTTCTTCGCCGCGATCGACAAATCGTTGTCGATCGCATCCGGCCTGCTTCGCAGGCCGGCGCTCATCACCCCCTCCCCCACCGCTTCGCTCGGGGGAGGAATGAAAAAAGCGCGGGAGTTTCCCCCCGCGCTTTTCATGTCTCTGGTCGCAGGCGCGATCAGGAGGCCGGCGTCGCCGCCGGCTCGCCGCCTTCCTCACGCTTCTCGTAGACGTGGTCGACCAGGCCGAAGGCCTTGGCTTCCTCGGCGCTCATGAAATAGTCGCGGTCCAGCGTGCGCTCGATCACCTCGATCGGCTGGCCCGTGTGCTTGGCGTAAATCTCGTTCAGGCGACGCTTGGTCTTCAGGATGTCCTCGGCGTGGCGCTCGATGTCCGAGGCCTGGCCGCGGAAGCCGCCCGACGGCTGGTGCACCATGATGCGCGCGTTCGGCAGGGCGATGCGCTGGCCCGAGGCGCCGGCGGCGAGCAGGAACGAGCCCATCGAGGCGGCCATGCCCATGCACACGGTCGAGACCGGGCTCTTGATGTACTGCATGGTGTCGTAGATCGCGAGACCGCTGGTCACCACGCCGCCCGGCGAGTTGATGTACATGGCGATCTCTTTCTTGGGGTTCTCCGACTCCAGGAAGAGCAGCTGGGCGCAGATCAGCGAGGCCATGCCGTCCTCGACCGGACCGGTCAGGAAGATGATCCGCTCCTTCAGCATCCGCGAGAAGATGTCGTAGGCGCGCTCGCCGCGGCTGGTCTGCTCGACCACCATCGGCACGAGGTTCATCATCACGTCTCGCGGGTCACGCATAGGTTCGCTCGCCTTCTCGATGCACGCCTGAGTCGGCCAGACCCGACCGGCGACCCACCGATATCGCCGCACCTGCGCCGAGTTGCAACCACCCACACCGCGCGAAGGTTGGGCGGGGGCCGAGGGCGCCATGCAGTTGACCCAGCTTCAGCGATCGGCCGCGCAGGCCATCGTGAGCATTTTCGAGACCGGCCGACCGACCGGCGGCTACGGCCGGGTGACGGTGCTGCAGGGCGACACGGGCCGGCTGACCTACGGGCGTTTCCAGACCACGCTGGGCAGCGGCGCGCTGTATTTCCTGATCAAGGACTACGTCGAACGCCCGGGCGCGATCTATGTGAGCGCGCTGGCCAAATACCTCGGCCGGCTGCTCAAGCGCGACGGCGCGCTGGACCACGACGGGGCCCTGCACCGGACGCTGAAGGCCGCCGGCGAGGATCCGGTCATGCGCCAGGCGCAGGACGACTTCTTCGACCGCAACTTCTGGACCCCGGCCGTGGCGGCCGCCCGCGCGCTCGGCGTCACCACGCCGCTGGGCGTGGCGGTGATCTACGACAGCAAGGTGCATGGCAGCTTCGAGCGCGTTCGCGACCGCACCCTGCGCCAGGTGGGCCCGCCCTCGGCCGTGGGTGAAGAGACCTGGATCAGCGCCTACGTCGCCAACCGCCGCGCCTATCTGGCCCAGCACGCCCAGCCGATCCTGCGCAAGACGGTCTACCGCATGGCCGCGTTCGAGCGCCTGATCCGCGACGACAACTGGGACCTCGACCTGCCCTTCAAGGTCGGCGGCTTCCGCATCGACGAGAAGACGCTGCGGGCCGGCCCGGCGAAGGGGCGCGCCGCCCGCATCCTGGCGCCCGCCGACACGCCGATGAAGGGCGACGACGTGCGCGAGGTTCAGGCCCGCCTGCGCGAGCTCGGCTACGGCGCCGATCCGACCGGCGCCTACGACGACGACACGGTGGAGCTGGTGCGCAAATTCCAGGAAGCCCACGGCCTGAAGGTCGACGGCGCCGTCGGTCCGGCGACGCGCGCCAGCCTGGAGACCGCCCGCCCGGCCACGCCCAATGCCGCCCACGCGGAGGCCGCGCCGGAGCCGGCCGTCCTGGCCGCCGCGCCCCATCCGGC
>NZ_JAAIVC010000088.1 GCF_010975005.1 Caulobacter sp. 17J65-9 | reverse complement strand
CCCCTCCACCGCCTTCGGCGGTCCCCCTCCCCCAAGGGGGGAGGATTCTAGCCAAACTTGACCGTCCGCCCGAACCGGGAGAACACCGGTCCATCAATCGGGGGCTTGGGACGACATGAACCGTATTTCCGACCGCTTTCTGCAACTGGGCGTGCTGGCCGCGCTGACCGGCATGAGCCTGGGCGTCTACATGGGCGCCACCCAGAACTTCACCCTCTCGCCGGTGCACGCCCACATCAACCTGCTGGGCTGGGTGTCGATGCTGCTCTACGGCCTGTTCTATCGCGCCTTCCCGCAGGCCGGTCAGACCAAGCTGGCCGTCGTGCACTTCTGGGTCGCCGTGCTGGGCTTCCTGATCATGGTGCCGTCGCTGGCCGCCGAGATGCTGGGCCACAAGGAAATCGCGCCGGTGCTCGGGGCCGCCTCGGTGGTCGTGCTGCTGTCGATGCTCCTGTTCGTGGTGATCGTGTTCAAAGCCACCTCGGCGAAACCCGCCACGGCCTGATTTTCCAACGGCTCCGCTCGCGAGGCGGCGGAGCCTGGGGTTAGATGGCGGCGTTCTTCGAAAGGACGCCGCCATGGCCCGCCTCGCCCGCGACCCCGCCGCCTGGCCGCAGCTGCGCTACGCCGACTGGGCCGACACCATCGAGACCCTGCACATGTGGACGCAGGTGGTCGGCAAGGTGCGGCTGGCCTACGCGGCGCCGGTGAACCACTGGTGGCACGTCACCCTCTATCCGGACGAGCGCGGCCTGACGACCGGGCCGATGCCCTGCGGCGACCGCTGGTTCGAGGTGACCTTCGACTTCGTCGAGCACCGGCTGGTGGCGCGCACCGACGCCGGCGAGGAATGGTCCAAGCCGCTGAAGCCGCGCACGGTCGCCGACTTCTACGCCAAGCTGATGAAGGGCCTGCGCGGCCTGGGGCTGGAGCCGCACGTGTGGACCACGCCCTGCGAGATCCCCAACCCGATCCCGTTCGAGAAGGACGAGCTGCACCGCGCCTATGATCCGGCGGCGGCCGAGCGCTATCACCGGGTGCTGCTGGGCGCCAAGCGGGTGATGGACCGCTTCCGCGGCGAGTTCCTCGGCAAGGCCAGTCCGACGCACTTCTTCTGGGGCGGCTTCGACCTGGCCTCGACCCGCTTCTCCGGCCGGACCGCGCCGCATCACGGCCCGGTGCCCAACACGCCGGACCGCATCGTGCAGGAGGCCTATTCGCACGAGTGCTACAGCGCCGGCTTCTGGCCGGGCGCGCCCGGCGCCGAGGCCATGTTCTACGCCTACGCCTATCCGGAGCCGGCCGGCTTCAACATGGCCGACGTGCAACCGGAGGGCGCGCGCTACGAGACCAGCCTCGGCGAGTTCGTGCTGCCCTACGAAACGCTGAGGGCCGCGCCCGATCCGGACGCGGCCCTGCTGGCCTTCCTGCAATCCACCTACGACGCGGCCGCCGAGCTCGGCGACTGGGACCGCACGGCGCTGGAGCGCCAGGCCCACATCCCGCCCCCGTCCGAACGGGCCACGCCGCGGCTGAACGCGTAAGCCTTACGCAGCCTTGTCCCAGTCGAGCACGACCTTGCCCGAGCGGCCCGACTTCATCGCCTCAAAGCCTTCGACGTAGCGGTCGTAAGCCAGCCGGTGGGTGATCAGCGGGGTCAGGTCGACGCCGGCCTTCAGCAGGCCCAGCATCTTGCGCCAGGTGTCGAACATCTCGCGGCCGTAGACCCCTTTGATGGTCAGGGCCTTGAGGATGATCTTGCCCCAGTCGGTCTCCATCGGCCGGGACGGGATGCCCAGCAGGGCCAGCCCGCCGCCCATGATCAGGTTGTCGACGCACTGGTTGAAGGCCGACGGCGCGCCCGACATCTCCAGAGCCACGTCGAAGCCGACCTGGATGCCCAGCTCCTTCATGACGTCCTTGAGGTCTTCCTTGGCGACGTTGACGGTGCGCACGTCGGCGACCTTGCGGGCCAGGTCCAGGCGGTACTCGTTGACGTCGGTCAGCACCACGGTGCGGGCGCCGGCGCGGCGCGCCACGGCGGCGGCCATGATGCCGATCGGGCCGGCCCCGGTGACCAGCACGTCCTCGCCCACCAGGTCGAACTGCTGGGCGGTGTGCACGGCGTTGCCGAACGGGTCGAGCATGGACGCCACCTCGAACGACACGTCGTCGGGCAGCGGGATCACGTTGAAGGCCGGGGCCACCACGTACTCGGCGAAGGCGCCCTGCCGGTTCACGCCGATGCCGCGGGTATTCGGGTCCAGGTGGAAGTGGCCGGCCCGGGCGGCGAAGCTGTTCAGGTCGATGACGTGGCCTTCGGCCGAGACGCGCTGGCCGATCTTCAGCGGACGGTCGACGTCCTTGCCGATCTCGACGATCTCGCCGGAGAACTCGTGGCCGGTGATCATCGGCACCGGCACGTTCTTCTGGGACCACTCGTCCCAGTTCCAGATGTGGATGTCGGTGCCGCAGATGGCGGTCCGCTTCACGCGGATCAGCACGTCCTCGGGGCCCGGGGTCGGGATCGGAGCCTCGATCAGCTCCAGGCCCTCGGCCGGCTTCATCTTGGCCAGCGCCTTCATGGTCGACGTCATGGGAGAACCTCTACTTGATCAGGAGATCACGCCCAGCTCGCGGCCGACCTTGGTGAAGGCGGCGATCGCGGCGTCGACGTGGTGCGGCTCATGGGCCGCGGACATCTGGGTGCGGATACGGGCGGCGCCGCGCGGCACCACCGGGAAGGAGAAGCCGATCACGTAGATGCCCTCCTCCAGCAGCTTGGCGGCCATGTCCTGGGCCAGCTTGGCGTCGCCCAGCATCACCGGGATGATCGGGTGCTCGCCTTCCAGCAGCTTGAAGCCGGCCGCGGCCATGCCGGCGCGGAAGCGGGCGGCGTTGTCGAACAGCTTCTTGCGCAGCGCGTCGCCTTCCGAACCGGCGGCGATGCGGATCGCCTCCAGGCTGGCGCCGCAGACGGCCGGCGACAGCGCGTTGGAGAACAGGTACGGCCGCGCGCGCTGGCGCAGCAGGTCGACCACTTCCTTGCGGGCGCAGATGAAGCCGCCCATGGCCCCGCCCAGCGCCTTGCCGAAGGTGCCGGTGACGATGTCGACGCGCTTCTCCACGCCGTTCCAGGCGCCCGAGCCGCGGCCCTGTGGCCCGAGGAAGCCGGTGGCGTGGCAGTCGTCGACCATGACCAGGGCGTCGTACTGGTCGGCGAGCGCGCACAGCTGGTCCAGCTTGGCGATGTAGCCGTCCATCGAGAAGGCGCCGTCGGTGGCGATCATGATCTGGCGCGCGCCGGCGGCCTTGGCCTCGGCCAGCTTGGCTTCCAGATCGGCCATGTCGCTGTTGGCGAAGCGATAGCGCTTGGCCTTGCACAGGCGCACGCCGTCGATGATCGAGGCGTGGTTCAGGCTGTCGGAGACGATGGCGTCTTCCTCGCCCAGCAGCGGCTCGAACACCCCGCCGTTGGCGTCGAAGGCGGCCGCGAACAGGATGGAGTCCTCATAGCCGAGGTAGTCGGCGATGGCCCGCTCCAGCTGCTTGTGGATGTCCATGGTGCCGCAGATGAAGCGCACCGACGCCGTGCCGGCGCCCCAGCGCTCGGAAGCCTCGATCGCGGCGCAGGTCACGCGCTCGTCGCCGGCCAGGCCCAGATAGTTGTTGGCGCAGAAGTTCAGCACCTCGCGCTCGCCGCCGCCCGGCAGCTTCACGCGGATGTCGGCGCCCTGGCGGGAGGTGATCACGCGCTCGGGCTTGGTCAGGCCCTGGGCATCGATGTCGGCGAGTTCGCTGCGAACCCGGCCGTAGAAATCTTCACGCATGCGGGCGTCCTTTCGTCGGGCGGGACCGTTACTGCGTTCGCGCTCCCATTTCCACCACCTCCTCCGCCGCAGGAACCATGCCTCCCCGATGGGGTTGAGCCGGGAACGGAGGGCGAGCCATGGCCGAAAGCAAAGCCCCGCAACCCCGAGAGGTGGTGATCGATCCCCCTGGCGTGGGCGCGTTCCTCGAGGTGCCGGACCGCGCCAAGGGCCTAGTCATCTTCGCGCACGGCAGCGGCTCCAGCCGCTTCAGCCCGCGCCACGCCTATGTGGCCAAGGAGCTGAACCGCGCCGGCTTCGCGACCCTGCTGGCCGACCTGCTCACCCACGGCGAGGAGGAGGACCGGCGCAACGTTTTCGACATCGAGCTTTTGTCGAAACGGCTGCTGCGCGTCGCGCAGTGGGCGTCGGAATATCCCAAGACCCGCGACCTGCCGGTCGGCCTGTTCGGGGCGTCGACCGGCGCCGCCGCGGCCCTGGTGGCGGCGGCCGATCCGCACCTGAACCCGGCCTGCGTGGTCTCGCGCGGCGGCCGGCCCGACCTGGCCGGCGAATACCTGGCCGAGGTGCGCGCGCCCGTGCTGCTGCTGGTCGGCAGCCTGGACGGCCCGGTCATCGACCTCAACCGCATGGCCTTCGACCGGCTGAGCGACGCGACCCTGATCATCGTGCCCGGCGCCGGCCACCTGTTCGAGGAGCCCGGCGCCATGGACGAAGTGGTGACCCAGGCCATCGACTTCTTCGGCCAGAAGTTCGCCGGACCGTCGGAGCGGGAGAACCACCGTGGCGTTCCGCGCCCAAATCTTCGCTGACCGCCGCGAGGCCGGCCGTCGGCTGGCCTCGGCCCTCGAGCATCTGAAGGACCAGGCCCCGGTCGTCCTCGCCCTGCCGCGCGGCGGCGTGCCGGTCGGCTTCGAGGTGGCCAAGGCCCTGAAGGCGCCGCTGGACGTGCTGCTGGTGCGCAAGATCGGCGCCCCCGGCCACGAGGAGCTGGGCGTCGGCGCCGTGGTCGACGGAGCCGAGCCGCAGATCGTGGTCAACCAGGAGATCGCCCGGCACCTGGGCCTCACCCGCGAATGGATCGAACAGGGCGCCAAACGCCAGCTGGAGGAGATCGAGCGGCGCCGGAAACTCTATCTGGGCGGCGTCCCGCCGGTCTCCCTGGAGGGCCGCACCGCCGTGGTGGTCGACGACGGCATCGCCACCGGCGGCACGGTGCACGCCGCGCTGAAGGCGCTCAGTCGCTCCAGCGCCCGGCGCGTGGTGCTGGCCGTGCCGGTCGCCCCGCCAGAGACCATCGCCCAGCTGAAGGGCGAGACCGACGAGGTGGTCTGCCTGGAGACCCCCGACCCGTTCATGGCGGTGGGAATCTTCTACGCGGACTTCGCCCAGACCGACGACGAGGAGGTCGTGCGCCTGCTCAAGGAAGCCCGCGACTCGCCGTCGGCCGCCGCAGAGCGACCGGGCGGGCCCGAGCCCCGCCCCTCGCCGCGCGGCTGATCCTTCCGACGTCGGGCTTCGTCGCACCGCGCTGGCGGCGCCAGCTGGGCTATGCCTCCTTCCGCGGCGAAGGCGGAGGAGAACAATCGCCAATGCGTAGCACCACGATTCTGAGCGGCGTGATCGCCGTCCTGCTGGCGACCAGCGCGTCAGCCAAGACCCCCGCCGCCAGCCCCGACGACGTCGCCGCCGCCGAACGGGCCTTCGCCGCCCTGGCGCAGGAGGTCGGCATCGTGGACAGCTTCCGCGCCAACGCCGCGCCCGAAGGCGTCGTCTTCAGCCCCGATCCGATCAACGCCCAGGCCAACCTGGCCGCGCAGAAAAGCGAAAAGGGTCCGCCCTTCCTGAAGTGGTGGCCGATCTGGGCCGGCGTCGCCGCCTCCGGCGACCTCGGCTTCACCACCGGCCCGGCCACCTACGACGACAAGTCGATCGGCTACTACTTCACCGTCTGGGCGAAGCAGCCGGACGGCTCCTGGAAATGGCTGCTGGACCACGGGTCCGGCCCGGTTACGGGCGACCTGCCGGGCACGGACACTCCGTTGAACCGCCTGGCCGTCAGCTCGGCGCGTTCGCCGTCCGCCAAGCGCGCCTACGCCGGCGTGCAGGCCGCCGAAGCCCGCCTGAACGCCGACATGACCGCCGACCCCGCAGGCGCCTTCGCCGCGGTCATCGTAGACGACACCCGCGTCATGGGCCTGGGCACGCAGCTGACCACCGGCCGCGAGGCGACCGTCGCCGCCCTCGCCCGCCGCCCCGCCGGCATGACCGCCACCCCGCTGGCCGGCGCCGCCTCCAAGGCCGGCGACTTCGCCTACACCTACGGCGACGTCCGCTGGACCGGCAAGAACGGCCCCCGGCGCGGTCACTACGTGCGCATCTGGCAGAAGCGCGCCGGCGGCTGGCGGCTGGTCTTCGACGAGGTGGTGATGGTCCGCCAGCCGGGCTGAGCCCGGCCGCCTACAGCTTCTCCGGGCGCGCTCTCCGGGTTCGACCCGAGCGGGGCGGCGAAACTGCGCGGCTCGCCGCCGGTTTCCGCCCCGCGCGGCCGGGTCCGCGCCCGGAGAAGCCCATGACGCGCGCCTTCCTCCCCCTCGCCGCCCTCGCGACCGCAGCGACGCTGAGCGGCTGCGCCAGCGACGCTGAGATGTCGTCGCCGGCCGGATCGGGCGCGACCACCACCTCCGCCCGCTACACCTGCACCGACGGCTTCGCCTTCGCCGTGCGCTTCACCACCGAGACGCAGCAGGTGATGACCTTCAAGCGGACGGTGCCGACCACCCGCACCACCGCCACCCTGCTGCTGCAGAACGCCCCCTCGCCGATCCTGGAGGGCCAGCCGGTCGGCTCGGGCATCCACTACGCCGGCCAGGGCTACGACCTGCGCGGCAAAGGCGACGCCGCCACCCTGACCAGCCCCGACGGCAAGGTGCGCGACTGCCGCGCCGGCGCCTGACGGCTCACGCCTTCTTGGTTTCCTC
Organism: Caulobacter sp. 17J65-9; assembly: GCF_010975005.1. Taxonomy (GTDB): domain Bacteria; phylum Pseudomonadota; class Alphaproteobacteria; order Caulobacterales; family Caulobacteraceae; genus 17J80-11. The sequence goes on along the minus strand of NZ_JAAIVC010000088.1, from coordinate 7,603 downwards.
GAACTCCGACAGGTCGCGCTCGAGAAACCAGCTCAGCGCCGTGCGGATGGTGGCGATGGCCGCCAGCTGGCCGATGTCGTCCCAGGTCGGCGCGACCGCCGTACGGACGATGTCGGCCCCGAGCGCGAACTCCAGGGCCAACAGGATCCAGGAGGCGAAGCGCAGCCAGATCTCCCGCTTGGCCTGGGCCGAGCCGGTGCGCTGCACGGCCTGCCACACGATGCGCCAGCCCGCCTCCAGCGCGCCGATCGCCACCAGGGCGACGGTGGCGAACTCCGCGCCGCGGGCGACCACCTCCACGAACAGTTCGAGCCACGTCCGCATGCCGACCTCCAGGGGCGCCAGCAGAGCAGCCCGCAGGCCGTAACGACATCGGGGCTATTCCCGATCCGCCGGAGGAAAGGCCCCCGCCTTCGGAACATGCGCTCCGGATTTCTCCGGATGGCGCGGGAGCGGCCGCGGTGATGCATTTCGCCCTCGCTCCGGAGGCCGTCCGTGACGTTCGAGCTCAACCGCCGCAGCTTCGGCCTGGCTGGCCTCGCCGCCGCCCTCGGCCTCGCCGCGCCCGCGAACTCGAGCGCGGCCGAGGATCCGCTGCCGTCCTGGAACGACGGCCCGGCCAAGCGCGCCCTGCTGGCCTTCGTCCGGCGCGTCACCACCCAGGGGCCGGACTTCGTCGCCCCGGCCGAGCGCATCGCCACCTTCGACAACGACGGCACCTTGTGGGCGGAGATGCCCGTCTATTTCGAGGTCCTGTTCGCCGTCGACCGCGGCCGCGAGATGGCGGCCAAGGACCCGAGCCTGGCCGGGCGCGAGCCGTACAAGTCGCTGGTCGAGAAGGGCGCGGCCGGGCTGACCGGCCTGACCCAGGCGCAGGTCGTGGAGCTGGTCGCCGCCACCCACTCGGGCATGACCACCGAGCAGTTCCTTGAGATCGCCCGGGCCTGGTTCGCCACCGCACGTCACCCGACCACGAAGCGGCTCTACACCCAGATGGTCTACCAGCCGCAGCTGGAGCTGCTGGCCTGGCTGCGCCGCGAGGGCTTCAAGACCTTTATCGTCTCCGGCGGCGGGGTCGACTTCATGCGGGCCTTCGCCGAGCCGGTCTATGGCGTGCCGCCCGAGCAGGTGATCGGCTCCAGCGCCGAGACCCGCTGGGAGATGCGCGAGGGCGTCCCGGTCCTGGTCAAGCTGCCCAAGGTGCGCAGCGTCGACGACAAGGACGGCAAGCCGATCAACATCGAGCTGCAGATCGGACGCCGACCGATCCTGGCCTTCGGCAATTCCGACGGCGATCTGGAGATGCTGCAGTGGACGCAGGCCGGTCCGGGCGCGCGGCTGATGCTGCTGGTCCACCACGACGACGCGGTGCGCGAGTGGGCCTACGACCGCGAGTCCAAGATCGGCCGCCTGGACAAGGCCTGGGACGCGGCGGTCAAGAACGGCTGGACCGTGGTGAGCATGAAGCGGGAGTGGAAGCAGATCTTCCCACCCGAATAATTACCAATAATTAACGGCGCAGCGTAGCAGCACGCACCCTTGTCGGGGTTCGAATATTTCAGATTGCCAAAAGTTCACGACCCGCAATCGGAACACGCACCCATTCCACGCGGTATTTCCACGACTTCCGCGACGGAAGCTCCACCGAAAACCTACGACAACTTGCACTCACGAGGTTTCGATATGCGCAAGCTCCTCACCGGCGCCCTGTTCGCCGTCGCAACGCTTGTCCCCGCCGCCACCGTGTTCGCGTCCGATCCGCTGTTCGAACGCCAGAACTGGACCCAGGCCTCCGAACGCCGCCTCGACCGGGCGCTGGGCGACAACTACATCCCCGCCTCGACCCGTCCGGCCACCAAGATCGGCGAAGTGTCGATGGCCATGGACGACCGCGGCGACCTGTCCAACCCGCAGATGACCCGCTCGACCGGCGAAGCCAACGCCGACGCCATGCTGATGACCGCCGCCAACCGGCTGGACACCCTGCCCCGGCCTCCGTCCAGCGTCGCGGCCCGCACCGTGCTGCTGCGCGTGGCCTTCATCACCCCCTCGGGCGTGGCCCCGTGGACGCAATTCCGTCAGACCCGCCAGCCCTACGTCTATGTCGAGCAGGCCGAGCGCAACTCCGACTCCGTCGTGGTGATCGGCGCCGTCCGCTGATCCCGCGCCGTCCGTAAGCCCGGGTCCGACCCCCGGGCGCGGACCGCTTGTACGGCCCAGCTTCTCGGGGCGCCCGCCGCACAGGCTCAGGCGAACCCCCGATCCCCCGGCGTCCGCGTCCGTGCCCTACTGAGCGTTCCGCGGCAGGAGCGCGGCAGCGATGGCCGACCCCACTCCCCCGACTTCCGACGTCCTGATCGGCGGCGACGCCAGCACCACCCTGTCGTCGAACCGCACCGCCCTGTCCTTCGAGCGGACGCGGATGAGCGCCGACCGCACGCTGATGTCGGTGGTGCGCACGGCGCTGTCGCTGATCGGCTTCGGCTTCACCATTTCCGAGGCCTTTCACCAGCTGCACAAGTCCGGCTCGCTGGCGGTGGGCGACCACTCGGCCCGCAACTTCGGCCTGGCGCTGATCCTGCTGGGGATCGCCATGCTGGTCATGGGCCTGGTCACCCACTCGCGCTTCAGCCACGAGCTGACCGACCGGCGCGAGCGGCTCTACTCGGTCCAGCTCATGCGCCGCTCGGTGCAGTACCGCATGACCCCGACCTTCATCACCACCGCCCTGTTGCTGGCCATCGGCGTCGCCGCCGCGCTCAGCATCATCATCCGGATCGCCTACAACTCATGACAGTCGAGCCCCTCGCCGCAGAGCCGCCCGCCACGCGCACGCCGCCGAGCCCCGGCATGGTCTGGATCGAGGGCGGCGGCTTCCGCATGGGCTCCGACCGTCACTACGCCGAGGAGGCCCCGGCGCGGCGCGTCAGCGTCGACGGCTTCTGGATCGACGCCGAGCCGGTGACCAACCGGCGCTTCGCCGAGTTCGTTGACGCCACCGGCTGGACCACCTTCGCCGAGATCGCCCCCGACCCGAAGGACTACCCCGGCGCCCTGCCGGAGATGCTGAGGGCCGCCTCGCTGGTCTTCACGCCGACCAGCGGCCCGGTCGACCTGCGCCGCTGCTTCAGCTGGTGGACCTTCCAGCCCGGGGCCGACTGGCGCCACCCGACCGGACCGGGCAGCTCCCTCGACGGGCTGGAGGAACATCCGGTGGTTCACGTGTCCTGGCACGACGTCGCCGCCTACGCCGCCTGGGCGGGGCTGGACCTGCCCACCGAGGCCGAGTGGGAGTTCGCCGCCAAGGGCGGGCTGGACGAGGCGGAGTACGCCTGGGGCGACGAGCTGGAGCCGGACGGCCGGCACATGGCCAACGTCTGGCAGGGCCGCTTCCCGTGGGAGAACCTGGCCCTGGACGGCTTCACGCGCACCTCCCCGGCGGGCAGCTATCCGCCGAACGGCTACGGCCTCCACGACATGATCGGCAACGTCTGGGAATGGACGAAGGACTGGTGGTCGGCGACCCGCCCGGTCGCCGCCGACAAGCCCTGCTGCGGCGCGCGCAACCCGCGCGGCGGCCGCGAGGAGGACAGCTACGATCCGGCCCAGCCGCAGATCCGCATCCCCCGCAAGGTGCTGAAGGGCGGCTCGCACCTGTGCGCGCCCAGCTACTGCCGCCGCTACCGGCCCGCCGCCCGCCACGCCGAGCCGATCGACACCTCGACCAGCCATGTCGGCTTCCGCTGCGTGAAGCGGCCCTGATCCTCCCCTAGGCATTCCACACCGGCCGCCTCGGGCCGCAGCCCGATGCAGAAGCCGGGCGCGATCTGCGCCAATGCGCGCTCCCCAGACTGAGGGCGTAGCCATGGCCGACATCCAGCGCGAAATCCTGCCCATCCCGTCGCAGCCGTACGAAGGCTTCGTGGCCTACGACGCCAAGGACCCCGAGGCGAAATTCCCGCCGATCCCGCAACTGCGCCCGCCCAAGGGCGCGCCGAACGTGCTGATCGTGCTGATCGACGACGCCGGCTTCGGCGCCGCCAGCGCCTTCGGCGGGCCGTGCGCCACGCCGACGGCCGAGCGGCTGGCCGGCCACGGCCTGCGCTTCAACCGCTTCCACACCACCGCCCTGTGCTCGCCCACCCGCCAGGCCCTGCTGACCGGGCGCAACCACCACACGGTGGGCATGGGGGCCATCACCGAGATCGCCACCGGCGCGCCGGGCTATTCCTCGGTGCTGCCCAACACCTGCTCGCCGATCGCGCGCACCCTGAAGCTGAACGGCTACGCCACGGCCCAGTTCGGCAAGTGCCACGAGGTGCCGGTGTGGGAGACCTCGCCTGTCGGCCCGTTCGACGCCTGGCCCACCGGCGGCGGCGGCTTCGAATACTTCTACGGCTTCATCGGCGGCGAGGCGCACCAGTGGTACCCGTCGATCTACGAGGGGACCACGCCGGTCGAGCCCGAGAAGACGCCCGAGCAGGGCTATCACTTCATGGCCGACATGACCGACAAGGCGATCGCCTGGGTCGGCCAGCAGAAGGCCCTGACGCCGGACAAGCCGTTCTTCATGTACTTCGCGCCGGGCGCCACCCACGCCCCGCACCACGTGCCCAAGGACTGGGCCGACAGGTACAAGGGCAAGTTCGACGCCGGCTGGGACGCGCTGCGCGAGGAGATCTTCGCCCGCCAGAAGAAGCTCGGCGTCATTCCCCAGGACTGCAAGCTGACGCCCCGGCACAAGGAAATCCCCGCCTGGGACGACATGCCGGAGAACCTCAAGCCGGTGCTGCGTCGGCAGATGGAGGTCTACGCCGGCTTCCTGGAGTTCGCCGACCACCACGTCGGCCGGCTGATCGACACGCTCGACAAGCTGCACGTGCTCGAGGACACGCTGGTGTTCTACATCATCGGCGACAACGGGGCCTCGGCCGAAGGCACGCTGAACGGCACCTTCAACGAGATGATCAACTTCAACGGGGCTTCGGCGCTGGAGACGCCCGAGTTCCTGAACGCCCACATCGACCAGCTGGGCGGGCCGACCTCCTACAACCACTACGCCGTCGGCTGGGCCCACGCCCTGGACACGCCCTACCAGTGGACCAAGCAGGTGGCCTCGCACTTCGGCGGCACCCGCAACGGCACCATCGTGCACTGGCCGCACGGCGTGCGCGGCGAGGGCGAGCTGCGCACCCAGTTCCACCACGTGATCGACATCGCCCCCACCATCCTGGAGGCGGCCGGCCTGCCCCAGCCGGCGATGGTCAACGGCGTGCAGCAGCAGCCGATCGAAGGGGTCAGCATGCTGTACGCCTTCAACGACGCAAGCGCGGCCGAGCGGCACGAGACCCAGTACTTCGAGATGTTCGGCAACCGCGGCGTCTACCACAAGGGCTGGACCGCGGTGACCCGGCACAAGACGCCCTGGCTGCTGGTCGGCGAGAAGACGCCGGCCTTCGAGGACGACGTCTGGGAGCTCTACGACACCAGCAAGGACTGGAGCCAGGCCGAGGACGTGTCGAAGCAGTTTCCCGACAAGCTGCGCGAGCTGAAGCGGCTGTTCCTGATCGAGGCGGCCCGCCACAACGTGCTGCCGCTGGACGACCGCGGCATGGAGCGGGGTGATCCCGACATCGCCGGCCGCCCGGTGCTGATCCGCGGCAACAGCCAGATCCTGTTCGGGGCCATGGGCCGGCTGTCCGAGAACTCGGTGCTGAACCTGAAGAACAAGTCGCACTCGGTCACCGCCGAGATCGAGGTGCCCGACGGAGGCGCCGAGGGCGTGATCGTCGCGCAGGGCGGCAACATCGGCGGCTGGAGCCTGTACGCCAAGGGCGGCAAGCTGAAGTACTGCTACAATTTCCTCGGCCTGAAGCAGTTCTTCGTCGAGGCTGGCGCGCCCCTGGCGCCGGGCAAGCGCCAGGTGCGCATGGAGTTCGCCTACGACGGCGGCGGCATGGGCAAGGGCGGGACCGCCACCCTGTTCGTCGATGGCGAGCAAGTCGGCCAGGGCCGGGTCGAGGCCACCGCCGCCATCGTGTTCTCCGCCGACGACGGCCTGGACGTGGGCCGCGACAGCGCCGCGCCCGTGTCGCCGGACTACGGCGCGCAAGGCAACGCCTTCAACGGCATGGTCCGCGGCGTGCAGCTGGCCATCGCCCAGGACGCCAAGTCGGCCGACCACCTGGTCGACCCGCAGCAGGCGCTGGCCGTGGCCATGGCCCGGCAATAGGCGTCGGGTGTTTCCGACGCGGGCTCCGGCATGTCCGCCCCCCGCGTCCGGTCCAGACCCGATGCCCCGAAACGCGCGGACGTAGTCGAATGCGCGCGGGTCGGCCCTCCCCCGGCCGGCCCGGCGCTGGCGGCGCCTGATCCGCTTTCTTTCCTCCCAGGCCTGAGGCGGCGCATCCCCTGCGCCGCCTCTTTCTTGTGGGGCGGCGACGACAGGACCGGCGCAAAATAGCCGCGGTATTCCGGCGTTCCGCCGCCCCGCCTGAGGGTTTGACCTGATTGGCGGGCGGCCGCCCCGAGGCGACGTTGCCGTCGGACCTCGGCGGAAGGAGTTGGCGATGCCACGGACCACGGCCGTTCAGATGGACCTCGCGACGGCGCGACGGCTGCTCGCCGCGGCGGCGGGCGCGACCGCCGTCGTTCTCGCCCTTCCCGCCCCGGCGCCGGCCCAGACGCCAGCCTCAATGCCGACCCAGACGCCGCCCGCGGTCCAGTCCGCGGTGCAGAAGCCGGTCGCGGCTCCGGCCCAGGCCGCGCCGGCTCAGGCGCCGCCGGCCGTGGACCCGAAGGTCATCGACGCGATGAACAAGATGGGCGCCTTCCTGCGCGACCAGAAGGTGTTCGAACTGACCGCCCGGACCACCAACGACGTCGTTCTGGACGACGACACCGTGGTCAAGTTCGACGGCGTGAACACCTACAAGGCCAAGCGTCCCGACGCCCTGTTCGTCGACGTCGACACCGACCGCAAGCGCCGCCAGTTCTTCTACGACGGCAAGACCCTGACCATCTACGCGCCGCGACAGAAGTACTACGCCCAGGTCGCCGCCCCCGGCACCATCCACGAGCTGCTGGACAAGCTGGAGGACGACCTCGGCGTGGATATGCCGCTGGACGACCTGTTCTACTGGGGCACGCCGGACTCCGGCCTCAATGAGCTGACCGCGGCCCAGTACATCGGCTACGCCCGCGTCGACGGCCACGACACCGACCAGTTCGCCTTCAGCCAGCCCGGCCTCGACTGGCAGCTGTGGATCGACCGCGGCGAACAGCCCCTGCCGCGCAAACTCGTGATCATCCACACCGACCAGGACGAGCGGCCGCAATACGAAGCGCGGCTGGACTGGCGCCTGCGGCCGAACTTCACCGCCGACGCCTTCACCTTCAGCCCGCCGGCCGACGCCAAGCCGATCCAGATCGTCTCGCTCGGCGCGCTCCAACAGGAAGGAACCGCGCCATGACCTCCCTCTCCAAGCGCGTCGCCCGCCTGATCGGCGGCCTCGTCCCCGTCCTGGCCTTCATCGTGATCTCGACCCCCTTCGACGCCGACGCGCGGCCCACCCGCGGCGGCGGCGGCGGCAGCATGCGCCTG
>NZ_JAAIVC010000087.1 GCF_010975005.1 Caulobacter sp. 17J65-9 | reverse complement strand
GCCTTCATCTTGTCGCTGGGCCTGGCGGGCGGCCTGCAGGCGTTGGCGGTGATGGCCTGGACCCGTTGGCGCGCCGCGGGCGCCCTGGCGGGCGGCGCGGCCGCGGCCGAGCCTGCTGCGCCCGCCCGCATGCCCTACGCCGTCTCGATCGCCGCGGCCGGCCTGTTCTGGCTGTGGTGGGAGGCGGTTGGGAAGGTCGCCGCCGGCTAGGCCGCGGGCTTCGCAATCGAGCCGCCGTATGCGATCCGGACGGCTGCGGCGTTCAGCGGCCGCACCGCGCCGAGGGGCTCATGGTCAATTCCGTCTACGCCGGCCTGCCCACCACCATCTTCGAGGTGATGTCCGGCCTCGCGCGCGACACCGGCGCGATCAACCTGGGCCAGGGCTTCCCCGACACGCCCGGACCCGAGGCGCTGCGGCGCAAGGCGGCCGAGCTGGTGGTCGACGGCTGGAACCAGTACCCGCCCATGCGCGGCGTGCCGGAGCTGCGCCAGGCGGCCGCCGGCCACTACCGCCGCTTCCAGGGTCTGGATCTGGACTGGGAAACCGAGGTGACGGTCACCTCCGGTGCCACCGAGGCCCTGGCGGCGAGCTTCCTGGCCCTGATCGAGCCCGGCGACGAGGTGGTGCTGTTCCAGCCGCTCTACGACGCCTACGCGCCGCTGATCCGCCGGGCCGGGGGCGTGGCGCGGCTGGTGCGCCTGACCCCGCCCGACTGGCGCATCGGGCGCGAGGCGCTGGCCGCCGCCTTCACGCCGCGCACGCGGCTGGTGGTGTTCAACAACCCGCTCAATCCGGCCGGCGTGGTGTTCCCGCACGAGGACCTGGCCCTGCTGGCCGAGTTCTGCGTCGTCCACGACGCGATCGCCATCTGCGACGAGGTCTGGGAGCAGGTGGTGTTCGACGGCCGCCGCCACGTGCCGCTGATGGCGCTCCCGGGCATGCGCGAGCGGACGGTGAAGATCGGCTCGGCCGGCAAGATGTTCGCCCTGACCGGCTGGAAGGTCGGCTTTGTCTGCGCCGCGCCCGAACTGACCGCCGCCGTCGCCAAGGCGCACCAGTTCCTGACCTTCACGACGCCGCCCAACCTGCAGGCCGCCGTGGCGTGGGGGCTTGGGAACTGCGACGACTGGTTCGAGGCGATGCCGCGGGACCTGCAGCGCTCGCGCGACCGGCTGGCCGCCGGGCTGCGGTCGGAGGGCTTCGCCGTGCTGGACAGCGGCGGCACCTATTTCCTGAACATCGACCTGGCCGCTTCGGGCGTCGACGCCGACGACCGGACCTTCTGCCTGCGGGCGGTGAAGGAGGCCGGGGTGGCCGCCATTCCCGTGTCGACCTTCTACGAGACCGACCCGGTGACCAGCGTCGTGCGCCTGTGCTTCGCCAAGGTCGACGCCACCCTGGACGCGGGGGTCGAGCGGCTGGCCCGCGCGCGAAAGTTGTTCTGAACTGCGACGCTTCGCCGCGAAGCTGAGCCGAAACGCATTCGGCGTCCGACGCGTTTTGCCCAGCCGGGGCGGAACTGATTGGAGCGTTTTATGCGTGTCTTGACCCTGTCGATCGCCGCCGCCTGCGCCGCGGCCCTGACCGTTCCGGCCTCGGCCCAGCCGATGCCGCCGGCCGCCAAAGCCCCGCCGCCGCCGGCCGAGGCGCCCGCGGCCACCACCGCCCCGACCCCCGCGACAGCCGACAGCGTGAAGGCCGGCGCCTCGGTGAAGGACTCCGCCGGCGTCGATCTCGGCACGGTCGACAAGGCCATGCTGGACGAGGCCGGCGCGCTGAAGGGCGTGGCCATCCGCACCCGCGACGGCGACGTCTACGCCCTGCCGGCCGCGGGTTTCACCGTCCAGGGCCCGTTCGTGGTCGCCGGCTGGACCAAGGAGCAGATCGACCAGGCCCGCAAGGCCCAGGCCCCCGCGGCGCCGGGCGAAGCCTGAACCGGCGCGTTCCGGGACGGCCTCAGCGCCGTCCCGTCGCCTCGTCGCGATCAAGGCGGTCCTCGTCGCTTACCCCTGTCCGATCGCCGCCCGGGCGAGCTGAATTCCCGCCCGGCACGAGCCTTGCCGCGTGAAAGGCGAGCCGTCCCGAAACGGAACGGTCCCCGAGACGAGGAGACAGGGGGAAAAGGCATGGCGACCGACATCGATCTTCACCTGGGCAAACGCCTGCGCCGCCGCCGCCGCTTGCTGGGTCTGACCCAGCAGCAACTGGCGCTGGCCGTGGGCATCCGCTTCCAGCAGATTCAGAAGTACGAGTGCGGCGCGAACCGCATTTCGGCGGCGCGGCTGTGGCAACTGGCCGAAGCGCTTGAAACGCCGGTGAGCTACTTCTACGACGGCTTGGCCGAGGCCGCCTCGCGTGAGAGCGCCAACGACGAGAAGTCGGGCGGCGAAGTGTACTCGCGCAAGGAGACCCTGGATCTGATCCAGGCCTACTACCAGCTGGGCGAGCGTCCGCGCCGCCGGCTGCTGGACCTGGCCAAGTCGCTGAACGCCGGAGACGGCACCGCCGCCTGACCATCCTGAACGCGCGCTGGACCGGCGCCCAAACGCAAATCTCGCCGGTCCATGCGCTCGCTCGAACGTGGCCCTGAGCGCCCCGCTCCTCACGGAAGCGACGGTTCGCCTCAGGCCGCAGATGGTCTAAGTCGGCGGGATGACCGACCTCGCCCGATTTGAAGCCTTCGCCGTCGAACTCGCGCGCGCCGCGGGCGCCGTGGCCCTTCCCCTGTTCCGGACCGATTGCGGCCACGAGAACAAGGCGGCGGGGAGCGGCTACGATCCGGTGACCGAGGCGGGTCGGGGTTCGGAGGCGGCGATCCGCAAGCTGATCGCCGAGCGCTTTCCCGAGCACGGGGTGATCGGCGAGGAATACGGGGAGGATCGCCCGGACGCCGAATTCGTCTGGGTGCTGGACCCGATCGACGGCACGCGCGCCTTCGTGGCCGGCCTGCCGCTGTGGACCACCCTGATCGCGCTGCGGCGCGAAGGACGCCCGGTGGTCGGCGTCATTTCCCAACCGGTTCTGGACGAGGTGTTCGTCGGCACGGCCTCAGGCTCGCGCCTGATCGCGCGCGGGGCCGAATGCGCGCTGAAGGTCAGGTCCTGTCCCAAGCTGACCGACGCGGTGATCGCCACCACCGACCCGGACATGTTCGACGGCGCCGAGCTGGGCGCCTGGACCCAGGTGCGCGCGGCCGCGCGGCTGGCGCGGCTGGGCTGCGACGCCTACGCCTACGCCATGCTGGCGCTGGGGCGCATCGACCTGGTCATCGAGGCCGGCCTGAAGGCGTGGGACATCGAGGCCCTGGTCCCCGTGGTCGAGGGCGCGGGCGGCTCGGTCACCAACTGGCGGGGCCAGGCGGTGGACGGCACGGGCCAGATCGTCGCCGCCGGCGATCCGGCGGCGCTCGAAGAGGCGCTGGTCGCGCTCAAGCGCTCGGCGAAATGACCGCCGGGGCGGGGGTTTCCTGGAAGCCTTCGGCCTCCGGCGTCGGGTAAACCGTCTCGGCCTGAGGGGCGTACTCCTCGCGCGGCGCCAGCTGTTCGGCCAGGTCGTCGAACTCGCGGAAGAACGGCCAGCGACGCTCGTCGACCTCCATCAGCACTTCGTGCTTGGCGGCCGTGACCTCGACGTACTTGCCGCGCGGCAGGCGCTTGGCGACCCAGCGGGCGGCCGTCTTCCAGACGCGCGCGTCGTCGCCGCCCTGGACGATGGTCACCGGGGTCTTCACCCGCTTCAGCACCTTGGGCTTCATCACCCGCTCGCCGGCGTCGACCGCGAAGGCCAGCCAGCCCCAGGTGATGCCGCCGACCGCCAGGTGCGGGCAGGCGTACAGCTGCTCGCGCCAGCGCTCGTAGCGGGCGCGGTCGCTGGTCAGGCCGTCCTTCTCGAAGGTGTGCTCGAACGGGTCGTCGTAGTCGTCCAGCACGTATTCCCCGGCCTTGCCGTGGCGCACGTTCCAGCGCGCCGCGAAGCGCACCGACCACATCGACCGCTTGCCGGTCTTCAGCCGTAGCATGGGGCTGGACAGCAGGGCCGAGGCGAAGCGGGTCTCGCCGGCCATCAGGCTGAGCAGGTTCAGGCAGCCGCCCATCGAGTGGCCGACCATGATCCACGGCTGCGGCATGCGGCTCTCGAAGGTGTCGAGCAGCCGCGAATAATCGTCCAGGTACTCTTCGACGGCGCGGGCGTGGCCCTTCAGCCGGTCGGGCAGCAGGCGGGCCGACAGGCCCTGGCCGCGCCAGTCATGGGCGAGGACGGCGAAGTCGCGGTCCAGGAAGTCGCCGATGACCTCGTAGTACTTCTCGATCGGCTCGGTGCGGCCGGGGCTCAGCACCACGGTGCCGCGCGGCGTGCCCTGGGGCAGCCAGAAGGCGGCGCGCAGGCGAAGCCCGCCGGCGCCCCGACACCATTCGCCGATCCCCCCGGCGGGCGCGGATGCCCCCGGGATCGACATCAGGGGCGCATTGGCGGCGAAGGCGGCGACGCGGTTCACGCGGGCTTCCTGAATTTGAGCGTCATGCGGTCGCTTTCGCCGATCGCGTCGTACTTCGACCGGTCGAAGGCGGGGTTGGCGGGTTGTCCCCGCGGCGCGGTCAGGCGCTGCGGCGGCAAGGTCCAGACGCCGAAGGGGTGATCCTTCGTGTCCTTGGGATTGGCGTTGACTTCGCTGGAGGCCACGAAGGCGAAACCCGCCTCGGCCGCAAGCTGTTTCACGTAGGGCTCCTGAACGTAGCCGCTGGTCGCGGCCGGATCCTGGGTGCCTCCGATGTCGGCGCGATGCTGCTCGATTCCAAGGACGCCGCCCGGCTTCAGCGCGGCGAAGGCGTCGGCGAAGGCCTTTTCGGCGATGCCGGCGGCCATCCAGTTGTGCAGGTTGCGCATGAACATGACCAGGTCGGCCGTTCCGGCCGGCACGACCGGCCCGCTGGTCGGGCCGAACTCGGTCATCTTCACGTCGCCGTAGAGCTTCTTGTCGGAGCCGAACCGCTTGCGGAAGCGGTCGACGATCTCGACCTGGGCCGGCTCGGCCCCCGCGCCGACCTGGAAGTTGGCGGCGTAGAGCGTGCCCTTGGTGCGGGCCAGGTAGGGGGCGAGGATCTCGGTCCACCAGCCGGCGCCCGGCCAGAACTCGACCACGGTCTGGCCCGGGGCGAGGCCGAAGAATTCGAGGGTCTCCTTGGGGTGACGCCAGGCGTCGCGCGCCCGGTCGCTGGGCGAGCGCCAGGCGCCCGCCACCGCCCATTCAAGCGAGCCCTCGGGCGGACCCGCCGGCGTTTGCTTGGCCGGGGCCTTCTTCTCGGGTTCGCGGCGGCAACCGGCCAGAACCAAGGCCGAAACTCCCGCGATCACCCCTCGACGAGACGCCCAGGGCGACAACTCAGACATCACAACCCCCGTACGACGCGACGGTCCCCCGAGCCGGCGCCTCGACCCCTATGCGTGTAAACCGCTCCGCCGCCTCGGTCAAAGCCGCGAACCTCACGCAGGCTTGCGGAATCGCAGCGTCATGCGGTCGCTCTCGCCGATCGCGTCGAAGTGCGCGCGCTCGGCGTCGGTGAGGGTGCGGCCGTCCTCGGTGGTCTGGCGCACAGGCGGCAGGGTCCAGACCCCGAACGGGTGGTCGCGGGTGTCCTTGGGGTTGGCGTTCAGGTCGCTGCGCGCCTCCAGCACGAAGCCGGCCTTCTTCGCCGCCTCGATCACGTAGCTCTCCGGCACGTAGCCGTTGCCGGCTTTCGGATCAGAGCCTTCCGGCGCGCGGTGCTGCTCGACGGCCAGCACGCCGCCCGGCTTCAGCGCCTTGAAGAAGGCGTCCATGAACTGGTCGGTCGACCCCTGCTGGGCCCAGTTGTGGAAGGCGCGCGCGACCAGGACCATGTCGGCCGAGCCCGGCTGGACGCCCACACCGGAGGTCGAGCCGAAGTTCACCGCCTTGACCCCGAACTTCGCCTCGAAGTCGGCCCGCGCCTTGCGGCCGGCGTCGGTCATGTTGGGGCTGGCCAGGTCGTTGTAGGCGCCGAGATAAGTCCCGCCCGTCGCCTTGGCGTAGGGGGCCAGGATCTCGGTCCACCAGGCTTCGCCGCCCGGCTGGATCTCGATCACCGTCATGCCGGGGGTCAGGCCCCAGAAGGTCAGGCTCTCGTAGGGATGACGGAAGGCGTCGCGGGCCTTGTGCGCGTCGGAGCGGGCCGGAGCCGCGACGGCGGACGCGAGCGCGGCGTCTTCCTCGAAGCGCGGCGCGGCCGCCCGGGCCGCGACGGCGGTGGACGGCGCCGCCATGGCGGGCGCTGCGAAGGCGGCGGCGATTACGACGGCGAGAAGCGCGGCGGAGCGGACCATCGGAGTTCCTCCAGAGCCTGTTCCGTTCAGATGGAACCATCTGAACGGATAAGACAGGCTCTCATCCAAAAGCTTGAGCGCGTTCGATCGCAAAACCGGATCCACTTTTGCGGAACGCGCTCGAGCGGGCGAGACGACAGCCTAGGCGTGTACGGGGGGCTGGCAAGCGGTTTCGCGTGAAGCTTCGGCGACGCCCCTTGCGGCCTCCGCCGCGCTTCCTAACTGAGAGTACGAAGGCGCCGAACTTAGGGCCTTCAGACCGCACGGGGCCGACATCGGGCCGCGCGGTTTCAACCCAAGCGCCCCGGGCAAGCCGCGGGGCGTCCGCAACCTTGCTGATGCAGGAGGATGCCGTGATGCGTTCCTATGATTTCGCTCCCCTCTACCGTTCCGTGGTCGGCTTCGACCGCCTCGCCAGCTTGCTGGAACAGGCGGCCAAGACCGAAAGCCCGACCAACTGGCCGCCCTACAACATCGAAACGATCGGCGAGAACGCCTACCGGATCGAACTGGCGGTGGCCGGCTTCAAGCCCGAGGAGCTGAACGTCGAGGTCAAGGAGCACCTGCTGACCGTCCAGGGGCGCAAGGGCGCCAACGACGACGCCGAGCGACGCTACCTCCACCGCGGCCTGGCCGAGCGCGACTTCGAGCGCCGCTTCCAGCTGGCCGACTACGTGGTGGTCACCGACGCCCAGCTGCAGGACGGCCTGCTGTCGATCTCGCTGAAGCGCGAGCTGCCGGAAGCCCTGAAGCCGCGCCGGGTCGAGATCTCCACCCAGGCCCCGACCGGCCTGATCGAAGGCGAGGCCGCCGCGGCCTGACGCCTTCACCTCTCTCTTTCTTCCCTCCGAAAAACTTCGGGCGGCGCGGACCTCGCGCCGCCCTTTTTCGTGTTCGCGGGAGGGGGTCAGTCCAGCTCGTTGAGGTCGCGCACGCCGTGGCGGACGGCGCCGGTCAGATCGGCGCCGCGCAGCTGGGCGCCGGTGAACTTGCCGCGGCTGAGGTCCGTGCCGGCCATCTGGGCGCGGCGCAGGTCGGCGCCGGAGAAGTCCGCGCCCTTCAGGTTCGCGCCGGTCAGGTCGGCCGGCAGCAGCCGGTCCTGGGAGATCAGCAGCGGCCCCAGGTGCGCGTCGCGCAGGTCCGATCCAGACAGCTTGGCGCGCGCCAGCCGGGCTCCGCGCAGGTCGGCGCGGCGCAGGTTGCAGCCGCGCAGGTCGGCGTCTTCCAGGTGCGCGCCCTGCAGCTGCACGCCTTCCATGTCCAGGCCGTAGAACACCGCGCCCTTGGCCGACAGCGCTGTCAGGTTCAGGCCGCGCACCGACTTCAGCGCGCGCAGGTCGGCGTTGTTGAACATCGACGGCTTGCCCTCGCGCCCGCCGGTCTCGCACCACTGGGCGTGGGCGCGCAGCATCTCGTCGTAGGGCAGGGCGTCCACCGGCTGGCCGACCGGCTTGTCGGTCAGCACGCCGGTCATATCGGCCCCGTCCGCCCGCCATTGCAGCGTCTTGGCCCCGACCAGCACGGCGTCGGTAAGGTCGGCCCCGGAAAAGTCGGCCCCCGACAGGTCGGCGCCGGCCAGGTCGACGCCCTTCAGGGTCGCCTGCTTGAGGTTGGCGCGCACCAGTTTGCAGTCTTTCATGACCGCGTCGCTGAAGTCGGCCTTGATGGCGATCACGCCCGACAGCTTGGAGCGTTCCAGGTTGGCCCCGACCAGGCTCGCGCCTTGCGCCTCGGCGGCGCGGTTGGTCGGCTCCAGAATGCGCAGGCCCAGCTGCTTGTCGGCCGCCGCGATGGTGCCCTCGCGCAGGTCGGCCTCGAACAGGTCGGCGGCGGTCAGGTCGGCGCCACGCAGGCAGGCCCCGCGCAGGTCGGCCCGGCGCAGGCTGGCCCCGGCCAACTTGGCGCCCTGCATGTCGGCGCCGAACAGGTTGGCCTGGTCGAGCTTGGCCCCGGTCAGGTCGGTGTCGACCATGATGGTGGCGGTGAAGTCGGCGTCGGACAGGTTGCGGCCGGCCAGCTTCAGGCCGGAGATGTCGGTCCACGAGAACACGGCGCGCGCACCGCCCAGCCGGGCGGTCCACAGGCGGTCGTGCTTGGCGCAGATCTCGTCCGCCTCGGACTGGGTCAGCCGACGGTGGCGGACGGTTGTGTCCTTCGAGGACATGAGAACTTCCGGTGGCCGATCCGACGTTATCGACGGGGCGTGGTTAACACCACCTAACCGCAGGCCGCCCCCCGTTCAGAATTCGGAAAGCCCCGAGAAAGCCCCCGGGCATGGCGCGCCGTCGGGGGACGGCGCGCCCGCCGGCGAACAGGGAGGGGGAAAGATCCGCCGGCGCTCCGCCGGCCGTCGTGGCCGACAAAGGCGTGTGCGGCGCGCGTTCGATCGCGCGTCGTTTGCTGGGTTTCAAATAGATGGGTGGCCCGTTCCGACTAGGCGGGCGGCCGGCACATGACCTGTGCCGGAATGGAAGAGCGTCGGGTCTAGGCGAGCACGCCCTGGGCCCGCAGGCGGGCGGCGAGCTCGCCCGCACGGCGGACCCACAGCTGGTTCCAGCCTTCGGCGCCCAGGCGCTGCAGGGCTGTCTCCAGGTCCTCGCCCGGGTGCGGCTCGAACGGGCCGTCGAAGCCGTCGCCGTCGTCGCTTTCGGCCACCAACGGCCGCCCGGTGGTCATGCGGTGCACGAAGCCTTGGCTCAGCGCCGCCGCTTCGTCGGCGAGCAGGCCGGTCTCGAACGGCACGCCGGCCGCGGTCAGGCGCTCGATCCCCTGGCCGGAGGCGAAGGGGGAGGGGTCTTCGCAGGCGATCACCACCCGCGCCGCGCCGGACAGGGCCAGCCGTTCGGCGCAGGACGGCGCGCCGGAGCTGCGCGCGCCGCAGGGTTCCAGGGTGACGAAGGCGGTCGCGCCGCGGGCGGCGTCGCCCGCGGCGGCCAGGACCTGTTCTTCGGCATGCGGACGACCGCCTTCGCCGGTGGCGGCCTCCGCCAGCACCACGCCGTCCTTCACCAGCACGCAGCCGACCACCGGATTGGGCCGGGTCTTGCCGAGGTTCACGCGGGCGACCGCGATCGCCCGGCGCATGAAGACGGCGTCGTCGTTCAACGCGCGTCCTTGATGAAGTGCGGGATCGCCTCGGCGCGGCTCTCGTCGAGATAGCGGGCCGAGAGCGGGTCGAGGTGGTCGTCCAGCACGATGGCCAGCGGGTTGCCGGTCGGGATCTCGACGTTGACGATGTCATCTTCGCTGACGCCGAACACGTGCTTGACGATGGCGCGCAGCGAGTTGCCGTGGGCGGCGACCAGGATGGTCTCGCCTTCGGCCAGGCGTGGGGCGATCTCGTCGGTCCAGAACGGCAGCACGCGGTCCAGCGTGGTCTTCAGGCTCTCGGTCGAGGGCACCTTGGCGTGGTGGTAGCGGCGGTCGGCCGCGAAATCCCATTCGCCGCCCGGGGCCAGGTCCGGCGGCGGCACGTCGTAGGAGCGGCGCCACACCTTGACCTGGTCGTCGCCGAACTTCTCGGCGGTCTCGGCCTTGTTCAAGCCGGTCAGGCCGCCGTAGTGGCGCTCGTTCAGCCGCCAGTCCTTCACCACCGGGACCCAGCCCTGGCCGGCGGCGTGCAGGGCGATCTCGCCGGTGCGGATCGCGCGGGTCAGGACCGAGGTGTACTCGCGGTCGAAGTGGATGCCGGCGTCCTTCAGCAGCTCGCCGCCGCGGCGCGCCTGGGCCTCGCCCTCGGGCGTCAGGTTCACGTCCACCCAGCCGGTGAAGCGGTTGTCCAGGTTCCACTGGCTCTGGCCGTGGCGGAGAAGGACGAGAAGCGGCATGGCGGGACCTCGCGTTGGGACCAGGCGGGGCTAGCCTCCGGAGCGCGCCGGGGTCAAGTCTCGTCCGACGGCGGTTTGTCGAGGGCGCGCGCAAAGGCTATACGGCCGACATGTCCGATCGGCTGTTCTATCCCCTCGCCGCGCTCACCGCGGTCCTCATGGTCGCCATTGGCCTCGTCTGGCCCCAGGGCTTCGGGGCGCGCTCGCCCGCGCCCTTCGGCCACCCGGTCGAGGTCCCCGACTACGTGATCGCCGAGCGTCGCAAGGCGGCCGAGGACGCCGCCAAGGCGGCCCAACCCGCCGTCGCGCCCGCGCCCGCCGCCCAGCCCGCCCCGGAGACCAAGTGATGAGCGCCTTCGACGCCGCCGGGGTCGGCCGCCGGGTTCTGCAGATCGAGGCCGACGCGCTGCGCCGCATGGGCGAGGAGCTGGACGGCGCCTTCGCCAAGGCCGTGGAGACCCTGCACGGCATCACCGGCCGGGTGGTCTGCACGGGCGTGGGCAAGTCCGGCCACGTGGGGCGCAAGGTCGCCGCGACCATGGCCTCGACCGGCACCCCGGCCATCTTCGTGCACGCGACCGAGGCCAGCCACGGCGACCTCGGCATGATCGGCACCGACGACGCCGTCCTGGCCCTGTCCAAGTCGGGCGAGACCAAGGAACTGGCCGACGTCGTCGCCTACGCCAAGCGCTTCGGCATCCCGCTGATCGGCATGACGGCCAAGGAAGACTCCGCGCTCGGCCGCGCCGCCGACGTGCTGCTGCTGCTGCCGCCGGAGCCGGAAGCGACCGACGGCGTCGACGCGCCGACCACCTCCACCACCTTGCAGATCGCGCTGGGCGACGCCCTGGCCGTGGCCCTGCTGGAGCGGCGCGGCTTCACCGCGCTGGATTTCCGGGTGTTCCACCCGGGCGGCAAGCTGGGCGCGGTGCTGCGCACGGTCGGCGACCTGATGCACCCCGCCGCCGAGCTGCCGCTGGCGCGGATGGCGACCGCCATGCACGAGACCCTGCTGATCATGACCGAGAAGCGGTTCGGCTGCGTCGGCGTGCTCAACGCCGAAGGGCGGCTGGCCGGGATCGTCACCGACGGCGACCTGCGCCGCCACATGGAAGGCCTGATGACCCACACGGCCGGCGAGGTGATGACGCCCGCGCCGCTGGCTGTCGAGCGGGGCATGCTGGCCGGCGAGGCGCTGAAGCTGATGAACGACAACCGCATCACCGTGCTGTTCGTCGTCGAGGACGGCCGGCCGGTGGGAATCCTGCACGTGCACGACGTGCTGCGCGCGGGCGTGATCTGACGCTTACGGCGTCGTGCTGCCGAGCTTCAGGGGCTTGAATTCCACTTCGGCGGTCGAGCCGGTGATCTCGAGCCGCGCCG
Organism: Caulobacter sp. 17J65-9; assembly: GCF_010975005.1. Taxonomy (GTDB): domain Bacteria; phylum Pseudomonadota; class Alphaproteobacteria; order Caulobacterales; family Caulobacteraceae; genus 17J80-11. Next base: position 3,242 of record NZ_JAAIVC010000087.1, on the reverse strand, counting down.
GCGCGCCGTCGAGCCGGGCCTGGTGACGCTCGAAGCCGTTCATGTCCTTGGTCGCCTGGCTGTGGATCACGGCCGTGACGACGCCGTCCGGCGTCCAGTCGAGATCCAGGGCGAAGGTCTCGCTCGGCTCGGGCGGGAGCATGAACATCTCCTGCGCGGTTTGCTTGTCGCCCTGCCAGGTGGTCAGGGTGACGATCATCACCTTTCCTTTCAGGACGCTCGCGCCCAGGACCACCCGACCCTTGTCGTTCTCGAGGGCCACGGCGAAGTGCGGGGCATAGGTCTTGTCCTTGCCCAGGCGGGCGAAGGTCACGTTCGTGCGCAGCGCGTTCAGCCCGGTCAGGTCGTCGGCCTGCCACAGGGAGAAGTTGCCGTCCGGCGTGTCGAGGTCGACAACGTAGCTGGCGTTCGGGGCGGCCTTGAACTCTCCGGCCGACGCGGCGTTTCCGAACAGCAGCGCCGCAAGGAGACAGACCGCTCCAGTCGTGCGCTTTGTTTCCAGAATCATCAATTCCCCCCTTGCCCGTTCGTCACCAATCCTCGTTATACGGGCCGACCGCAACCGTAGGACGTTCCATGCTGCCCACGCCGCGCGCCGACCTGAAGCCCAACACCTTCGAATACGAGACCATTCCGTTGGTGAAGCCGACGGGCTTCCGCGAGTACGACGCGCGCTGGGTGCTGGAGAAGGAGATCAACCTCCTCGGCATCCAGGCCCTGGGTCTGGGCCTGGGCACCTACGTCCAGGAAATCGGGGTGAAGCCCCGCATCGTGGTCGGCCACGACTTCCGCAGCTATTCGCTGAGCGTGAAGCAGGCCCTGATCGTGGGCCTGCTGCAGGCCGGCTGCGAGGTGCTGGACATCGGCCTGTCGGTCTCGCCGATGGCCTATTTCGCCCAGTTCGCGCTGGACGCGCCGTGCGTGGCCATGGTCACCGCCAGCCACAACGAGAACGGCTGGACCGGGGTGAAGATGGGGGCCCAGGCGCCGCTGACCTTCGGCCCGGACGAGATGGGCCGGCTCAAGCAGATCGTGCTGGGCGCCGAGGGCGTGGCGCGTCCGGGCGGTCGTCTGGAGCAGGTCGAGAACTTCGCCGCGCGCTACCTCGACGAGGTTTCGCAGGCGCGCGTGTCGCGGCCGCTGAAGGTGGTCGCCGCCTGCGGCAACGGCACGGCCGGCGCCTTCGCGCCCGAGGCCCTGCGCCGGATGGGCGTCGAGGTGATCGAGATGGACTGCACCCTCGACAACACCTTCCCCAAGTACAATCCGAACCCCGAAGACCACGCCATGCTCAAGGAGATGGCCAAGGCGGTGAAGGAGCACGGGGCCGACGTGGCGCTGGGCTTCGACGGGGACGGCGACCGCTGCGGCGTGGTCGACGACGAGGGCGAGGAGATCTTCGCCGACAAGATCGGCCTGATGCTGGCGCGCGACCTGTCGGCCCTGCACCCGAACGCCACCTTCGTGGTCGACGTGAAGTCGACCGGCCTCTACGCCACCGATCCGGTGCTGCACGCCAACGGGGCCAAGACCGTCTACTGGAAGACCGGCCACAGCTACATCAAGCGCAAGACCGCCGAGCTGGGCGCCCTGGCCGGGTTCGAGAAGTCGGGCCACTTCTTCTTCAACCCGCCGATCGGGCGCGGCTATGACGACGGCGTGGTCGCCGCCGCCGCCGTCCTGCAGATGCTGGACCGCAACCCGGGCAAGAAGCTGTCGGACCTGAAGAAGGCCCTCCCGGTCGCGTGGACCTCGCTGACCATGTCGCCCCACTGCGACGACGAGCGGAAGTACGGCGTGGTCGAGGACGTGGTGCGCGAGTACCAGGACTTCGCCGCCGCCGGCGGCACCATCCTGGGCCGCAAGATCCAGGAGGTGATCACCGTCAACGGCGTGCGCGTGGCGCTGGAGGACGGCTCCTGGGTGCTGGTGCGCGCCTCCTCCAACAAGCCGGAGCTGGTGGTGGTGGTCGAGAGCGCCAAGTCCGAGGACGACATGCGCGCCCTGTTCCGCGACGAGGTGAAGCCCCGCCTGGCCCGCCGCGCCGAGGTCGGCGCGTACAATCAGGAGATCTAGGGGCGAACCCTCTCCCCGCTTGCGGGGAGAGGGCAGGGTGAGGGGACCTGTCCGCCGCACGACGGCCGACGTCGAGTCTCCCCACCCTCACCCTGCCCTCTCCCGCCCGGGCGGGAGAGGGTTCTTGCTGCGAAACGAAAAACGCCCCCGGGTTTCCCCGGGGGCGTTTTCGCATCGGGACCTCGCCGCGCTCACTTGGGCGCGAGGATCATGATCATTTGCCGGCCTTCCATGCGCGGCTCGTACTCGACCTTGGCGACTTCCTCGAAGTCGGCCTTGACCTTCTGGAGCAGCTTCATGCCCAGCTCGGGGTGAGCCATTTCACGGCCGCGGAAGCGCAGGGTGACCTTCACCTTGTCGCCTTCCTCGAAGAACCGGGTCATCGCCTTCGCCTTCACATCGTAGTCGTGCGTGTCGATGTTCGGGCGAAGCTTGATTTCCTTGATCTCGACGACCTTCTGCCGCTTGCGCGCCTCGGCTTTTTTCTTCTGCTCCTGGAAGCGGAATTTGCCGTAGTCGAGGATCTTGCAGACCGGCGGATCGGCGGTCGGCACGATCTCCACCAGGTCCAGGCCCGCCTCTTCAGCAGCTTCGATCGCGGAAGCCGTGGGCATGACCCCCTGCTTCTCGCCGTGCTGGTCGATGAGCAGGACCTTGGGGGCGCGGATGTCTTGGTTCATGCGCGGTCCCTCACGGGTGGGGGGCGCTTGCATAGGACGGCGAATAGGCGTGGCTCCAGCCTGTTGATCCGAAGTGTGCGGCCCGGCGCGGGGCACGCGGCGTCGCGCGGTGACCCGCGGACAACGGATGTATATGACCAACGCCGTTATTGGGATCAAGCGTCGGCGCTCAAAGAAAAGCAGAGCGTAACTTTCCGGCGCCAGTCGAGCGCAGCCTTAACGGAACCTTTCGACAGGAAGACCCGCGGTATCGATTTTCAGGCGACCGCGCGGGCCCGCCCGGCGACCAGGCGGCGATACACCGCCAGCGTCGCGTCACACATGGCGTCGACCGAATACAGCGCCCGCGCCCGCGCACGGCCCTGCTCGCCCATTTCGGCCCGGCGGGCCGGCCCGGCGTCCAGCGCTTCGGCCAGCGCCGCGGCCCAGGCGCCCGGCTCGCGCGGGGTCACCAGCCATCCGGTGACGCCCGGCACGACGGTCTCG